>CAIQQN010000163.1 GCA_903873975.1 uncultured Anaerolineales bacterium
AGGTTTCTGAAGCAAATCCCAGCCCTGGGGCTTGAGCGCAGGGGCGTTAAAATCCACGATCTGGCTGAGCAGGCTATTCGTTGAAAGGCTTAACGAATACGGATCTGTCACCAGGTTCGTTTCGATCTTTCCGGTCGAGGGTACGTACACTTGTACTTCATACAAATAGAACTTGTTTACCCAATCTGCCTTGCCGGTCACGCTCCAAACGCCGGTGTGGGCATCCCATTTCATTAGAAATGTCTCTCTAGTTGCTGTAGTTAAATTAGCAAATAGATGTAATTTAACTGATATTGCGGTCGGTGCCCACAAGCGCAGGGTCGGGATGGATCGATTAAATGTCACACCCAGGGGACTAGTGTACGTGTAAAGGGCATCCAACACACCTGGAATCTGGACCCCGGTCGAATCCACTACTTTGCCTTGTGCATCGCGGGCAACGATCGCCAACTGTCCCTTGAGGGCTTCCGGAATTTTCTTGAAGTCAGTAGATTTAATTTTAAAAGCAGTATACCCGGCAAGATATGGGTTTTGCTGGAATACGTCACCACCGGGGCCAGACTGGCTATAGGTAAGCGGGATCTCAATACCGCCTTGTACACCGTCAGATGTAAGAGCGAGCGTGGCATCTGGCGAGTAAAAAAGCGAGTACGAATATTTCGGAGAACCTGTGATATTCCACAGAAAAGTGTCCTGGTTAACCCACATGGCCTGGAGCTTTGCAAGGCTGCCCTTCGGCGCGCCGGTGGTGCTGATAACGAGTTCTTTATTCACAGTGTCATATCCAAAGTAGATTTCATCACCATCCGCGTTGACGGTGAAGATTTGGGGAGTCCCAACTGCATTCTTGCTATCTTCATTGAGTGCCAGCGTGACATTATAAGATCCTTTCTTAAGTGCGTGAGTGACAAATGTAAAGGAACCGTCCCCTTCCGGGTCTTCCAGCCAGGAGCGCAGGCAACCTGCGTCATTGTCGTTTTTACAACCAAGCTGGGTTTGGAAATCACCCACGGCAACAACGATAGGCGTATTAAAATTGTTCGTAACCCAATGGGTTTTATGGTCATAATAGAATTTTACCTGCGTTGAGGCGGTCACGACAAGCGGGATATCCGCACCGCCGCGGGAAGCATTCAAGCCATAGTTCTCATCCCATTTGCCATTAAGCGCCACCTTATAGCGCGGACCCTTTTTATCCTGATCATTGTTGGGTGTTACCTCAAATGTGCCCTGCCAGACATCGTCTTCGGCATCGTAGGTCAGGAAGGTTTTATCGCAGGTAGGCATCCAATCGGCGGAGCAGCCCAATTCGGATTGCATCGTGCCTGCAATGGTTACAGTACCCGGAGTCGGAGTATTGTCCACCGCGAGGGCGGGGGTTGTGAAGGGGGTCATAAAAACTGAAATGAGCATGGCCAAAACAACCAGGAGGTTAAAACGTTGAACTTTGGTTTTCATCATTTCACTCCTTGAAGAGAGGATCTCCTAATCTCCGAGGTTCCCAAACATCATCCGGTCGAGGAGGGTGCGCTGCAAAATCAGGAAAACAACCACAACCGGGATGGAAATTATAAGTGCCAATGAACCCAGGTAGCTCCAGGGCTGCGCACCTCCCTCGTATTGGGACTGGACCATGGCATAGATGGACATCGCCAGTGTAACCGTACCGGGCTTTTCAACAAACAACCACCCGATGGCAAATTCGGAATAGGACATCAAGAAGGCGATCAACCCTGCCACGGCGATGGACGGGATGGCGAGCGGCAAGGTGACATACCTAAAAGTGGTGAAATTTCCTGCCCCATCCAGGAAGGCAGCTTCCTCCAATTCCTTGGGGATGGCTTGGAATGCAGCCCGCATGTTCCAGATGCAAAAAGGCATGCCAAACGCGGCGTAAACGATTGTCAGGCCCAGCAGGGTGGCACGGATACCCAGCAGGCTCAAGAGGATATAGAGCGGGGTGGCAAAGGCTATGGGAGGCAGGATGGCGGTGAGCAGAAGAGCAAAAATCCCCGGCTGGCGACCCGGGAAACGAAAGCGCGCAAAGGCATAAGCCAGGCTGGCTCCCAGCACAATGGCGATGAACGCTGCACCGAACGAGACCATCAGGCTGTTCCTGAGTAGCATCGTAAAGTCCACCGATTGATAGGGTTTATTGAGTACCTTGAGAAAGGTGGAAAAAGTAAATTGTTTTGGGAATATGCGGAATTCGATGGGCCTGGCTCTGAGCGAGCCATCAAAAGCCAGCCGGGCCATCCCCCAGATTGGCAGGAGCACGAACAGGCTGATGACAAAAAGGGCCAGTTGGGTGACGATCTGTCTCCAGAAGGATATCTTACGCATAGGTCACTCCCTCCCCAATTTTGCTGCCGCGATTAAATAGCACCACAAAGCCAATCAGGATGATCACCGCAATTATGTTTATCACCGCCGAGATGGCAAACTGCCCGCCTCCGCCCGCCCCCCCCGGATTGAATACATTATAGGATAGCGTAGCCAGCGTACTATCTGAAAAATGAAAGGCTTGGAACAGGTAGAACTGGTTAAAAGAGAATATACTGCGAATGATAAGAGCCGGAACGACAAGCGGCAGGAGCAGGGGCCAGGTCACATAGTGGAAGGTCTGCCAGGGAGTGGCTCCGTCAATGGCGGAAGCGTCAAACACTTCCAAAGGGATCATTTTCAGCCCGGCGCTTACGGCCAGCATCATAAAGGGGAAACCGTACCATAAGGCCGGGATCAAAAAGACGAGCATCCTAAGGCCAGAGGTTTGCTCCCAGCCTACGAAGAAACCAAATGGAATCTTCGGGCCGTAGGTTTTAACTGCCAAACTGAGCCACCCCCAATCCGGCTCGAAGATATTCCACCACATCAGCGCGCCAATCATTTCCGGGATGGCCCAGGGCAGGATGAATAATGACTGCCAGAACTTGCTGAAACGCACGCCCCTCTGCCATATCAGGAGGGCAGCGCCCAACCCCAACCCAGCCTGCAACAAAACAGAAAGCACTGTCCATAAGATGTTGAAAACCAGCACGCCGTTCCCGGTAATGTAATCAAGCACAGGCAGGTAGGCAGCCAGCCCCATATAGAGGACTCTGTCACTACTTCCGAGCATGGATAGAGGTGCATGCGGAATCTGCCCGGTCAACCCGCCCCAGATCGCTCGCCAGAGACCACCATGGAATCCATCACGGATGGAATTGACGCTGAAATCGGTGAGCGACACGCCAAATTGGAAGATGAGCGGGAAGAGTGTCAATACGGCAAATGCAAGCAGCCCGGGGATCAGCCAGGGCAAAACTCTGCGCAAGTCCGCGGGACGGCTGCCCTTTTCCCGAATTGTCCTCTCCTTGCGCCTGGTCAGCCAGTTCCGGATAGGGCGAACCGTCAGATTAAGCAAGCCTTCTGCTGCAGCCAGAGAAAGCGGTGCTGTGACAACGAGAACATATTGCGCCCACTTGGCCGGCCAGAAAAAAAGGAACAGGAACGCGATCCCCAGCCAGAGTACATAAAGCCGTTGTTTATTCCACAGGCTCACGAGTCCAAAAACAGCCAAAATCAAAATCGGCGTGTCAAGCGCGACCGGGAACGCGCTTGGCTGCCAGCCCAATGCGGCAGGAGATGTGCTGAGATAGACCAATGATTGGTAGAAAGGTAAATTGGCCCTCTGGACCTCACTCGCCCCGGTGGAATAGGCAAGGTGATAGAAAACTGATTCCTTCAAGCGCGCAAGCGGCGCCGGCCACAGGTAAGGATCAGCGGCAAAGAATACGATCATCGCCAGCAATCCCCACAACAGGGCAAGAGGGAAGAAATCCTTCAACCGGTCTTTCTCTCTGCAGGTCAGGAACCAGTCGATCAGGATGGCAATCCCGATGACACAGTAAATGTATTTTGACGCCGCAGTCAGACCCAAGAATATCGCCGACGCAATAATCCAGCCATTGATCTTTGTCAGTCCTTTTTTCTTCCATTGGAGATAGCACAACACCATTGCAAGACTGGTAAATGACGGAAGCGCCTCCAGCATTACCTGTGACACGTACTTGATGGTAAAAGCATGGGCTGCCAGAAAGAGCCCTGCCAATGGATTGACCAGCGCCACCAGCGCCATGGTCAGTGTGCCCAGAACAGCGTTCGCTGTACGGGCATCGCGCAATTGCTCTTTTGGCAGGGACTGGTCCGGATTGGCGGAAGTAGGCCGGTCAGAGATGAGCGCTGCTTCCGGGGCAGGCAGAATACTGAAGCCAAAGATGATTTTTGCCAGGGGGGGGTGCTCCGGACGGTAATTCGTCTCCATGAAACCTCGCCAGTCGCCGGAGCGAATGAGCGCGGCGTACTGCTGGGCGGCCCGCAGATAATCATCCTCGTCGTAATCAACATTGAGAGTTGTTACAGCATGCCAGCGCAGGGTCCATGCAATGGCAACCACCACCAGAATGGCAACAATCATAAAATAGGGTTTGAGGCGATTGAGTATATTCATTGTTTGTAACTTGTAACTGCTTGGAGAATGTAAGAAATCTATGCCGAAATCAAAGAGCCGTATTCTTGCTTACGCACCTTATATCCTTGAATATTACTTGCGGGTGATCAGGAGGATATATGTGCTGAAGGGGGATAATTCCGCTAATGGTTGTGAATTATTAATAACACCACCAGAAATAATCAGGCTGGTTCCCATCCCGCTACCAAGAAGGGTCTCCACCTGATAGGTTCCATCACGGAGGGAAGCCGCCGGAAGACTCAATGTGTAATCATTGATCGGATTCTTGGTCAGGTTTACGATGATTAAAATGGTTTCCTTATAGGAAACGCGCAACGCCCCATATACACCACGGTTGGTTGTGGTCACAGAGGAAATACTGCCAGTGCGTAAAGCAGGATGCTGGTTTCGGATCAATATCAAATTGCGGTAATAAGAAAGAAGCGAGTTGGGATCGGTGGTCTCGTCAGCCACATTGGTTTGCTGGTAATCTGCTGCGAGCGCCTGCCAGGGAACACCCGTCGTGAATCCGGCGTTATCTTCCTCGGACCATTGCATCGGGAGGCGGATGTTCTCATCCGGTTTCTCCCCTTCCATGCCGATCTCTTCGCCGTAATAGATAAACGGAGTCCCTGGCGAGGTGAGCAGCAGGGAAGCGGCAACTTTGGCTTTTCCCACATTTCCGCTTAGCGTGCTCATAATCCGGTTCTGGTCATGGTTCGAAAGGAAGGTGGCGTACTCGCCTCGCGGCATATCTTGCAGAGCAAATGTAATCGCGCTGTTGATACCGGTATTCGACCCACCGAGTGCGCTTCCGGAAATTCCACCAGCCATTTCAAAATTAAATACCTGGTCCAATTGATCGCCAGTATAGCCCTTGGCTCCAAATGCGCCCGCACCATAGACTTCACCGACTGTGTAGGTTTGAGGGTTTTCATCCTTATACATTGTATGGAATTTTCTCAACCAGGCGTGGGTGGACTGGGTGTCCTCCAGCTTTGGGCCTTCCTCAATGAGGTACTTGACCGCATCAATACGGAAGCCGTCAATGCCGACATCCTTCAACCAGAAACGGACTACTTTATCCATCTCCGCAGTTACATCCGGGTTCTTGTAGTTCAGGTCGGGCATATCGCTCCCGAAATAGGCATAATAGTACCCGGAGATGCCAGAATACCAGTGGTTTCCGGGACTTGAGTCTACCCAGACATACCAGTCACGGTAGGGAGACTGGGGGCTGCTATTGGCATCCACAAAGAAAGGATGCTGGCTGGATGTATGGTTCAGAACCAGATCAATGATGACTCGGATACCTCTCTTATGCGCCTCGGCCAGCATGTTTTTAAAATCATCCATGGTCCCATACTGAGGATTCACTGAATAATAATCGAGCACATCGTAGCCATGGTATGTGGGAGAAGGGTTGATTGGCATCAGCCAGATCCCTGTGATGCCAAGACTCTGGAGATAGTCCAGTTTTGAGGTGATGCCATTGAAATCCCCAATCCCATTGCCATCCGAGTCACAATAAGAGCGGACAAATATTTCATAAAATACCGTATTCCGCCACCAGCTCTGCTGGCTTTTATCGGTGCTTGGAACAAGCACGCAGGCGGAAAGGATCCCGAGCAGAAGGATTAGCAGGATGGCTCGTTTCATAATGTCACCTGGAGGTTTACTGAAAAAAAAGGGCGGCTTGTTGAGCCGCCCTGTTGAGTTGCCTAGCCTTTTATGCCGCCGGCGGTCAGGCCGCTTACGATTTGTTTTTGCAGCAGGATGTAAATGATCGCAATCGGTGTAGCGACAATCACTGACATGGCCGCGAACCGGTTCCAGGGGATGCTGCTGGCATATTGCCCGACCATGTTGTACAGGGTCATGGACAATGTATAGTCCTGCGGCTTGGTAAGGAATAGCCACGGCGTTGCAAATTCCTGCCAATAACCCATAAAGCTGAGGAAGAACGTAACTGCCAATTGCGGGACGGCCAGCGGGAGCACGATTTTTGAAAATACCTGATTCGCATCCGCTCCGTCGATCTTGGCGGCTTCCTCGAGTTCGAGCGGGATGGTATCAATGTAACCCTTGAGGATCCAGACCGCAAACGGCAATGCACCAGCTGTCATGGCGATGCCCACACCGAATAACGAATCGCGCAGATTGAACAACACTGTTGCACTCTGAGAACAAGTCATGAAGGGAGTGATCGCGTAGCTGCCTCCGCAGTTAATTATCTTGAAACTGTTCAGGAGCAGGAATAGGGGTGTTAATAGACCAACCCCGGGCATCAGCAAGGGAATGAATATAAGTACCATCAAGACCTGGCGCAGTTTGAATTTAAAACGGCTGAAGGCGTAGGACGCCAGGACGGCCACCAGGATCGCCACAAAACCAACGCTGAACGAAAGCAGGAAACTGTTTCGCAGGAGTACAGCGAAAGTGACGGGGTTGGCGGTGGGGCGATTGATAACTTCCTTATAAGCCGTTAATGAGATTTCTTTCGGGAACAATTGCAGAGTGGACGGACGGACTGTCTTTGAACTGAACGAGAGGGTGACGATGTACATGATGGGGAACAACACCTCGAAGGCGATGACCAGAGCAAGCAATTGGAGCATAATCTGCCGCCAGAGTGGCAGCTTGCGCCCGCCCACTTCCCTGGATGTGTTCATTGTAAAGAAACGGACAATGAAATTCTTCTTTTTCGCAGGTTCAGGATTTGCAGCCATAATATCACTCCGAATATGTTTCGGTGGCATGAGTAATGCGGTTGGTAATCAGGAATACGATAAGAGCCACAAAGAAGATGATGACCGAGAATGCCGCTGCCGCGCCGTATAAACGCAGGTCACGGACCAGGGTGTAAACGAAAGTAACCAGAATTTCCGTGGTGCGTGCCGGACCTCCGCCAGTCATAAAATACACGAAACTGAAAAGGTTGAAGGACATGGTGAAGCCATATACAGCTGCGGGGATCATGGCTGGGCGTAAGAGCGGAACCGTCACGTTCCAGAATTGTTGCTGTCCGGAGGCACCGTCAATCGAAGCAGCCTCATACAGGTCTTTGGGGATACTCTGAAGAGCGCCGGTCGCTACCAGGGTCATGAAAGGCCAGCCAAGCCAGAAGTTGGCGATCATCATGGCGTAATAGGCCAATGGCAGGGGTCCGTTGGGAAGAAGCCATGGAATGGGGGGCGTGTATTCAGTAAGCCAGCGAATTCTCACCGGGGCTGTTGCGCCAAACCAGTGGGTGATCATGGTCAGGAGATGATTCATGGCCCCATATTGCTCGTTGAAAATATTTTGCCAGATGGTGGCTACCACCAGGGGCGGGATGACGACAGGAAGAATGTAGATGGCACGATAGATGCGCTTGAACCAAAGGCCGTTCGTATTGAGCGCAACTGCAATTAGAACACCAGCCGGTAAATGGACAGCTACATTGGTGATCGCCCACCAGAGATTATAGGTCAGGACACGGAAAAAATCGAAGTTTTGGACCGCCAAGCCGCCAGTAAAAATCTTTATATAATTTTGAAAGCCGATCCAATGGAGGGTAGGAGACTTCAATTGCAGCAGAAGGTCTTTGGTTTGGAAATCGCTAAAGGAAATGATCGTCTGGAAAGCCAATGGATAAAAAGTGATTATGGCCATGATCACAAATGCAGGTAGCAGATACAAATAAGGAAGAATGGCTCTGCGGAATTTTAGATTGCTAATTCCTTTGGATGGTTTTACGGGTGCAGCCAGAGTTGCCATATCCATTTGCTCCTTAAGCATGACATCCTGCGTTCAGACATTTTATTATAAATTGACAGAAGCGAACAGGGGAACCCTGTTCGCTTCTGTTGTGTTTCTTGAAATTACTTATTTGCGTTCGCAGTGCCTTCTGAAACCCACAAGGCCGGTGTAACACCCTTCTCAAAGACCTGGTCCATACCGCAGAAGTTCGACCAGTAGTTGCCCAGCTGCGGGACCTGCGGGCGCACGTAGCCATTCTTGAAGGCTTCCGAGAGGCCCTGGAGCAGCGGGTCGGTGATGCTAGCGGTCGTGATGGCCGGAACGTGACCAGCACCCATCATCATTTTTTCCGCAGAAGCGCCGGTCAAGTAGAGGGCAACCTTAATCGCTGCATCTTTGTTCGCGCTGTTCGGGTTGATGTAATAACCATCAACGCCCAGGAGCGGTTGAGCAACGCCTGAAGGACCAGCGGGTATTGGAGCTACACCTAGCTTATCGCCCAGGGCAGCCTTGTAGTCGCCCATGGCCCAGTTACCATTCGTGATTGCAGCAACAGTGCCTTCGGTGAAGGGAGCCAGGCCGTCAGAGTCAGTCCTCGGCCAGCCATTGGTCTTGGCAATCTGGTACAGGTTGTTCAAGTAGGTCATGGCATCGACAACACCAGTGCCCTGGTCAGCGATGATTTTCCAATTGCTGTCGAAGATCTGGCCACCAAAGGCATTATAGAAACCCCATAGGTGATAGCAGCCAAAGGTGATGGTGATAGGCGTGCCACCTTCGAACAGAGCCTGAAGGTCGGCAGTAGTGGCGGGAGGAGTGGGCAGCAAGTCTTTGTTATACCAGAACACTACGGCCTTCAGAGATTCCGGAACGCCGTAGATTTTCCCACCAACCGTCATACCTTCGACTGACAACGGAGCATAGTCGTTCAGTTTGCCGCTCACCAGGTCGGTAATGTCGGCGATCAGGCCGGCACGGGCATCGTCACCGAGGCTGTCGTTAGGAGCAACGAACATATCGGGACCGCCACCAGCAGCAACGTCGGTGCGGTACTTGTTATAGATATCGTTGAATGGGACCTGCAAGACGTTGATGGTAAGATCGGGCATATCGATGGCTGCCTGGGCGAGAACTGCGGTCAGGGCAGTCTCCTCAGCAGAGCCGGTCCCATAGGCATGCCAGAAGGTAACGGTTGGTTTGGCGGGTGTCGGTGCAGGACCGCAAGCGGTCAGGAGCAAGGTCCCAGCCATCAGGATGCTGATCAAAACAAAAATCGTGCGTTTCATTATTCTCTCTCCTTATGAAATTGGTTGAAATTTGAAGCACTTGCTGTTGGCAAGGCTTTTCCGATAGTGGATAATTCACTCATGTTGTTGTCACCAGACTCGATTCGCGAGTCTTCTGGGCAACCATCACCTCCTTTCGTTCTGCAACTTGGTGGAGCGCTATGGTTAAAGCTTGAATAACTGCGCCCATGCTGGAAGAACGATGTCCCAGCATGGCAGTCGTAATCCTGGCTGCCCGTGTAGCCGCTGGCAAACTGCGCCGTTGCACAGTCTGGCGCATCGGCTCCAGGAGAATATCACCAGTTTGAGCTACGCCACCGCCAATAATTACCATGCCAGGATTAAACATGTTGACCAAACCTGCAATGGCTATTCCTATATGCATACCGGCGCGTGCCAGGATTTGCTGAGCCAGAAGGTCACCTCGCTGGGCGGCTGCGGCAACATCTCTGGCAGTGATACTTTCAATCGGCTGAATGCTGGCCAGTTGTGTCCGCTGTCCATGCTGAACAGCCTGCTTGGCTTGCTGTGCAATCGCACGACCACCTGCAATGGCTTCCAGGCAGCCCTGATTACCACATGCACACACCGGCCCATTTTCATCTAAAGTAAGGTGCCCGATCTCTCCGGCGGAGCCGGTAACACCGCGGTAGATTTGTCCATCCATCAGCAAACCGGCGCCAATTCCTGTACCAACCTTGATATATACCAGATTCCGCTCGCCGCGTCCAGCGCCAGAAGCCCATTCGCCCAATACACCGAGTTCTGCATCATTGTTCACTGAGACGGGGCATCCCCATAGTTCTTGTAAAGTATCTCTAATGGGATAGCGGTCCCAGCCGGGCATGATGGGAGGGGCAACGACCATGCCTGCTTCGGCAACGATCGGCCCCGGAACTCCTACTCCAATCGTAAGAATATCCTTCAGGTTGAGGTGTAACTTCGCCAATAATTCCTGGACCCGGGAATTAGCCTCTGACAAACAGGCTTCCGGACCATCCTGGATATCAATCTCGACCTCGATCTCCTCCAGAATGCGGGCTGAAATATCAGCAGCCAATAAATTCAGATGTGTTGCCCCGAAATCAATCCCGATAACGTACCCGCGTGCCGGATTGATTTCAAGCACAATAGGCGGGCGCCCGCTGCGGACGGAACGGCTCTCGGCTTCCCGGATAATCCCGGTTGCCAATAAATCATTGACAATAGCCGTCACGGCTGCCCGGCTCAAGTCCATCCGGCGGGCGATCTCAACGCGGGAAATTCCTCCCGGTGTGAAGCGGATTAAATCCAGTATTGTATGTTTGTTAATGTTCTTTACATTCTGAAAGGGAGTAGGCCATAAATAACTATTCACGTCTTGCTTCCAAGATAAAAAAATGCTCTATCCTGATAAAAAAGCATTTTAATCTTATGTTAATAATAGCATAACTCAAGACTTTGTCAAGTTATTTAACTAATTGGTTATCTTAAAGAATTTCCGCACACCCTTTGGTATGCGGAAATGGACTTACGTTTTCCAGTCGGTAGTAGTGACTAATGCACAAACGCTTTGCGCCCGGCGTAAACAGCTGCATCGCCCAGTTCTTCCTCGATGCGCATGAGCTGGTTGTACTTTTCCACGCGCTCGCCACGGCAGGGCGCACCAGTCTTGAGGTGCCCGGTGCGCATGGCAACCGTCAGGTCAGCGATGAAGCTGTCCACTGTCTCGCCGGAGCGATGGGAGACCATCGCGCCCCAGTTTGCCTTGTACGCCATTTCAATGGCGGCAATCGTCTCGCTCAGGGTGCCGATCTGGTTGAGCTTGATCAGCACGGCGTTGGCCGCATTC
>CAIQQN010000164.1 GCA_903873975.1 uncultured Anaerolineales bacterium
AGCGTTTTCTGGCCGACGTAAGCCATGAACTGCGCACCCCGTTGACCGTCATCAAGGGCAACGCGGACCTGATGCGCCGCATGAAACAGGTGGACGAGGAATCCCTGGATAATATCGAAGACGAAGCCGACCGTCTCACTCGTCTCGTTGGAGACTTGCTTCTGGAAGCGCAGGCCGAATCAGGGAAATTGCCTCTGCATTTTGCCCCGGTCGAGATGGATACACTCCTGCTGGAAGTATTCAAAGAAATGCGCATCCTGGCGCGTGAACGGGTGCAGTTAAGACTTCCTGAGATCGACCAGATCATGATCAATGGCGACCGCGATCGGTTGAAGCAGGTGTTGATCAACCTGATCTCGAATGCCATCAAATACACGCCGCTAGGTGGCGAGGTGTATCTCAGTTTGGGAAAAGTCGGAGATAACGCCCGGCTCATCGTGCGCGATACCGGTTTGGGCATCCCGGCCGAAGACCTGCCGCACATCTTTGAGCGCTTCTATCGCGCCGAAAAATCCCGCAGCCGTTCCAAGGTTGGCGGGTTCGGGCTGGGGCTTTCGATTGCCTATTGGATTGTCAACCATCACGGGGGACAGATTGAAGTCGATTCGGCCGAAGGCAAGGGCACCACATTCTGCATCTACCTGCCCATACTGAAGACCACGGAAGCCGCCCCTACGGATTGATCCCCAACCGGTTGTGAGCCTGCCTGCACAGGGACACACCACTCACCCTCAGCCATTCCTGCAAGCGCAGACTCTCGCTCGCTCCGCTGGAAGCCTCGGTATAAATTCCGCTCCCCCAGTACGCATAACGCTGCGTTTCTGCTGCCCAGTCAGACTCTGACCAGCCGATCACGCCGATCCCGCCGTTGTAACCGGCCAATGCCAGGCGCGGGTCGCCGTGGGCTGCTTCCTGTGACCGCCTGAGGTAGTCCAGGCCGCGCAGGGCGTTCGTATCTGGGGCGTAGGGATCATCGCTGGCAGTGAAGTGATAGGGCATCACCTGGAACAGCCCCATCGCTCCGGCGCGGGAAAGGGCACGCGGGTCGCCGCAGGATTCGATCTGCATCACGGTTGCGACAAGATTCGGGTCCAGCCCCGCCGTGGCGGCCCAAGCCTGGATCTTGTCAGCCCAATATTGTACTTCAGGCGTAAATACGGAAGAGAGCGTGCCGCTGGTCTGAATCTTCGCTGCCTGGTCTGTCATTTCTGCCGGGACGGGAGCTGGAGTTGAGCCAAGCGCAAAGAACGTCAGCAGAATGCCGACACAGACTACTCCCAGCGGTGGGAGCAGGTACCCAGACGGACAGCCGCCTCTAAAGGAGACGGCTGCCTGCGTGGGAGGAGAGGATGAGTGTCGGGAGAACATGGCTCCAGAAGTGGACTAGGAATTACGCGGGGTATCAACATACTCCGCTTCACGCACCGGCTTGCTTTGCAAGGACAGGTTCTGGTAGGTCGGTTCGGGGTGGGCGTAGCTCGATTCGGACAGCGCCACCTTGCTCGCTGGTCGGAATGGGGAGACGGCGGCAGGGCGCGGGCGGGAGTTCAATGAACCGGCTGGCTGGAGGATCGGCTGGTGTTGGGAAGAGTTGCGGGGTTCAGCCTGACTGAACAATTTTTCCCCTTTGGCCGAGAAAGTCCCGATGATCAGGACGCGGATGAGCAAGACCATGATGGCAACGAAGACCGGTACGACCTTGGTCAGTGTGGCGGTGCTGATGACCGCGCTGCTCAGGTTGGTGTGGCTCGAGATGGCAACCGCCACACCCCACCAGGTGAGGGTCGCATTCATTGCGGCCGCCAGGAGCCAGGCTCCGAAAAGGTACCAGACCTCGGCCGGCTCATCACGTCCCTGCTCCGGGGTAAACAGACGGGCGATGCCGGCAAAGTCAATACCGCAGAAGGCCAGCGCCAGGATCGTCGCCCAGCGGATGCCGGCAAATTTCAGATCACCCAGCACGTCATTCAACGCGAATTGCGTGGTGCTGTAGTTGAACATCTCGAAAGCGATGAGTGCGCCGATGATGATGACACCCCAGGCCAGACCCCGTCGGATGGTGAGGCCTTTGAGCATTGAAGTGATCCCTCGGTTATTTCGATAACTTGTGTTCATGACGACCTCCTTTGTCGCAATAGAACATTTGTACTATATATCTTGCACAGTATAGAACGTTTGTACTAATTTGTCAAGTACCAATTTCCGGAATTTAATGAAATTATTATGTTACTTCCCGGATCCTGAACCTGGAGCCGCTTTGGACAATTCCCCTCTTCAGTAGCATTGAGAAGAACTCAAGCAGCAAATCCACTTCCATAACCGCCGCCTTGAGTTCCGTCACAATTCTTGAGAGCACCAAACCAATTTGTTTAGTAATTAGAGATGGATCCGTTTCCTCGGAGGAAACGGATCTATTATTTGTTTTCCATATACTTCTGATTCTACCTGACTACTCAATGGGACAACATCAAACGGGCTTCTCCAAACCGATTTTATCTTATTGGGGAGGCATTACCAGGCTCAACTTCGAAATGCCCACAGAAGATTGATATCCAGGTGCATTACAGGCTCCCCCTGCCTGAATATCCGTCGGGATGTTGATAACCCCCGCATTGTTGATTAATGTCAGCCGGATGACCACGCCTCCAGAGACAGGCGATCCGCACCAGTTTGCCCAGGCTAGATTAAGCCAGACGCTCCAACCCGGCCAAAGTCCGATCCGGGCGGTCGCAGATTCCTGCGCCTGTTCCGTGGCAGCAGATGCAGCATCGCCGGCACTGACATCGAAATAATCATAATCCACGTCGAGTGGCTTGCCCTGCTGGTCCACGAGCAAAACTTGCGGCCAGGCTTGTAAAAAACAAGGAGTACCGCTGATATTCATCAAACGAGCGCCGAGCAGGATTTGTTGGGTCGCGGCGTTTGACCCAAAGGAGGTCTTCAAATCAGCTGGTTGGCAGAATGGCGAGTCAGGTGGAATAGTTGGAATGGGAGTATTACTCGGCTGGGCGGACATGGTTGCAGCCATGGCAGTACCGCCCGCGGACTTGGTCGCCATAATCACCGTAATTGTGGCATCGTTCGCCGGATATCCACTGGTTTGCGTTTCGGCTTCGGCAGTAATTGCGAAAAGCTTGGTTCGTTCGAACACCGATTCAGTGGGTACCTTCGTCGCGGGAGCCAGTGGCGCCGCGCAGGCAGCCAGGATACAAGGTAAAATAAAGAACAGGAAGCGTCTCACTTGAACCTCCGACCAATTGTAATCTTTTCGCTCGCATAATTATAGGTGGCTGATATGGACGATAAAACCCTCCAACAGCATTACGAAGAGCTTAAACAGCAAATTCACTTCCACAACCATCGCTATCACGTACTGGACGCACCGGTCATAAGCGACCTCGAATACGACAAACTGGTGGTTGAATTGCGCCAGATCGAGACCGAACACCCGGACTGGGTCACACCCGATTCACCCAGTCAGCGCGCTGGGGCTGAGCCTTCCGAAAAGTTCGAGAAAGTGCGCCACCCGCGCCCGATCCTGTCGCTGGCGAACGCCTTTGGTGCAGAAGATGCGCGCCTCTGGTACGAGCGCGTCCGCAAATTGGATGACCGGGTGGAGAAAGCAGGTTTCGTTGTCGAGCCGAAGATTGACGGGTTGAGCGTGGTCCTGCACTACCGGGACGGGGTCTTCGTCCAGGGTGCCACGCGCGGCGACGGGGAAATTGGCGAGGATATTACGGCAAATTTGCGCACGGTGAGAGCGATTCCGTTGAAAATCCCGGTGGAACAGGGATCAGGGCATCAAGAATCAGGGATTAAGGGAATGGGCAACCTGCCACTGTTTACTGCAGTTCAGACTCCATCCAATTTAACTGATCGCTTGATCCCTAATTACCTGCCCCCAGATTATCTGGTTGTTCGCGGCGAAATCTTTATCCCCATAAAGGATTTCGATAAACTGAATAAGCGGCTGGAAGAAAATGGCGAAAAGACATACTTGAATCCGCGCAACACCGCTGCCGGATCTCTGCGCCAGTTGGACCCGGCGGTTACAGCCGCGCGTCCCCTTACGCTGCTGGTTTATCAAATCGTCCATTGGGAAAACAACTCTCAATCCCCTCAGGAGCCTCGTTCTCAATGGAAACTGCTCGAATATCTCAAGGGACTCGGCTTCCCGGTCACGGACGTGGCGCAGCGTTTTGACGATATTGAATCCGCTATTGCCTTCACTGTCACGTGGGACAAACGGCGTGACGAACTATCCTACGAAGCCGATGGCATGGTTATCAAGATTGACGATCTGAACCTGGCCGCCGAACTGGGCTTTGTAGGCAAGGACCCGCGCGGGGCGATTGCCTTCAAGTTCCCCGCTCGGGAGGTCACCACGAAACTGCTGGGGATTGAGGTCGAGGTCGGCCGCACCGGCGTGCTGACACCCAAAGCAGTGCTGGAGCCGGTGGAAATAAACGGCGTCATTGTCAGGAATGCCACCCTGCACAACTTCGACTACATCGCCGAGAAGGACATCCGCCCCGGCGACCGGGTGCTGGTCAAACGCGCCGGGGAGGTCATCCCGTACGTGATCGGCCCGGTCGTGGACCTGCGCACTGGAGCCGAAACGCCTTACGCCCCGCCAAGCACCTGTCCCGCCTGCGGACAGCCTGTCGAGCATTTCGAGGGCGAGGTGGCCTGGTACTGCGTCAACGCTGCCTGCCCTGCCCAACTGGTGCGCAACGTGGAACATTTTGTCTCAAAGGGCGCCATGGACATTACCGGGTTGGGATTCAAGATTGTCGAAAAGCTCATCGAATCCGGCCTGGTCAAAGACGTAGCCGATATTTATAGGTTAAAACGGGAAGATATTCTCGAAGCAGTGACCAAGAAGGACCGCAAGACCGAGAAGGAGCCGCCCGGTAAGATCGCGAACAACATGCTCGCCGCCATAGAAACCTCCCGGCGGCAGCCCCTGAACCGTCTTGTCACCGCGCTTGGCATCCATGGAGTGGGCGAAGTTTCCGCCGCGGATTTGTCGCGCCACTTCCCCTCACTGGATTTGCTAAGGGCTGCTTCCGCGGACCAGTTGCAGATGGTGGACGGCGTCGGTCCCAATATTGCCGGGGCCATAGTGGACTGGTTCAATCGTCCCCAAAACCTGGCAGTACTTGAGAAATTGAAAGTTGCCGGCGTCTGGCCTGTATCCGTGGGGACGTCTCCCATGCCGTCCACCGGCCCGTTATCCGGCCTGACCTTCGTCGTTACGGGCACATTGCCTACCTTTAGCCGTGACGGCGTAAAGGAGTTCATTGAACGGCACGGCGGCAGGGTGACCGATTCGGTCAGCAAAAACACCAGTTACCTGGTGGTGGGTGAATCACCGGGATCAAAGTTGCAGAAAGCGCAGGAGCTTGATGTTAAGGTTATTGGGGAAGAGAAATTGCGAAAACTGGCAGCCGGAGATTGATTTCTTCCTCGTTGCATATCGGCAAAGCATGGCTATTGCTTTTGGTTACCTTCTTGTTTCGCTCCATAGCTCACCAAGAGCATGAAGATGTAGCCATTGTTTTTCCACTGCGGCCTTCGCGTTCTCGGTGTCAGAGATTTCAGCGATGAGTTATCCAATCCTTGCCTGAACACCTGTCAATACTTTCCTTGACGCTTTTACTTCCAAATGATATAGTAGGCCCCAATATGCCCATATCCCGAACTTTAATCGTCGATAATAATAATCGTCCCCCCGCCTCCTTTGCGGGGCATTGGCGGTTGCAGTTGCAGACCGCAAGCCCAAAACACTGGTAACACTCCAGCGCCCCGCCAAACCCGGGGCGACTTTTTTATACAGAGAGGTTCACATGACCATTCCAAACGACATCCCCGTTTATGCCGTCCCGCAGGAGAACCTGGTGCCAGTCGGCGACTATCTCTCCCGCCTGGCGCCCATCCCGCCCTCGCGCATGTTCCTGATCAACAAGTCCCTGAAAGTCTACCAGGAAAAGAATCCGGGCGCACAGGTTTTCGACGCCTCCCAGGGGGATGGCGGCGCCAGCCTGCCGGGCGTACCCCATCCGATTCTGGAACGCGCCGCCCAATTGCAGTTCGAGCACGGCACCGCTTACGATATGCCGTTTGGCACGGATGCCTACCGCAAGGTGGTGGTGGAAAAGTACTGGCACTTGGACGCCGCCTCCGGGCTGGGTCCGGCCAACGTGCTGGGTACCGCCGGCGGACGGGACGCACTGGTTAAGGTCTACCAGGCCATGCTGGCTCTCGGTCACGGACGGGAAGGGGACGCCATCGTCGTCTCGCGCGTGCCCTGGATCTCCTACAACTGGGGTCCCTACGGGATTGGCGCCAACGTCCTGTGGGCGCCCGGGGACCCAGCAGCCGGCTGGGCTTACACCGAGGATGGCTTGCGCGCTACAATCGAATTCACCAAACGCTCCGGGCGTAAGGTGGCTGGATTGGTGATCACCAACCCCGACAATCCTACCGGCCTGACCACCACCGTTGAACGGCAGGTCTCCATCGCCAAAACGGCCCTGGAAGCAGGCGTTGCCTTTGTGTTATTTGACTGGATGTACCACTACGTCACCGACGAACAGCCGATGGATTTGAACAATTTCATCCGCCAGTTCACCACCGAGGAGCGCAAGCGGGTCATGTTCCTCGACGGTCTGACAAAAAGCCTGGGTGCCTCCAACATCCGCAACTGCCATTTGATTGCCTCAGAAGAAGTCGTCCAATTCATCACCGCCCGCGCTTCCCACACGGTCATGCCTTCATTCTATTCCCTGGCAGTGGCCATGGCAGCTTATGAGATGGGCTATGCCGAGGCCTGCCGTCCAATCATCGAACCGACCAACGCCAGCCGGGTGGTGCTCAAGAAGTACCTGGTGGACAACGGGTTCACTCATATCATGGGCAAGGGTTACTACGCCTTTCTCGATGTCGGTAAATGGCTGGACGCACGGGGTTGGCCAGACAGCGAACCGCTCGGGCAGTACCTTGCTGAAGAGCACGGCGTGGCCATCGTCCCCGGCGCCTTCTTCTCACCCTTCGGAGGACGATGGGTGCGTTTTTCCTATGCCACTCCCACCGGGCGTACCCTGGGTGCCGCCCAGCGCCTGCTGGAAGGTTTGAACGCCTTGTTAAAGTAAAGAATAATCAAATAGGTGAGCAATGAAGACGTTGCCTCAATTCGTGGAGAAATACCAGTTGGCATTGGAAACTGCTTTGAAGGAAAAGCCCCAGTCTGGTCTATGCGGCTTTGAGCTGGAATGGAACCTGCTGGACGAACAATTCCATCCGCTCCTTACCGTTGGCACCGGCCCTGACCAGCGTTCATTTGTCGATTACTTGCGGGCGGATTGCCTCCCGGCCTGGGCGCACAACTTCAGCCAACTGGAGGTCTTCCACTGGATGATCGAGTGGGTCACCCGGGCTTATTATTCCCCGAGGCTGGCAGTCTACGAAGGCCGCTTATTAGAAGCCCTGCTGCTCAACGCCCTCGACCGCGCTGGGCGGATATTTGGCAAACGCCTGTATTGCTGGCATGGCAACCTGCTCTATCCCATCGATGTCGGGGGGGATGTCATCCCGGGTGGGTGGCACCTCGCCAAGCGCCGCTACCTGCAGCGCTGTGTTGACCTGTTTGGAGCCTCCCTGGCGACGGCCGGCATCCATACCAACCTGTCTCTGCCCGACCCGCTCTTCGCTTGGGACTTCGTCCACATGCCCTCGTCCGACCGGGATGAGACCCACCTTGACACATTCAAGTCCGAATTCTATGTAACCGCCACCCGGCTGACCCGTGCCTTTGCAGCTCTTTTCATCGCAACGGGAGCCTCCACTCCATTGCGGGCCGACACTGGCCCGAAGGGTCCTCGCACGATCCTGACCAGGGATGACTCTGTTCGCAACCTGACATTCCCCAACCCAGCCGAGATCGATCGCCCGGACCTATACCGCTCTTACGCCGATTACCTGCACATCTCCTACGACCTGGTCCGGCGGGGCGTGCGCTTCGGAAACAATAACTGGACCCCTGTGCGGGCACGTTCCTTCGCTGAACCGGTTGAACGCCTGATTGCCATCACCAGCGAGCAACTCCACGAGATCTACAACCGCGGTCTGTATTCGGTGGATGAGACCCAGACCGCTGACGAGACCGCCCGCCAGATCGAGATGCAAAACCTGCGTGCCCGCATTGATTTGCCAATGGCTCGGGTCGAAATCCGGACCGATGATGGCGGCCAGCCCCTGGAGGTAGACATTGCCAACCTGACCCTCAAGCACCTGTTGCTTCTCCGCTTCTATGCTGATCAGCAGTTTGCCCGCTCCTTCCGTTATGACAAAGAGGATGTTGCCCGCGCCCGCCTCAACGAGCAGCAGGCAGCCAGCTTGGGCCTTCGGGCAGAGATCGAGAACCCCTTCAGCGGGAAGCCAGTCGGCATGCGCGAGTTCCTGCACTGGACGCTGGAGCAAGTCCGGCCACTTGCCGAGCTTATAAACCTTTGGGACGACTTGCAGCCGCTGGTCGCCATGGCAAAGGGCGAGCCCAACACTTCCGAGCGCCTGCGCACCCGCCTAAAGGCAGAACTGGGCAGGAATACGGTCGAAGTGCCATCCGAATTCCTGAAGATGCTGGCAGAGGAACGTCAGAACCAGGTCAAACGCGACCTGGACCAAATACTCCAGGACTTGCCTGGTTTCGGGTCGGACGCAGCCCGCTTGAGCGAAGCTCTTCAGCATGCCCGCGAGGACACTCGTCGCGATCCTCTCCTGCCAATTGTCTTTCGCCCCACTGTGGAGATCCACCAAACTTATGCCGATAAGACTGCCGAAGTGGTCGACCTGGCTCAGCAGCTTATTCGCATTCCATCCATCACCACTGGGCCGGACGAACGGCTGGAGGAAGTCCGCCGCGCAGCCGAATTGGTTTTCGATTACCTGCAAGAGCACAGAGTCGAGGTGCGCTATTTTGATGGGAAATACCCGTCTGTGCTGGCGACCTTCCCGCAGAAGCAAAAGGCCCGCGCTGGGGTGTTGCTTTCCGGGCACTTCGATGTGGTTCCACCCGAGCCGGACGATAGGCAGTTTGATCCGCGCCTGGAAGGGGATTACCTCTGGGGCCGAGGCGCAGCCGATATGAAGACCGTCGTTGCCACCTATATGGTCTGGATGAAGGACCGCATGCGTCAGGGTCCGCCTTACCCGCCCATCTCTCTGTTACTCGTCGGTAACGAGGAGAATGGCGAGACCGAGCCAATGGGCACGCCTCACGTGCTCAAAATCCTGGCGGATGAAGGTTATGTTCCTGAACTTCTAGCGGCCGGGGAACGCACCGGCGAGGCTGGGACCGAGTTGTACGGGGAAATCTGCCCTGAAAACCGCGGCATTTTTCGCTTTGAGGTGATCGGCCGGGGCGTACGTGCCCATTCAGGCGTTGCCGGGCGTTCCCCCGACCTGACTGCCCGCTTGCTGGCGGTTCGCACGGAGGTCGAGTCCATCCTGAACAAACACCTGACCCTGATAAGCCCGGACGGCTGGAAATCCCAGGTGCGCTTCCCGTACATCCAGATTGGCGTGCCTGGCATCTACAACATCACCGCCGACCTGGGCCTGTTCGGTGTGGAAGTTCGCCCGATCCCGCAGGACGATATCTCCTCCCTTCTTGAGGAACTGGATGATTATTGCGTCAAACAGGAGCTCAAGCTTAACATCCCTGTGAAAGAGAACGGAATTGTCTGCGACCCGGCCAACCCGTACCTGAAGGCGTTGCTGAAATCAGTGCAGCGGGTATCCGGCCAGAACCCTCGCTTGGGACGCAAGCTCCCTGCCACAAGTGCCCGCTTCGCCCCAGGTGGACAGGGCATCGTCTGGGGACAGACCGGTATCGGTCCACACTCACAGGATGAACGGCATTACCTGCCCAGTATTTTGCCATTCTACCAATCGCTCCAGGCCTGGGAGGAAAACTTTCAGAACGCAAAATGAGATAATCTCCTCTCGAAAACCCAAAACGAAAAGACCTGACCAGAGATGGTCAGGCCTTATATCATTTCTCTCTGCCATGGCCAACAATTTTCTGGAACCGAGTATTTCTGATAGACTCAACAATTATTAATATAATACTTGCCCGAATATGCTATCATGCTCGTAGTGGTTTGAAAATTATCGGTTCACCCTAAAGGAGATCGACATGTCCAGGATTATCAAACAAACCGTCACCTTCAAAGCCTCCCCGCACGAAGTCTACGAGGTGCTGATGGACTCGAAGAAACATGCCGCCTTCACCGGTGGCAAGGCCAGCATCAGCCGCGCCGTCGGCGGGAAAATTTCCGCCTATGATGGCTACATCGCCGGGAAGAACGTCGAACTGGTGCCTGATAAAAAGATCATCCAGGATTGGCGCGCCGTGGACTGGCCGGAAGGTTACTTTTCGCACATCACGTTTAAGTTCACCGCCGTCCCGGAAGGTACGCGGCTGGATTTCACCCATGCCGATGTCCCGGAAGGCACCGAAGACGAGTTCACCCAAGGCTGGATTGACAACTACTGGGAGCCGATGAAGACTTTTCTGGAGAAGTGACTTGGGGTTGTTATGAATAAATTGTTCTTAAAAACCTTTATGGCGATGAACACCTTTGCCATCCAGGTCAGCCGGGGACGCATCGGCAGCAGGCTCGGCACACAGACCATCCTGCTGCTGCACACCGCCGGGCGCAAATCCGGCAGGCACTATGTCACGCCGATCGCCTATTTCTCTATGGACGGCATCTACTTCCTGGTCGGGTCTAACTGGGGCAAGGAAAAGAACGCTGGCTGGTACTATAACCTGCTCCCACAACCGCACACGATCATTGAGGTCAAAGGGAATAAGATCCCCGTCGAGGCGAGTCTGGCGGAAGGTCAGGAATATGACCGGTTATGGAAATATGCCATCGAGCATCACCCGCCATATCAGCATTATAAAGAAATGACAAAGCGACACATCCCGATCGTGATACTGAAACCGGTCACATAGTGTTGGGGAACTTCCCGGGGGCAAATTGGGTCTTTCAGATAGGAAACTGGAGGGTGCCATGAGACAATCAAGTTTTCTGCTCATTTTTGTGCTTCTGCTCGGTGCCTGTGGGCCGGCTCCGGAGGACAGCGGAGCCATTTCCACCTGCGGCGCTACAGTGGATGCCATGTCCGCCCTGGTGGAAGGGCTGGAATTCCCAGCCAATTTCCAGACCAAGAACCCGGCTAAAAGCGGCGGGGAATTCGATGTGATGGAGTACTTCAGCGTGCTCGACCATCTCTCGATGCAGCCGGGTTCCGTGCTGGACTACGTCTATCACTACGACGGGATGGGCGGCTACCCGCTCCTGTACGTCCGCCCGACTGGCCAGCCGCCCTTCGCCACCGAAATGGACCTGCCAGCCGGCTTCGACAGGTCGGGTTACCTGGATTATGTCCAGGCGGACGATACTCCTGAAAGCTATTTCCAGTTCGTGGTGCTGGCGATGATGGGCAACCAGTTCTACAAACTCTTCCAAACCAACTACAACGACTCGGAAATCGTTTGCGACAAAGCCGATGTGAGGCGCATCGTCTCTGGTTTAAATGGAGACTTCGGCAACCGTATTTCACTCGTCTCGTGGGTGCGGGCATTCCTGCTAAAGGATATTAGCCCGTCTGTCAATATCGGCGAAGAGTCGGTCGAGGTCCGGCTGGTGACGTTCACCCTTTGGGGTGGTTTCTACTTGGAGACCTATACCCTCAGCCAGGCAATGCCGCATACCATTCAGGATGTGCAGAAGAAGAACCTTGTCCCGTACGAGTGTGGTGTGATGTTCTAAGCCCGGTGACCTGTGCTATACTTACGCAGATTTTTTGCAGAAGGAGCCGCCCATGGACATCCATACCACCGATGACGCCGTCACCCGTCGCATCCAATTCTATACCGACCGTGAGAAAATGCTGCGCGAGAACGACCTGTATTTCTACAACCAGCCGGTCGAGGAGATCAAAGGCGGCTCGCGGGTTATCGTCAAGGGGCGGGAGATGGGGATGTACGCCTCATACGGGTACCTGGGCCTGCTCGCCCACCCGCGCATCAACGCTGCCGCCAAGGCTGCGATTGACAAGTTTGGTACTGGCACTAACGGCGTTCGTACGCTGGCCGGAACGCTGACCATCCACACCGAATTGGAGGAGACCATTGCCGGGTTCAAGCACGCCGAGGCAGCCATCACCTATTCCTCCGGTTACGCCACCAATCTGGCCGTCATTTCCACGCTGATGGGGCGCGGCGATTACGTCCTGTCCGACAAGCTCAACCACGCCTCCATCGTGGACGGCTGCCTGATGTCCGGCGCGGAGTTCCGCCGCTTCCGGCATAATGACATGGCCGATCTGGAACGCCGCCTTCAGCAGGTCCCGGAGGGCGTGGCCAAAATGGTCATTGCTGACGCAGTCTTCAGTATGGATGGCGACGTAATTGACCTGCCGAAAATGGCTGCCTTGTGCAAAAAGTACGGCGCCTGGCTGATGATGGACGAGGCCCACTCGCTGGGCGTGCTCGGTAGGACCGGGCGCGGCATCGAGGAGCACTTCGGCCTTGGCGATGTGGTGGATATCAAAATGGGCACGCTTTCCAAGACCATTCCATCGGTGGGCGGTTACGTGGCTGGGAAGAAGGAACTCATCCAGTACCTGCGTCACGCCAGCCGGGCGTACATCTTCTCCGCCGCCCTGCCCCCGGCGCAGGCTGCCGCCGCCAACGAAGCCTTCAAGGTCATCCTGGACGAACCCTGGCGCATCGAAAAGGTCAACGCCAATGGCCGCCACTTCATCAACGGATTGAAGAAGGCCGGGTTCGACACTCTGTTGACCACCACTGCCATCGTCCCGGTACTGTGTGGTACCGACGAGCGCGCCTTTGCCCTCACCCGTGAATGCCAGCACAAGAACCTGTTCGTCTTGCCGGTGGTTTCCCCGGCCGTGCCGGAGGGACTGGCCCGCCTGCGCGCCACCGTCACTGCCGCGCACGAGCCGGAAGAGATTGACTACGCCTTAGGCGTCATTGCCACAGCAGGTCGCGAAATCGGGATTATCCAATAAGGTGTAGGGGCACGATATATCGTGCCCCTACAATTTTCCATGCCAACCCTCATCCTCAAACCCGGCCGCGAAAAATCGCTCCTGCGCCGCCACCCGTGGATTTTCTCCGGCGCCATTGCCCGCTTGGACGGGAATCCCGCCTCAGGGGAGACCGTGGACCTGCTCGCTGCGGATGGGCAGTTCCTCGCCCGCGCCGCCTACTCGCCCACCTCCCAGATCCGGGCGCGTGTGTGGACTTTCGACCAGTCCGAGCCGGTGGAGGCGGACTTTTTCCGGCGTCGCATCAAGACGGCCATCGCCTCACGGGCTACCTTGCACGTGACTCGTGACACGGATGCTTTCCGCCTCATCCATGCCGAATCCGATGGCCTGCCCGGACTCATCGTGGATCGTTACCCGGATGTCCTCGTGCTCCAGTCGCTAACTGCCGGCACCGAATATTGGAAGGAAACCATTGCCGACCTGCTGCTCGAACTGACAGGCCTGGCGACAATCTACGAACGTTCCGACGCCGACGTGCGCGAACTGGAAGGTCTTGCCCCGCGTGTTGGTTCATTGCGGGGTGCTTTTAACCATCTTCCATTAACCATCACTGAAAACGGCCTGAAATTCCACGTCAATCTCGAAACCGGCCACAAGACCGGTTTCTACCTCGACCAGCGCCTCAACCGAGCGCACGTGCGCGGGCTGGCCGAGGGACGTGATGTGCTG
>CAIQQN010000165.1 GCA_903873975.1 uncultured Anaerolineales bacterium
ACCTAGTATAGAGAAATAGGAGTGAGGTACCCTCTTAGTACATGAACCGATTTTGGATCAATCCGTACTTAGGAGGATACCTCATGTCAAAATCTAACATAGCAAGGCAATTAGCGCAAGTCCAACCAAGGACCCTGCACGCAGGTGTTGACCTGGCATTGGAAAAGAATGTGGTGGTTGTGATCAACGAGAAAGCAGAACGACTGGACCATTTTAGTTTTCCACAAGACCGGGGAGGCTATGACTACTTCCTGCGGCGGTTGGAAGGGCTGCGCCAGAAGTATCAGGCTTCGGAAGTCGTGGTGGCCATGGAGCCGTCCAACTATTTCTGGAAGTTACTAGCCAGGGAACTGGAGGAGAAGAAGATCACTTATCACCTGGTGAACGCTTATACGGTTAAAAAGCATCGCGAAGGTGATCAACTAGACCGGTCCAAGGATGATCGGCGGGATGCAGACCAGATCGCAGAACTCTCCCGGAACGGCAATTACACGGAAACCCATCTCCAGAAGGGAACTTATGAGGATTTGCGCCAGTATGCCACCTTGCATGATCAGTTAGTGCAAGGCATTCGACGTGAGAAGCATGTTCTCTGGGGATTGGTCGGACAAGCTTTCCCTGAATTATCCCAGGTGTTCAAGAACCTGGTTGGAGAGACAGGCCAGGCACTATTAATGGCTTGTGCGTCTGCGGTCTTCATTCGCCAGCTGAGCGTAGAAGACTTCATCGCTCAGGTACGAGCAGCCTATTCAGGCAAAAAGCTACATGTCTCGAAATTGCGCCGGGCACACCAGCTGGCAGTTTCTTCGATTGGCGTTACAGAAGGGCTCGGGGCTATTCAATTGGCCATCCAGCTACATTTGGTCGAGCTACAAACCTTCCAAAAACAACTCAAACGGGTGACCAATGCCATGACCACCTGCTTGGCCACTCTCCCGGAAGCTCCCTACCTGCTCTCAGTAAAATCCCTGCAAACTGTTTCCGCAGCCATCTTTCTGGCGGAAGTGGGCGATCCCAACCGTTACCAGACAGCTGCTCAATGGGTCAAGCTGGCCGGGATCCAACCTGCCCCCAATATCTCTGGCAAGAAACAGCGCAACCAGACCCCTATGTCGCATCAGGGTCGCGCCCGCTTGCGCACGATGCTCTTTTTCACCTGCTTGCGATTGGTCCAGCAAGATGACCATTTCGCTCAGATCTATGCTCATTTGCAAAGGAGGCAGAATAACCCGCTCACCAAAATGCAAGCCCTGGGTGTCCTCATGAACAAGCTCTTGCATATCTTATGGGCGCTCATTCACAACCAGACCTTTTACAATCCATCCTTCGGCCAGTCCATTTGAAGACTGCCTCTTGCCATTCCGTCTCCAGCTTGATCGATGCTTTTGACTGACGGGCACTCTTGGCCACCAGGGGACACCGTTTCGCACCTTGAGGCGCTTAGCGACCTCGTTGTTAAGCTTGGCTGCCCCTGCCGCTTGGTAAAATCGGATTAAGTATGTTGAGGCTTGACCTCGGATGCACTAGGTCGATCCCAAGAATTCCGGCTGGGCATTGCCTGGTGGTCAGTCCTTACAGCTTTCAAAGTTGTCTTCTGGCTGGGTGACCACATATTCCCCGCCAAACTC
>CAIQQN010000166.1 GCA_903873975.1 uncultured Anaerolineales bacterium
AGTTCTGCGAATCATGCGATCAAGGTATTATTCTCATCTCTGCGATAATTGCCTAATTCAACAAAGCAGGAAGGAATCACATGTCCTACGAATCATCTTTCGTTAATACAGTCATACTGATAACCAGAGAAGGTATGGGATCTGCCGATGCGGCACTGCAAAACAAGCTGCTTGAGACTTACTTAAATCTGCTCCTGAAGAATGGAACTTTGCCAAATGCCATCTGTTTCTATACAGACGGTGTCAAGCTGGTGGTTGAAGGATCGCCCCACCTGGAGCAACTCTCTCAAATTGAGCAAAGAGGTGTCCGGCTCATTATTTGCTCAACATGCCTCAATTACTTTGGACTGACTGAGAAGGTACGGGTGGGAATTGTCGGAGGAATGCCAGATATTCTTGAAGCTCAGACCAGAGCTGGCAAAGTAATCACACTTTGAACGCGAATCCCGGCGCTGCCTGCACCCCGTAACACAGCTCAAATAACGATAATTGCGCCTCCGGAAGATTACCGGAGGCGTCATCATTTCAACAATTTCACCCCTCACCGCATTTCTTTCAAAACCCGGCCAGCAATTCTCATTCTGAATAAGACACGAGTTATCAGGAATAGTAAAAAAGGGGTGTCTGGGTTGATTCAAGGAAGAGCGGAGGGTGGGAAGGTGGGTGGGAGCGGGTTCAGAAATGAATGGCAGGGGTCCGAAAAGAGCCGCCCAAACGGCGCTGGAGGCATTGAGAAGGAACGGGGAACAGGGGGGATCAGCTGGTATCGAGCTTGAGATTTTTGAACATGAAGTCGAAGAGCTGGTCCCAGCTATCGAACACCAAATAACGGGTCAAGGCATCCAGATCGTGAAAGAAGGTTGTGCGCCTGACTAATGCCTGGCGGATCTTCTGGTACTTTTCATCGACCAGGTCGAGGACGGTGTGGAAGAGGAAAGCCAGCAAATTGAGGCTGAGCAAGAGCGAAGCAAGGTGCTGGCTGCCGTGGCCGAAATTATGTTCCAGGTGGTAGCCCTTGGTTTTGAGCACATTATTGTTTTCGTTCTCCACCTTCCAGCGGGTCCGGCCATCCTTGACCACATCTGCCACCGTGGTATCCGAAAGCGGGAAATCAGTGACGAACGCATTGTGATAAATCTGCTTGCCCGAAGTCTCCTGGGTGACAATGATCTCACACCAGTTGACGGTGATGGCTTCTTCCCCACTGCGCAAGGGGACTTGATTGGCAAATCGATACGTGGATATCTCGCCCTGTTTTCCTTTCCATTGCCGGGTCGAAAAAGTCTGTAAAACACCGTTTTGGGTCAAAAAGTCGAGCGTTTCATACAGAACCGGGTGCGAATCCGGCTTGCAGACCAGAATAAAGTGAAAATGGTTGTCTTGCAACAGCTGACAGAACGGCTGCCTGGAGAACAGATCATCCCCCAGGAGCGTGACCCCTTTGCCTGCGTAGCGTCGAGCGTGTTTCCCGATCCAGCGTTTGGCAGCTTGCATCTCGCAATCCTGTTTATCATGTCCATCCTGCGGAAGGATAAACTCCGGCTCCAGCGCAACCACATGACTGTTCCCCGGCGCCACCACCACCGGCGTGATCAGACTGTGAAAATATAATTGACTGCCATCCGCCAACTCTTTACTGTTGCAGTTCGCACAGTGGATCTCCTTCGAACTGAAATACCAGGTCCCATCGATTGCTGCCAGCAGATTGTTCCCATACGAACGCATCCCATGCAGGATCTGCCCCCGGTCCAACTCTTCAAACACCCACCGGTACATCCCGCTCAATCCATCCGGATTGACAGGGTCCAACAGGGTGCGGATCTCATTGTCACTCGGGGTGCTCTGCAACCCAAACAAGCGCTCGGCATTGTTGCGTCCCGTGCTCTCTTTCATCACGCGCTGGTGTTCTAGAAAAGATGGATTCTGCATGAAAAATACCGAAAACGCTGCCATCCCCACTTCTCCTACCGCATACTTCACATTCTTCCCCTTCCGCTTATCTGGAAACACCCGCATCCGCTCCTGCAATTCTGCGATCATCCGTTTGAGTGCCAATCGTTCGTTCATTTTCACTCTCCCCACTCACTTTAGCACGCTTTCCTACCGCCTGTATACCCATCTTCTACTACTTTGAGAATTGCTGGATATTTGCCGTTGACATGGTTGCGCCTCGCATGTATAATATTGTGCGGTTCTGCCCCGGCAGGTTGCTGGGGCGTCAGTTTGTATCCCGGCTTCCCCGCTGACCGGCGTAGGGGTTCGCTCTGAAGATCGAAACTGGTCCAGGTTTCGAACGCGTACCGCAGGGACAGTGGTGAAGCGAAGACCAGGAGAGAAAAATGAAGTATGTTATTGTGGAAAGCGGCGGCAAACAATTTCGAGCCGTCGAAGGTGGTACCATAGAAGTGGACCGCCTGCCGGTTGAATCTGGTGCCAGGGTCAAGCTTGAGCAAGTCCTTTTGCTGGCGGACGGGGAATCCATAACCGTTGGCAAACCTCTCATTAAGGATCTCGCCGTATGGACTACGGTTCTGGAG
>CAIQQN010000167.1 GCA_903873975.1 uncultured Anaerolineales bacterium
ACGCTCGAAACGCTGGCCGCCCATGTGGACCGTATCTGCCAGATGGCCGGGGATGCCCGGCACGTGGGCTTGGGCAGCGACTTCGACGGCGGCTTCGGCCTTTCCGCCGTGCCTGCCGGGGTGGATACGATTGCAGACTTGCAGAAGCTCGGACCCGTCCTGGCGGCGAAAGGGTATAATGACGGGCAAGTCGCGGCGGTTCTGGGGGGGAACTGGCTGCGCCATCTCCAGACATTCCTGCCATGACAACTCCTGACAAACCATTCCTATCACCCAAAACTTCCCCTGAAGGGCTCCCCTCGCGGACGCGCCTCCGCTCCGGGCTGCTGTTGACATTATTCGGCCTGCTTGTTTTTCTGGTTGGCGCCCACCCCGCCCTCTTTGGCCTGGACCGCAGTCCGGTGGTCGGGTTTGTGCAGATCGCGGTCTTTCTGGTGGGGTTGGCAATTGTCTGCATCGGCGGGTACATCGGCTTGATATATTTCTGGAGGGACGGTAATCGCACCATCGCCGCCGAAATTGGCTCGCGACTGGTCGCCACCGGCTACGTGGTGGCTGTTGTCTCTGGCATGGCGGATATATTTGGCTTTGGCACGCAACCGCTGCCACAGGTTCCCGTCTTTGGTCCCTGGCAGGCCATTGGCGTCGAGATTGGCGAAGTGCTGATCACAATTGGCTTCTTGTTATTGATCCCTTTTCACTGGCGAAGGAAAGCGGAAGAAAAATAATAGCGGCTGTCCAAAAAGGCGGCCTGGGGGGAGTACAAAAAGGCCGAAAATGGGTTGAGACATAATGAGACCGTGGATGAGTTCATCCTGGTGAAAGGAGCTTGAAAATGCCGGTCAAAATCAACCTGAAAACCAAGATCATCTACCAGGGAAAGGAATATGCCACCCCTGAGGAATTGCCGCCGGAAGCGCGCCAGGCCTATGAACAGGCGCTGACCGGGCAGGGCACACCTCCGCAGATAAAGGTCACCACAAACGGCTCGAAAATCACCGTAAACGGGCAAACCTATAACAGTCTCGATGAAATGCCTGCAGAGGCGCGCCGGATCTATGAAAGCGTGATGGCCGAGGTTGATAAAAACCAGGATGGCATCCCGGACGCACTCCAAACAAGCGGGCAGGCGTCATTTCCGGAGGCAGGGTCGCCTGAGCCGAGCGCGCCCCTGATCCCGCAAGCCAACGTCATCAGCCCTGCAAATACAAACAAGCGCCTGCTGATTGTCAGTGCGGTGGTGATTTTGATCCTGTTCCTGATCGCAGCGCTGATCCTGACCCTGTTGAGCCGGGGTGGGTGAGAGGAAGGCCTGGTGGCGAGCGAAATTGTTCTTATCGTCAATGGAAAACTGCATACCGTCCAGGCGAGGCCGGATACCCCGCTCCTTTATGTCCTGCGCAATGAACTTGGACTCAACGGGCCTCACTACGGTTGCGGCGGGGAAAAATGCGGTGCTTGCATGGTGCTGGTTGCTGCAAAACCCATGCTTTCCTGTCACCTGCCTGTCTCCGAAATTGGCCGCTCCCGCATTACAACACTGGAAGGTTTAATTGAAGAGGGGGAATTGCACCCGGTGCAGCGGGCGTTTATCGAGGAACAGGCAACCCAGTGCGGTTACTGCGTCAATGGGATGATCATCACCACTGCGGCGCTGTTATGGAAAAATCCACACCCGACCGACGAACAGATCCGGACTGCTCTGGACGGAAACCTTTGCCGCTGTGGTGCCCACCTGCGCATCCTGCGCGCCGTCAGGCGCGCTGAGAAGTTGATGTCGGAAGAAGAATGATGGCGAGGCAAGGCAGGCAGGTGAATCCAGAAAGCGGACCTCGGCCAGGACGCCGGGGGTCGGGGAGACGGGAGGCCTCCTGGGGACAACCTTTGACGACCTGGCTCGATGACTGGCTGGCAATTAATCCGGATGGAGCGGTCATCGCCTTCAGCGGCAAAGTTGAACTGGGTACGGGCGTCCGCACTGCCCTGGCCCAGATCGTTGCCGAGGAGCTGGAGGTATCCCTCAAACGTGTCAGCATGGTCATGGGGGATACGGAACGCACACCTGACGAGGGCTATACCGCGGGGAGTATGACGATCAGCTCGAGTGGTACTGCCCTGCGGAATGCGGCTGCGGAAGCGCGGCGTCTCCTGCTGAAAATGGCGGCGGAGCGGCTGGAGGCCCGCCTGGATGAGTTGGCCGTGCAGGATGGAATGATCTCGCTAATCCGGCATCCGGAACGAAAGATCACCTATGCCGAATTAATGGGGGGCAAGGCCTTCAACCTCGAAGTCACGGGCAACGCCCCCCTGAAGGATTCAAAGACCTATACCATCGTCGGCACATCCACTCCGCGCGAGGATATTCCCCGCAAGGTGGCCGGTCAGCCCAGCTTTATCCAGGATGTACGCCTGCCCGGGATGCTGCATGGCCGCCTGGTACGCCCGCCGGGCGCGGGTGCGGAACTCATTTCGATGGACGAGAGTTCGGTGGCGGATTGTCCCGGCCTGGTCAAGGTCGTGCAGCGCGGCAATTTCATCGCGGTCGTCGCGGAACGCGAAGAGCAGGCGATCCTGGCTGCACAGCGTCTCAAGGTGAATTGGCGTGAGAGGGCCAGCCTGCCGTCCATGCAGGATCTGTACACAACCCTGCGCTCCCGGCCAACGCAGGATAACCCGCTGGTTGAACAAGGAGATTATGAGACTGCCTTCAAGCAGGCAGCCCGGCAGCTGCACGCCACTTATTATCAGCCCTACCATGCGCACGCCTCGATTGGCCCCTCATGTGCTGTTGCGGACGTGAAAGAGGATCAAATCACGGTCTGGGCGAGCACCCCGGGTCCTTATCCCTTAAGTGGGGCGCTGGCGCAACTGCTCGACGTGCCGGCCGAAAAAGTGCACCTGATCCACGTGGAAGGGGCAGGCAGCTATGGCCAGAACGGGTCCGATGATGCCGCCGCAGACGCCGTG
>CAIQQN010000168.1 GCA_903873975.1 uncultured Anaerolineales bacterium
ATGGGCTGGTGGTCATTTTTTACCGGCTGTGCCGGAGAGAGAAGTACAAAATGGACGTTAAACTGTATGTAGGAAACCTGGCCAAATCAACCACCTCGGAAGAACTGAAGACCCTGTTCACGCAGGCCGGGACGGTCACTGCGGTTGATATTATCAAAGATCGTGACAGCGGCCAGTCAAAGGGCTTTGGTTTCATCACGATGACCGCCCAAGCCGATGCGGACAAGGCCATCAGCATGTTCAACGCTTATTCGCTGGCCGAACACGAGTTGAAAGTGAACATTGCCAAGCCGAGAGTTGAGCGCTAGAGGTGACGGGCTGCGTCCAATTGAGCAGACCCCATTTGGCATCGACCACAAACCCCGCCACGGCGGGGTTTCTTATTTCCTTATCAATCCAAATACTGCACGGGCAGGATTTACGTGTGCATGTTCATTATGCAAATTGAACCAATTCAGCCTCGGTCAGATCCAGGTCCGCCGCGGCAAGATTCTCCGCCTGGTGCTGCGGATCGAACGACATTGGGATGGTGATGACGCGCGGCTGGCGTACGAGCCACGCCAGCGCGATCTGCTGGGGCGTGGCACCGCGACTCTTCGCGAGCGCCTGTAAAGTTTTATTCCCCCTGATAAACCTGGGCTTGACAGGGGAATAGGCAGTCAGCAGGATGTCATTTTCCTGGCAGTAGTCCAACACACCATTCTGCACACAGGTACGGTCTGGCAGGCTGTAAGACACCTGGTTGGTGAGAAGTGGCGTTTCCGACAATGCCACAGACTGCTGAAACAGCTTGAGATTGAAATTGCTCACCCCCAGGTGCCCGACCTTGCCATCTGTGACCAGCTTGTTGAGGGCGCGAAAGGCCTCCGGCAGGTTAATCCCCCGTTCCGGCCAGTGGATCAAATACAGGTCGATGTAATCCATGCCAAGACGACGCAGGCTGTTCCCGCAGGAATGCAGGACATCCTCGTAACCCAAATGTTCAGGGCTGACCTTGGATGTGATGAACAATGCTTCCCTCGCCAGGCCCGTTGCGCGGATCGCCTGTCCGAGCAATTCTTCAGAATGGCCGGCGGCATAGTATTCGGCAGTATCGAAATGAGTGTAGCCCAATGCCAGCGCCGAGCGCAGAGCGATCAGGGAACGGGCATCCTGGGCAGGATTGGCGATTGTCTCGCCGCCGATCGTCCAGGTTCCAAATCCAATTTTAGGGATGCGTAAATTATGAAGGGTTTCGTATCTCATAACGAAAATTATAGCATGCTGAGGGGGCATGCATAAGCCAATATTCTTATGTACCCGTTCCCGGTTTTCCGTTTTATAATGATTGCATCATGCCCCTCTACAACCTGTGCCTGGCCTGGAACTGGGAATACGACCGCGATTTCGCCCGCCTGCTCGAAAGCGCCTGTGCGAAGGTGGGCCTGTCGTTCTTTCAGGTCACAGCAGAGAACCTGGATTCGGCACTGGCGGGGCTTTCCAGCGGGGAAATTTCCTTCTCGGCCTTCCTCGATCGGGCATCTGAATCCGATCCCCGCTTCCAGCCGCTTTGCGACCGGCTGCGCCAGAAACACATTTTCAGGATCAATCCCCAGAAACTGACGGTCTGGTCGGCGGATAAGGCCACCATGCACCTGGAATTTGTCAGCCGCCGGCTGGATACGCCTTACACCATCCTGCTCTCCCCGGCCAATGAACAGCCCAACCTGCCCCCGCTCGACTTGAGTCTGCTTGGCGGGCGGTTTGCCATTAAACCGGCCTCCCTGGGAGGCGGGGAAGGCGTGGTGCTGGATGCAACTTCCCTGGAGCAGGTGTCCTCCGTCCGCTGGCAGCACCCAAACGAGAAATACCTCCTGCAGGTCCAGGTGGCACCTCAAGCCCTGGATGGCCGCCCGGCCTGGTTCCGCGTCCTGGTCTGCGATGGGGCGGTGTATCCCTGCTGGTGGGATCAGCATACGCACGTCTACACTCCGGTAAGGGCGGAAGAACACTTCCGCTTTGGGCTGCGCAGCCTGTACGAGGTCCCGCGCCGCATCGCTGGTATCTGCCGCCTGGACCTGTTCTCGACTGAGATCGCCCTGGCGGTGGATGGCCGCTTCCAGGTGGTGGATTACGTCAACGACCCGGTGGATTTGCGTCTGCAATCCAAAGCCGCGGATGGGGTCCCGGATACCTTTGTAGAAAATATTGCTGCCCGGTTGGCGCGGCTGGCCGAAAGCCACCGTACCGGTTCGTAATTTCGTAAGGATATCATCAAACCGATGAAAACAACTTCCTCTATATTCTCGAGATTGGCGGGTTGGTTCAAGAATCGCGTGGAAGGCGAGTTCCTGCTTCAATGGATCATTTACATTATCCTCTTCGTCGTTCTGATCATTTTCATCACCGGCCATCCCCCTGAAATGCCCCAATGGCGGTTCTATGGCACGATCCTGGCCCTGGCCCTGCTGCTGGTGCTCAATATCCTCTGGCAGACCTGGGCCCGGACCAAGCCGGCTGAATTGTATACACCGCTCCATAATTGGGGTTTCCTGCTGGTTTCCACAGGACTGCTTCTGGCGGCTGTCTGGATGGGCGGGCTGTACAATGCCGTTGTCCTGTTATTCATGCTCTGTTCGCAAGCCACCATCCTGCTTGGCATCTGGCCGGAGGGGTTGATCTTTTGTCTCATCAATATGGCCGGCTGGTTGGTGGTATTTCGCATGATGGGCGCTGACAAGCAAGCCATGATTTCGTTTGCCACCTCCCTGGGGATCGGGATCCTGTTCGTATCCTTCCTCTCCATCCTGCTTGACCGCTATTCCCGGCAGACCAGACGGGCGGAAGGCCTGCTCCTGGAACTGCAAGCCGCTAACGCCCGCCTGGAAGTTGCCCACCAAAACGAGAAAGAACTGGCGATCGCCGAGGAGCGAGTCCGGCTGGCACGTGATATCCATGATGGGCTCGGTCACCATCTCACCGTGTTGAGCATCCAGTTGCAGGCAGCCGACAAGCTGGTGACCCGCAATCCGCAGGCGGCCACCGAAGCCATCCAGCTGAGTCGGGCGGAAGCCCAGGCCGCCCTGGAGGAGGTGCGGCACAGCGTAAGCATGATGCGGGAAAGCCCGGCAGAGACCCAGCCTTTGCCGGAAGTATTGTCCAACCTGGTGAAGGATTTCGGCCAGCGCACGGGCCTGCGCACCAATTTTGAACAGACCGGCTCCCCTGTGGAGCTTTCTCCCTTTGCCAGGCAGACCCTCTTTCGGACCGTGCAGGAAAGCCTGACCAATGCAACCAGGCATGGGAAAGGTATCCAGGAGATCGGTGTGCATCTTGAATATCTGCCCGGGATGGTCCGGTTGGTCGTGAAGGATGATGGACAACCTCCTGAAGCCGTCCCCGACCGGCAACCTGGTTACGGGTTGGTCGGGTTGCGGGAACGCGTGGACCAGCTCGGCGGGTCGATCCACAGCGGTCCATGCCAGACCGGCGGGTTTGAGGTGGAGGTGAGCATCCCATTGCAGGAGGTCGCCCATGATCCGGGTTCTGCTGGTTGACGATCAGACTCTCATCCGCCAGGGCATCCGGCTCCTGCTGGAAATTGAGCCGGATATCCAGGTGGTGGGCCAGGCTGCCAATGGTCTTGAAGCACTTCAACAGGCTGAGGCACTGCTCCCGGACGTGATCCTGATGGATGTGCGCATGCCCGGGATGGATGGCGTAGCCGCCACGCGTGAACTCCGTGTGCGTTTCCCCGCAGTCAAGGTGATCATCCTGACGACTTTTGAGGATGATGAAACTGTATTCGAGGGGTTGAAAGCCGGGGCACGCGGCTACCTGCTCAAAGATATTAGCAGCGAAGAGATGGCAGATGCGGTCCGCAAGGTGGCGGCGGGCGAGGCGCTGATCCAATCCCGGATCACTGGCAAAGTACTGGCCGAGTTTTCACGCATGGCCACGGCAACGGACCGGCAGGCCTCTTCCAAGATTGGGGGTGTTTCGGATGCCTTGCCCGTTCCGCTTACCGGGCGCGAACAGGAGGTGTTACAGGCGCTCGCCCGTGGACTCTCCAACCGGGAGATCGCCGAGCAACTGGTCATCACCGAAGGCACTGTCAAGAATCACGTCTCCAGTCTGATCGAAAAAATGGGGGTGCGCGACCGGACGCAGGCAATTTTAAAGGGCCAGGAACTTGGGTTGATCGCCTGAAAGAAGATTTCGATTACTTTTCATCCTGGCATGGGGAAGAGAAAAGATTGAAAAATCAGGGATGTTGCGAGCGAAGCTCGCAACATCCCTGATTTTTCACATTCTCCCCGCCCCAAGAGTGGGGCGGGGTTGGGGGTGGGGTTGAAAACACGAAATATGAGCAAGCCCTACCCCGGGCCTCTCACCTCTATCCAGAGTCGTGGATCCAATGCCTGTTTTATCCTCCAAAAGTCATGGAAATATATCTATCCAGCCGGGGGTTGAATTCTATCCTCCGGCACTGTCTGGCTGGGGTTTGCTGGAGTATCCTTGGGGCAATGAACCAATCGGAGAGAAATATGAATACCAACCTTGAAAAGAAAATCGACATTCGCCGCAACCACCGCTTCGCCGCCGGAGTCCTCTTGATCATCTTCGGCCTCGCCACCCTGCTGCAGCACTGGCTGGACATCGGGAATTACATCGTCCTGCTGCTCGGCCTGGGCATGCTGGCCTGGGGCTCCGTCTCGCGCCGCACTGGCTGGATCATCCCGGGTGGCGTCCTGGCCGGGATCGGCCTGGGCATCCTGGCCATGGAAGGCCGCTGGCTTTTCCCCCTGGCGGACCAGAACGGTATCTTCCTGATCTGTTTTGCGTTTGGCTGGTTCCTCATCACCTTGTTGACCGCCCTCTTTACCTGCACCCAATGGTGGGCGCTCATCCCCGGCGGGATCATGGCTCTGATCGGCGGCGCCATCCTCGTCACGAACGGGGCCATCCGTTGGGAAGATCTCAACCTGGTCTATGCCATCATCCTGATCTCCATCGGCCTGATCTTGTTGGCCTATAAGGGCCGCGCGAAGAAGAATGAGTGACCGGCCTTCCTCAACAGTGAGGCCAATCAGGTTTACACCTCGTATGTACCATTAAATAAAGATAAGCCCATCTATTTTCAGGAGGATCTTATGAAAGCCATACTCGAAGCCAAAGAACTTGTCAAGAAATACGGCGATTTCACCGCTGTGAACGGGATCTCGTTCGAGATCATGGAAGGCGAGATCTTCAGCCTGCTCGGTCCCAACGGAGCCGGCAAGACCACCACCATCTCAATGCTTTCCACGCTCTATGTCCCCACCCGCGGCGAAGCCACCATCGGCGGCCATTCGATCAAGAAAGAACCGATGGCCGTCCGCAACCTGATCGGCGTTGTCCCGCAGGACCTGGCGCTCTACGAAGAGCTGACCGCCCGCGAGAACCTGATGTTCTGGGGCCAGATGTACGGCCTCTCCGGCAAAACGCTCAACGCCCGCATTGACGAGGTGTTGGAACAGATTGGCCTGACCGACAAGGCCAGGCAGCGCCTCAAGACCTATTCCGGCGGCATGAAGCGCCGCGTCAACATTGGCGTTGGCCTGCTCCACCGGCCCAGACTGCTCTTTATGGACGAGCCGACCGTCGGCATTGATCCTCAGTCGCGGCGTGCCATCCTCGACTCGGTCAAAGACCTGAACAAACAGGGCATGACCGTCCTCTACACCACCCATTACATGGAAGAGGCTGCGGAACTCTCGGACCGGGTCGGCATCATGGACCACGGCGAACTGATTGCGCTGGGCACCCAGGCCGAACTGACCAAACAGGTCGGCGAGATGGAGACGCTCATCCTGCACGTCGGCGAGAATGAAGACCCCGAGCGTCTGGCGGTTGCCATCCGCACCCTGAAAATGGTGCGCAGAGCCGACGTGACCGACCACACCGTGACGGTCATCGTCCCCGAAGCGGAAGAGGCCCTCGCCCCTGCTATAACGAAGGCCAACGAACTGGGCATCAAGATCCACTCGGTGGACATGCGTGAGCCCAACCTGGAAGCGGTGTTCCTTCACCTGACGGGCAGAGCATTAAGAGATTAAGGATTCGTTTGCCGATTTACGGAGACAGACTATGAAAAAACTATTTCTCATCGGCTTCAAAGACTTGAAACTCGTCTTCCGCGACAGAGCCGCGCTGACATTCATGCTGCTGGCGCCCTTCCTGCTGACCCTCGGCCTGGGTTTCGTCACCGGGGCGTATAAAAGCAGCGGCTCGAGCGGCATTAGCCAGATAAAGATCCTCATCGTGAACCAGGATGACGGTCAACTGGGCCAGGCGCTGGTGGACCTTTTCCAGTCTGCCGACCTGGCCGACCTGGTTGCCCCCACTCTGGTCTCAGAGCCAGAAACTGCCCGCCTCCAGATCGATGCGGGTGATGCGGCTGTGGCGATCATCGTCCCGGCCGGTTTCACCGACAATATTATTCCAAAAGACATCCAGGCGCCGGCAGGTGAAGTCCTCCAAATCGAAGTCTACAAAGACCCGCTTGCACCGGTCAGCGCCGGGGTGATCCAATCCATTGTCGAGGAATTCATCAGCCGGGTCGAGACCGGGCGCGTCGGCGGCCAGGTGATCGTCACGCAGATGCTGGCTGCCGGTCTGGTCACCCCCGCCCAGGTCAGCGCCATCGCCGCGGAGATGGGGCAGCGTCAGGCCGCTGCCGTGGACAAGGCCCCGGCCATCACCCTCCAGAGCGCGCAATCCGGCCCGGCCCAGAAAGCCTTCAACCCCATGGCTTACATGGCCCCCGGCATGGCGCTCATGTTCCTGATGTTCACCGTCAGCAACGGCGGGCGTTCCATCCTTGCGGAACAGGCACAGGGCACCCTGCCCCGCCTGCTTGTCTCGCCCACCAACAGCGCCCAGGTGCTGATCGGAAAGATCTTCGGCGTCTATCTCACCGGGGTTGCCCAGATGCTCATCCTGATCGAGGCCTGTTCGCTCCTGTTTGGCCTCCAGTGGGGCGACCCGCTTGGGATGCTGGTGCTCGTCCTGGCGGCGGTCTTCGCCGCAACTGGCTGGGGGATGCTCATCACTTCCCTGGCGCGCACCCCCGGCCAGGTATCCAGCATTGGGACGGCCATCATGCTCACCTTCGGCATCCTGGGCGGCTCTTTCATCCAGATCAGCTACATGCCAGGCTGGTTCCAGGCTTTAAGCAAGATCACCCCCAACGCCTGGGGCCTGGACGGCTTTACCATCCTGGGTATGGGCGGTTCGCTGGCTGCCTTGGGCAAGCCCCTGCTTGGGCTGGCAGTCTTGGGCGTGGCCCTGTTCCTCGTGTCCATCCTGCTGTTCAGCCGCCGTTCGTTCGCACAGAAATGAGGCTGTCATGAAGAAAATTCTGAACATCATCTGGAAAGACACCCTCCTGCGTTTTTCAAGCAGAGTCGAACTGCTCTTCTTCCTCATCCTGCCGATCATCTTCACCTTCATCCTGGCCGGCGGGACGGGCAGCCAGAAAACCGATAATCGCATCCGCCTGCTGGTCGTGGACCAGGCGCAATCGCCGCTTTCAGCGCAGATCATCGCCGAACTGGAGAAATCCGAGACGCTGCGCCCGGACGTGTTGACGCTGGCCAAAGCCGAAAGCGAGTTCGAGTCCCGCAACGCCTCGGCGCTGCTGGTCATCCCGGCCGACTGCGACAGCCAGACCCTCCGCACCGGACAAATTGCGCTCGACCTGCGGCAGATGCCCAATAACCTGAATGCCCAGGCCGCCCAGCGCGCCGTGCAGGCCGTCTTGTACCGGCTGGGCAGCGCTGTCAGCATCGCCAAAGACGCCGTGGTCGAAGCCGAGAAGATCCGCCCCTTCGCCTCGGATGCGGACCGGCAGGCGTATTTCGACGCTGCGCTGGAAAGCGCTCAAACCCTCATGAGCGGAGCTCCCGACCGGGTGAGCGTCCTGCTGGGCGGGACAAAGGACCCGATTAATTATGACCCGCGCTCCAACTCGTCTGCCGGGCAGATGATCACCTGGGTATTCATCCCGCTCATCGGCCTCTCGAGCATATTCGCCTACGAACGCCAGCGCGGCACCCTCCGCCGCCTGTTGACCACTCCCACCGGCAAGGGCACCTACCTGCTGGGAACCATTATCGGTAATGTACTGTGGGCGCTGGTGCAGATGACCCTGCTGGTGACCTTTGGCGCGCTGGTGTTGAAAGTCCACTGGGCGGATAACCCGGCCGCCCTGGCAGTCATGATGACCGCTTCGGCGCTGGCCGCGGCCGCCCTGGGGACGATGCTGGGCACATTCGTAAAAACCGAGGGACAGGCTTCCGGTCTGAGCATCATGCTTGGCATGGTCATGGCCCTGCTCGGTGGGTGTTGGTATCCGATTGAGTTATTCCCCGCCGTGGTGCGCAACGTCGTCAAAGTGCTGCCCACCACCTGGGCCATGCAGGGCATGCTGGATATTCTCCTGCGCGGTCAGGGCGTGGCTGGCATTTTGCCCGTTGCCGGCATCCTGCTCTGCTTCGCGGCCGTGTTCTTTACCATCGGCGTTCTGCGCTTCAAGTATGAGTAAAATATGTCCCCGGCACTTTGGAAGTGCCGGGGACATACTGTAATGCGGGGTATCGGTTGTCTTTTTGGGCTTGAAAAACCAGAAAGTATAAACGCGATTAAGAAGACGATTGTGCAATGACGTTCAGGATGATTCCCAGAACGATGCAGCCAGTCCAGATGTACATCCATGTCTTGAGTTTCAGCGATTCATCCTTGAGATGCATCCAGCCCCAGATGTAAGTGTAGATCATGCAGATGAGGCCAAGAATGCCCTTCAAGATCCCTTCCTTCTGGAAGAGTTTGATGAGAACAACGATGCCTGCTACCCAGGCTATAGCCGAACCTAACCATGAAAGCATGTCGATCCTCCTCGTAAATGATTGAAACGGTTTTTGGGATCAAGCCAGCCCAAACAACCGGATACCCCAGTACAGCATTAACGCTGATAACACCCAGGCCGTCATTCCGGTGCGGCGTTCAATGCGGTCGATCCCCGCCACCATTTTGTCGCGCAGGGAGGCCGGTAGCAGGGCCGCCGCCAGGATGGCCAGAAACGCCAGTAGAAAAACGGGGGCAAAGGCATGGGTTCGCAGAGATGCAAGGTACTGGCCATGCAGCAACTCATCCATGGCTGCTGTCAATCCGCAGCCCGGACAGGGGATGCCAAAGACCGCCTTGAAAGGGCAGGCCCAGCCCGGCAGTCCGGCCATATGCAGCCCCACCTGGAGCAGGCCAAACACGGCCAGCGCAATGCGCTCGGCGGGGTCGCTCAGAATGCTGGAAAATACGGGCTTGAACCAGGCTTGCCGGAATTTACTTTCCAATTCGAAATCTCCATTATTTCCCCGGCACTTCCAAAGTGCCGGGGAAATACTGTATTATGGGTTCTGTATCTCCGCTGCTCTTAGTGTGTTCCTCATCAACATGGCAATTGTCATCGGGCCGACGCCGCCGGGGACGGGGGTGATGAACCCGGCCACTTCCTTTGCCTCCTCGAAGTTCACGTCGCCCACCAGTTTCTGCCTGGGCTTGCCGGTCTTTTCACTGATGGCGGGCGTTCCATCCGGGTTGAGCACCGGGATCGAGTTGATGCCCACGTCAATGACCGCCGCGCCGGGCTTGATCCAGCCGCCGCGCACCATCTCCGTCTTGCCGATGGCGGCGATCAGGATGTCAGCCTGCCGGATGACGGCGGGCAGGTCACGGGTGCGCGAGTGGCAGACGGTGACAGTCGCGTTCCGGCTGATGAGCAAAAGCGCCGCCGGCATGCCGACGATGTTCGAGCGTCCCAGGACGACCGCGTTGGCTCCCTCGATTTTCACCCCGGCCTGTTCCAGCAGATAGATGCAGCCGTAGGGCGTGCACGGCACGAACAGCGGCTCGCGGCCTTTCTGCGCCAGGCGGCCGATGTTGAGCGGGCTAAAGCCGTCTACATCCTTCTCGATGCTGATCAGGGACAGGACGCGCTCCTCGTTGATTTGATGTGGCATGGGCAGTTGCACCAGGATGCCGCTCACTTTCGGGTCTGCGTTCAACTGTCTCACCAGTGACTCCACCTGTTCCTGGCTGGCGTCGGCGGGCAGGTGCTGGCTGATGGAGCCCATCCCCAGTTCCGCGCAGGCCTTCCCTTTGGAGGCAACGTAGGCGGCCGAATCCGGCCGGTCGCCCACCAGCACCGTCGCCAGGGTGGGCTGGGGCTTCCCCGCTGCGCTGCGCTTGGCTACTTGTACGGCCACTTCATCGCGCACTTTCTGGGCAATGGCTTTTCCATCAATGATTTGTGCGGTCATCGTGTTCTCCTGTTTGTTGTTTAAATTTCATAATAATTATATACCTTCCGTGTCTGCGCTCAAAGGCTCTCCCCTAAAAGAGTGTTTAGTCATTCGAATTCACCATTAGTTCGTAGTAGGACAAGCAGCGCAGCGAAGTGTCTATAGGTTAATAACGGGATTTCCATCTCCGAAAAGTCGGTTTTAAACTATTTATCAGACCGGAATACGTTTATCTCTGTTCATCTCCGGTTAAATCTTTAACTTTCAAAACACCCCGCTAAACGCTTCCTTCTACCCTCGCTTTTTCCTCTGCCTTCCGGAAATCCTCCGGCGTATTGAGATTCCAGAACGCCAGGCCTTGCGGATCGTATCCTGCCGTGGCGTCAGGCGAAAGGATCTGCGTCTTCACCCTGGGCAGCCAGGCAATGACCTTCCGTCCTCCCGCCTCCATCTCAGCCTGCAGGACAGGCAGGCAGGTCGCCCGGCGGTAAACGGCATGCAATGGCTCCAGCCCGTCCGCAGTGGACGGGATCACCACGTCCGCCCCGCCCGCCATCATCAGGTCGCGTTCGTGCTCGAACAGGGCTGGACTTGCAAACGGCATGTCGCAGGCTGCGATGGCAACGAACGGATTCCTGGCCCTCATCAGCGAGCTGTAAAGACCGCCGAGGGTGCCTCGCCCTGGCTCCAGGTCTGAATGGATCGGGATGCCGAGGAAAGCATAATCTGCCGGCCGGTCCGTCATCACGAACAGGTCATCCGTCAAAGACTGCAGCCGTTCGATGATCCGCACGATCAGCGGGTGGCCCAGGAAAGGCATAAGCGCCTTGTCCCGCCCCATCCGTTCCGATCTTCCACCGGCCAGGATCGCCACCGAGAGCATGAAGGTAGTCTACTACAGAAAACCTCATCCACGGATGAGGAAAAGTTGAATGAATTCCCGCCCTCTGCTTCCCCCTCCCTAAACCGTGACAGTTTCTATCGTCGCGATCCCTCATAACTTCCTCATTTCCTGCCTTCGTCTAGGTGGACTTCGCGTTATATCCATTGGCCGAACCGAACACAACTAGACTCACGGAGCATCAGGGCTTATTATCGTGTTGTATAATCACAATCAGAAATATATGAAAAGAGAATATTACTCCGACTCAATCCCCAATTTTCAGAAATCCAAACCGGACGAGATACTTGGCATCCTCGCCAGAAATAATGATTTTCCTCTTGAACAAACCCAACGAAACGCGTGGTTGGAGGAAATCAATATTCTTCAAAAGGTATTATCACGTTTTGAGGGTTCTTTGTACTTTGAATATTCTATTCCGCGCATGGGGAAACGTATAGACGTTGTACTTCTTATTGGACCCGCAATATTTGTTCTTGAATTCAAAATAGGTGAAAAAGAATTCACATCCTCTGCCTTAGATCAGGTTTGGGATTATGCTCTTGATTTAAAGAATTTTCACGAATCAAGTCACGAACACCTAGTTGCCCCCGTGCTTATTGCCACCAAAGCCAAAAGTGTTTACCCAGTTATTGCTGCAACATTACACAACGACAAATTGCTCCTTCCCATAAAGTGCAATGTAGAATTGCTTGACCAAGTAATTACCAATGTTTTGCTCTTTGAAGATGATGTCAAGATCGACCGTGCACAATGGGAAAGCGGCAGATATTGTCCCACCCCTACAATTATTGAAGCAGCGATGGCGCTGTATAACGGTCATTCGGTTAGTGAAATCTCTCGTAGTGATGCAAGTGCGATCAATCTGAGCGACACTTCCGACGCAATATCAGAGATTATCCGTCTTTCAAAGGAAAAATCGCAAAAATCTATCTGTTTTGTAACAGGCGTTCCAGGCGCAGGGAAGACCTTGGTTGGGCTTAACATTGCGACAACGCATATTGACAAACGCACCGAACTTTACAGCGTTTTTCTCTCAGGAAATGGGCCACTCGTTGCGATTCTGCGCGAAGCCCTGGCTCGGGATAAAGTCCGGCGCGAAAAAGAGCTTGGGCACAAGATTAGGAAAAGCGAGGCAATGAGTGACGTTAAGATGTTCATTCAAAATGTCCACAATTTTCGTGATGAATGCCTTGTAGATTCTCAAAAACCTCCTATCGAACATGTTGCATTATTTGATGAAGCACAGCGCGCTTGGAATTTGCAACAGACAGCAAATTTCATGCTTCGAAGAAAGAAAACCCCCTATTTCAAACTATCTGAGCCAGAATTCCTTATCTCCTGTCTTGATCGTCATTCTGATTGGGCGGTTGTTGTTTGTCTGGTCGGTGGTGGTCAGGAGATTAATACAGGAGAAGCCGGCATCAGTGAATGGATCGAAGCCCTAAATCGTTCTTTTCCAGATTGGCAAATTTATATATCATCTCGACTTACCGATAGCGAATATGGGGCAGGAAGAATTTTAGATGAAGTGAAATCACGTTCTAATATTGTGTACAAAGACGAACTACATCTTGCTGTCTCAATGCGCTCATTTCGTGCCGAGAATGTCACCTTATTGGTTAAACAATTGCTTGACCTGAAATTTACTGAGGCGCGAGCAACATTGGAAAATGTAGAAAATAACTATCCGATTGTTATCACACGTGATCTTGCCAAGGCGAAACAATGGCTGAAGCAGCAAGCAAGAGGCTCAGAACGTTATGGGATCGTGGTCTCTTCTCAGGCACAGCGATTAAAACCATACGCGATAGATGTAAAATCACCAATGGACCCGATACACTGGTTCCTCGACGGAAAAGAAGACGTGCGTTCATCATATTATCTTGAGGATATTGCCACTGAATTTGATGTACAGGGTCTCGAACTTGATTGGGCGTGTATAACATGGGATGCTGATTTCAGATATTCTAAGAATGGTTGGGAACATTGGTCCTTTGTCGGTGATCATTGGAATCGTATAAGGAAACTGGAACGTCAAGTTTATCTGAAGAATGCCTATCGTGTGCTTCTAACGCGAGCTAGACAGGGTATGGTGATTGTCGTTCCAAAAGGCAGTATAGAAGATTTGACGCGAAAAGATAGGTTTTATGATCCAACCTTTGAATATTTACAATCTATTGGTTTCAAAATTATATAAATAAAGATTAATTGATAAAACAGAACGACTGCTTTATAATCTTTGCAGTGCAAGGGTGCGCATTGGCAGCGTCTTAAGCCGAAGCAAGGGGCGCCTCCTTTTCCACCCCAGCACCTATTACCTGATCCCCGGTTACCTGATCACTTTTTCTCTTTTCCCCTTGACTTAATAGCACAATTGTTCTATGATAGCCATATGGCAATCCAAGTCTTCCTTGCCGCGTTTTTTCGAACCTTAAAATCTGAATATTCCGAAGTAGGGGCGCAGCGGTGCCGCGCCCATCTTCCTCCTCACGCGTAGGGGCGGATGGCGTCCGCCCTGCCGCCTCGTCCTCGCAGGCTATTCGTTCCGCGGAACGAATAGGAAACGAATCATCCCGTCGCCACCTGTTAACTTTATAATGAAGAAGTCCTCGATGAAAAAGGCGTTTCAGGAGAAGGTTATTCATTCTTTTTTATTATTCAAAAACGAATGCCCCTTTTTTTTTTGTGCGCTATTGGCTGAGGCGGCCTCAAGCCGCCATCAGCCATATCGACGACATCGCGAAGCATCCCCGTGGGATGAGTCGTCGATATGCGGCATTCGCGAAGCATGCGCGCACTGCTGCCTCACTAGCTGAGCCGGCCGTCGCGTAGCACGCTGTCCCGGTGCTCTTCTGGGAGCCCCGTGGGCCAGGCCGGCACACTTACACCGCACGCACGCCTGCCCTGGCGGGTAATGCCAGGGAGTGCAGGTGTCGGATATTTTGACGGCATTGCGAAGCATCCCCGTGGGATGAACCGTCAAAGTATCCGAAGCAAGGGGTATCTCTTTTTCCACCTCATCACCCATTACCTGATCCTTTGTTACCTGATTATCTTCCCTTTGGGGGCGATTATGTGTTACAATAGCAATACATAAAGAAATGGAGAAACAATGACCAAGACGACTGCCATTACCGTGCGCCTGGATCCCCAGGTAAAAAAGGACGCCCAGGCCGTTTTATCCGAACTGGGTTTGACCACCACCCAGGCTGTCAGCCTGTTTTTTAAGCAGGTTACCTTGAACAAGGGTCTGCCTTTTGCGGTGGAAATCCCCAATGAGCAGACCATCCAGGCGATCGAAGACGGTTTGAACAAGCGCAATACAAGAACCTTTGAGAACGCCGAAGCTGCCCTCGATTATCTGGGCTTGTAGCCATGCGCAAGGTTACACTTACTGCCCAATTTGAGAAGGACGTCAAACGCCTCAGGAAGCGCAGTTACGATATGGGTAAATTGGCCAATGCCATCCGCCTGCTGGGCCAGGGGGACCTGGAAGACCGTCAATACCAGGATCATCCACTGAAAGGAAAATACGAGGGCTTGCGCGAGTGTCATCTTTCACCTGACTGGTTGCTAATTTATCATTCTTCACTGGACCAGGTTCTTTTGATCAGGACTGGAACACATGCGGATTTATTCCGGTAGTGTGCCTGATATCAATTACGATTCTAAAATCACAAATCAAAATTCACCCTTGACGCATTAGCACATATGTTCTATAATAACCATGCGGCAGGCGTGAGTCTGCGGACTCCTAGTCTTCCTTGCCGCGTTTTCTTGTACCTTTACACCCGAATAATCCATAGAGACACGATATATCATCCCGGTGCTCTTTCGGGACATCGTCCCCACCAGGGGACATTGTCCCGGTACCCTTCCTGTGCGCTCTGCGACATTCGCGAAGCACCCCCGTGGGGCAAGTTGCAGTGCGCCACATCGAAGGCACGAGCCTTCGATGAACGCCATCGACTGGTTCGGCGAGATGGCTCGCCGAATACGGTTGCTTCGACGACATCGCGAAGCATCCCCGTGGGATGAGTCTTCGATAGAGCACATCGTTTGATTTGTTTGTTTTGCTTAAAATCAAATATGGGTAGAATCTCATGCACACTAATGGCCTTAACAATGAAGAAGCCCTCGAAGAGAACGCGGGAACCGGGAGGTATTCGTTTGTTCCTCTTTTTTTCCAAAAACAAACAACTGGCCAAGGGGGCTTCCAGCCCCCATTGGCCGTATCGGCGGCACGAGCCGCCGATGATAGCCGAGCCGGCTTTCGCGAAGCACCCTCTTGGAGGGCCAGCCCCCATTGGCTGTATCGACGCCACGAGGCATCGATGTTACCAATCCCTCTCCACCCTCTTTGACATTCAACGTTTGACATTCAACGCTCTTTTCCTCCTGCCATCCGCCTTTTGCACTTTACATTAATTGTTCTTCCTTCGTGCTCCTTCGTTTTCTTCGTGACCTTCGTGTTAAAGTTTTTTTGCTCTTTGCTCTTCAATCTCAAATCCTCAACCGCGTCCCTTTTGGGGATCTGAAATTTAAAATGTCCCTGGAACCTTTCCTCCCTTTCCATCGTCTTACAGGTGTACAATTATTTCAAACAACCAAGGAGTTTCCTATGAAAACCAAATTCTTCTTCCTGAGCGCCGTACTGGTACTGGCTATCGCACTGGCCGCCTGCGGCCCCTCCAACATCACCGTCCAGACCCAGCCGCAATTACGCACCATTACCGTCACCGGCACGGGCCTGATCACCGTGACGCCCGATATCGCTTATATCAATATTGGCGTCCATTCCCAGGACCTCAGCGCGGCCGTCGCCACCGCCGATAACGGCGCCAAGGCCCAGGCCGTCATTGCTGCCATCAAGGCCCTCGGCGTGGCTGACAAGGATATCCAGACCACCAATTTCAGCATCTACCCACAGCAGCAGTATGATAAAGACGGCAACATGACCGGCATCATTTACATGGTGGACAACGTGGTCACCGTCACCGTGCGCGACCTGACCAAGCTGGGCGGCCTGCTGGATGCCAGCGTCACTGCCGGAGCCAACAGCATCAACAGCATCTCCTTTGATCTGGCCGATAAGACTGACGCCCTCTCTCAGGCCCGTTCGGCCGCGGTCACGAATGCCCAACAGCAGGCCGACCAACTGACCTCCGCTACCGGTGTCTCGCTGGGCGACGTGCAGACCATCTCCTACTACGACAACACGGCCCCTGTCACCATCCAGTATTCCCGCCTCGACGCGGCCGCCGGAGGCGGCACGCCTGTCCAGGCTGGCTCGCTGCAGATTTCGACCACCGTGACCATCGTCTACGAGATCAAGTAAACGTTTCTTTCCGAACCCTGAGCCGGCCTCCGTTATGGAGGCCGGTTTGCGCCTCCCCGGCGGGGTATAATCCCCTCAGAACCCGAGGAGGAACACATGCTGAAAGTCGGTTACATTGGCCTGGGGCTGATGGGCAAGTCCATCGCCCGTAGCATTCTCAAAGCCGGATTCCCGCTCATCATCCATAACCGCTCACATGCCGCTGTGGACGAACTGGCGGCTGAGGGTGCAATCCCCGCCTCTTCCCCCGCCGAAGTTGCCGCCCGCGTGGACGTGGTCTTCACCAACCTGCCCGACACGCCCGACGTGGAGCTCGTGGTACTGGGCGAAAATGGGATCGCCTCGGGCGCTCATCCCGGCCTCATCTGGGTGGACAATTCATCCATCAAGCCAGCCGCCGCCCGTAGTCTGGCCGCGAAACTGGCCGGGAAAAGTGTGCTCTCCCTGGATGCCCCGGTATCCGGTGGGGATGTTGGGGCCCGCAATGCCACGCTGGCCATCATGGTCGGTGGCCCGGCTGCTGCGCTGGACAAGGTCATGCCCGTTTTCCAGGCGATCGGCAAAACGGTCACGCACGTCGGCGAGGCGGGCGCCGGGCAGGTGGCCAAGGCCGCCAACCAGATCATGGTCGCCGCGCAGATGGTGGCGATGGGCGAACTGCTGATCTTCTCCCAGAAAGCCGGGGTGGACCCGCAGAAGGTGGTGGAGGCCATCAAAGGCGGCGCGGCTCAGTGTTGGACGCTGGATGTTAAACCACCGCGGCTGTTTGTTGGGAACCGCCTCCCGGGCTTCAAATCCCACCTGATGGCCAAGGATCTGAATATCATCATGGAAACAGCCCGTGAATACGGCATTCCTCTGCCCTCCGCGGCCGTGGACGCACAACTCTACAATGCCATGCTCCAGACCGGCATGGGCGACCTGGATAACTCGGCGGTGGTTGGCATCCTCGAGGAGTTGGCGGGAACAATATTACAGGAATCATAGGAGGGCTCCTTACATTCGCTGTGCCGCCTCCTTGCCCTAGCCGAGGCGTGTGCGCTCTGCGACATTCGCGAAGTACCCCCGTGGGGCAAGTCGCCACGTGTCGAAGCGGCGTCCAGCCGCTATCGACCGGTTTGGCGACACGAGTCGCCAAACACGGCCATATCGACGACACGAGTCGTCGATAGAGCTACCCCGCACCGATGGAGAAAAAATGAAATCATTCAAACAGTTCTGGCCCACCATCCGGGACTATATCCTCATCCTGGCCGGCGCCTCGTTGGAGGCGATCAGCCTGCGGCTGTTCATGGTCCCGGCGCAACTGGCCAGCGGAGGCATCAGCGGCATTTCGCAGTTGATCAACCATTTCACCGGCTGGCCTATCGGTCTGATGGTTTTCATCGGGAATATCCCGCTTTTCCTGCTTGGATGGCGTTTGCTGGGCGGACGACGCTTCGCCCTGCGGACGCTGATAGCCGTCCTGGCATTTTCCATTTTCACTGAGGCGGTCCTGTGGCTGCCGTTCTTCCCCAAGAACGGGATCACCAATGACCTGGTGCTCAATTCGCTCTACGGGGCTGTGGTCAGCGGCATTGGCTATGGACTGGTTTACCGGGCGCAGGGGACTAGCGGCGGGTCCGACATCCTGGCCCGCATCCTGAACCGTTGGCGCGGCATCCCGATGACGCAAAGTTACCTGATGACCGACACGCTGGTCATCCTGGCGGCGGGATTTGTCTTCGGCTGGCAGAAGGCGTTATACGCCATCATCGTCCTGTACGTCTCAGGCCTGGTGGTGGACAGCACCCTAGAGGGTACGGGGACCGTCCGCACGGCGCTGATCGTCAGTGGTAAATGCAGGGAATTGGCTGACCGCATCCTGGCCGAGATGGAGCGCGGCGTGACCATCCTGGAGGGGACCGGCGCCTACACCGGTGAGGCACGCTCCGTGCTCTACTGTGTGGTGACCCGCTCTGAGGTCCAGCAGTTGAAGACGATCGTGCGCGAAGCAGATGCCAAAGCCTTCATGGTGGTCGGCGCAGCGCACGAAGCGCTCGGGGAAGGGTTCCAGCCGTTCAAGAAGGCCTGATCAGATTTGTACATCCACCTCACCACGCACTCGGCTTATTCCCTGCAGGAGGGGCTGGCGCTGCCGGCCGAACTGGTCCAGGCCGCCCAGGCGGATGGGATGCCGGCCCTCGGCCTGACCGACCACCGCCTGTTATCCGGGGCAGTCGAGTTTGTCACTGCCTGCCGGAAGGCCGGGGTGCAGCCGCTGCTGGGGCTCGAGATCGACCTGGAGACCGGGCCTCTCTCGCTCCTGGCCATGAACCTGCTCGGCTGGTCGAACCTGTGCGGTTTGAGCAGCGCCCTGGCCCTCCGTCCGTTACCTGAATTTCCCTGCCCGCTCGACCTGCTGGCGGCATATTCCGGGGACCTGATCGCCCTCTGCGACCCCCGGGGCGACCCCACCGGGAAACAGCCCGACCTGCTCAGGGAGATCTTCCCGAAGCGTTTATATCTCGCCCTGCAGGATCCGGCGCACTCCCTGCCGCTGGCGGACTTCGGCCGCCGGCTCTCTTTACCCCTCGTAGTCACCCATCCCGTATACTACCTGACCTCCGGACAGGCTGACCTGCAGCGGACCCTGTCTGCCATCCGCCTGAACTGTCCCCGGGAGCGCCTTCCGGCGGAGGCGGCCACCCCGGCCGGTGCTTATTTTGTCAGCGGCCGGGAGATGGAGAACCGCTTCCGGAGTTTCCGCACTGCCTTGGATAATACGCAGGAGATCGCAGAACGCTGCCGCTTCGACCTGCCGCTCGGCGTGGCGCACATGCCGACGGTACCCCTGCCGGATGGGCTTTCAGCCTCCCAGCTCCTGCGCCAGAAGGCCGAGGCCGGCGCCCAACGCCTGTACGGCCGGATCAACCCCGAGCTGCGCCTCCGCCTCGACCACGAACTGGAGGTCATCTCCCGCATGGGCTTTGAGCCGGTCTTCCTGATCGTGGAGGAGGTCCTGGACTTCGCCCGCCGGAGTGGGGTGCCGTTCTCCTCGCGCGGTTCGGCGGCTTCCTCGCTGGTGGCTCACTGCCTGGGCATCACCAGCCCCGACCCGCTGCGCTTGAATCTGTATTTCGAACGCTTCCTGAACCCGGCCCGCACCACCCCGCCGGACATCGACACCGACCTATGCTCACGGCGGCGCGACACGGTCATCCAGCATGTTTTCGACACCTACGGAGCAGAACGGGTGGCGATGGTCGGGACGATCAACCACTTCCGGCCGCGCTCGGCCCTGGGAGACGTGGCCAAGGCTCTTGGCTTGGCACAGGCAGCCGTGCGCGAACTGGTCGAACAACTGCCGTATGCCTTCTTTGCCCGCCAGCAGGAACAGGAGGACGAAGAAGGCCGCCTGCCGGCCTCCCCGTTCGCGGACCTGCGTGCCCGCTATCCTTCTCCCGCATACCAGCAGGTTTTCGATGAGGCCGAAGCGCTGCTCAGGTTACCGCGCCATCTCTCGGTGCACCCGGGCGGCCTGGTGGTGGCTCCCGGACGGTTGACCGACCTGGTGCCGGTGATGCGCTCGGGCAGCAAGGGCGTCACGATCACCCAGTTCGACCTGGAGGCGGTGGAGGCGTTCGGACTGGTCAAGATCGACCTGCTCGGCATCCGCGGCCTGACGGTGCTCGGGGACGTGGCGGAGTTCATCCACCTCAGCAACCCCGACCGATATGCCGGTTCGCTCGACGTGCTTGAATCGACTCCGTCAGACGATCCGGCAACCTCGGACCGTTTGGAGAACGGCGGGACGATCGGCTGCTTCCAGATCGAAAGCCCGGGGATGCGCTCCACCCTGCGCGAGATCCGGGCACGCAGTGAGGATGACCTGATGGCTGCGCTGGCGCTGTACCGGCCGGGGCCGCTTTCGGGAGGTCTGAAGGATGCCTTCGTGCGGCGCTTCAAGGGCCTGGAAGCGGTCAGCCATCTCCATCCGGCCCTGGCTCCCATCCTGGAAGAAACGTACGGGGTGATCCTGTACCAGGAGCAGGTGCTGCGCATTGCCCACGAACTGGCTGGATTTAGCCTGGCGGAGGCCGACCTGCTGCGCCGGGCGATGAGCCACTTTGACCCGGGCAGGCAGATGCAGATGCTCGAGAAGAAGTTCATTGCCGAGGCCGGGAGGCGCAGCGGTGTGCCGGCTGTGACCGGGGAACGGGTGTGGGAGATGATGGCTGCCTTCGCTGGCTACGGCTTCCCCAAGGCGCATGCCGCCTCGTATGCCAGGGTGGCGTGGCGCTCAGCCTGGTGCAAGACGCATTTCCCGGCCGAGTTCATGGCAGCCGTGCTGGCCAACTGGGGAGGCTATTACAGCCAGCGGGTGTACCTGAGCGAGGCGCGCCGCCTTGGGCTGACCATCCGCCCGCCGCACATCAATTATTCGGGCCGCAACTTTGTTGTCGCCGCCCCCGAACCTGGGCAAAAAGCCCTTTTCATGGGTTTGGACCAGGTGCGCGACCTGACCGGGCGGACCATCGAGCGCGTACTGCGTAACCGGCCGTTCCAGACACTCGAGGATTTCCTCGCACGTGTGGACCCACGCCGGCAGGAGGCCGAAAACCTGGCGAGGGTGGGTGCTTTCGGCGGCCTGGGCGCCATCCCTACCATTCTGCATCGAATAAAGGATGGCTGGCAGGCAGGGCAGCCAGGCCTGTTCGAGTTGAGCGATTCTGATAAGGTGGACTGGACGCTCGAGCAGAAGGTGGCTGCCCAGCAGGAACTTCTGGGGATCAGCCTGGATGCACATCCCTTGGAGCTGAGGGCGAAGCAGATCGCAGCTTCCGGAGCGATCACGACGGTTGAAGCTGCCGGGCGGGTGGGGCAGAGGGTGACTGTGGCCGGGATCCGCCAGAGCGGGCACCGCAGCCGGACTGCCAAAGGCGAGCCGATGATGTTCTTGACCCTGGAGGACCTGGCCGGGATGCTGGATGTGGTCCTGTTCCCGGACGCTTACCGGCAGGCACGCGGCTTTATTCACTCTTCCGAGCCGCTGCTCGTGACCGGTGTGGTGGAGATGGATGCCGGGCGAGGGGAACCGCTGCTGCGGGTAGTGAAGGTTGCTAGGGTGGGGGAGAGATCGGGAGTTAAATAACCGTTCTAAGAAAGGCGGGAAAGTTTTTATTGACACCATTCCCCTTTGCGGTATAATATTGCCCGCACGGCCGACTAGCTCAATGGCAGAGCAGTTGCCTCTTAAGCAATTGGTTCGGGGTTCAAGTCCCCGGTCGGTCACCTGGATATGGCGGTAAGCCGCCTCCAAACCCCCATATATGGGGGTTCTTCGTTCGAAAGGATTCTATATAGAACATGTGTACTAATTCTATTTGATGTCAAATTGATGTCAAATAGACCTCTAATTGGGAAGGTTGGCTGGAGATAATACTAGTGGTCGGTGGTAAAGGTTCTTGAGACCTTTACCACCGACCGTTCGCATTAAGGACAATTAAACAACATACAGAGGAAAACGAGGTAACAATGCTCAGAATCATTCCATCCGCAATAGCGATCTTCAGTCCCTTCAATTGAATTAAGAGGATGTGTGTGCGAGTGTGTGAGTGGGACGGAACAGATGAGTGATTTATCGCCAAGTGTAGGCAGAGCGCATCGTGGAGCACACCGAGACTACCTGCGCCGAACTAATCCAGGAGAAGCAATGACCGAAGCTGCAAAGACCACAATCAAGACCAGGTCCAAAGGCAAGGCACCCAGGGCAACCAAACCAGCGCGTAATCAACGCAAGCAGATTGAGAGACCCGGACAGGGACTAAAACAGAGCGACATCCTGGCATTTAACCACGAAGCAGAGAAGAGCTTTGTGAAACTGATCAGCGAGCTTCTGCAAGAAGATGAAAGTATTTCCTACTGGGAAGCAGTGCGGGAGGCGGCATTTGAGCTGAATATTAGTATCGAGACGGCCAAGCGATACCTGGAAAAACATTCCACTAGGCGAGCAGAATTCTGCATTGATGATGGGAGTGTGACATTGAGAGTACAACAGTGAGAATCGTTCGCCTGTACCAGGTAAAGATATAAAGTAAACCGCTGACGGATTAGGCAATCAATAGGACCATATCTGGTTAGAAAAAGCAGGAGCCTGACGTGGTAGGACAGTTGGAACGGTCACTAAAAAATGTAGCTATCGGAGGGTAACAGGAAAAAACCTTGTACTGCGCCATATCCCGCGTCCATAATTTGGAAATAAATCAGTCGATGCTCATTCCGGTATCCCCTCACCCGCGTAAACCCAGTCCGTCTTGACGCCAAAGGCGAAGCCCCGTCAGGGGTTTAAATTTTTATTGGGGAAAATAAGACCGCCCAAGTCCGATTTATGGACCTGGGCGGCTGTTTACGATCTGAAAATGCTCTATGGGACAGGCAGCACAAAAAGTGCAAGATCGACCAGGCGAGATGTACCTATAATATCGATTTCATATCAAACCTTTCAAACCTTCCCCATTTTCCCAATCTCTTGGAACAAGTCAACAAAGAGCGAGTTTCGCCTGTAAAGAACAAC
>CAIQQN010000169.1 GCA_903873975.1 uncultured Anaerolineales bacterium
AGCCCAGCCATCGATGTGGGCTTACCCGTCGGCAGCCTGAACGGCCTGGTGCCCGCCGACGACCTGGACCTTCACACCCGCCCGCTGGGCAGCGGCGTGGATCTGGGCGCTTTTGAATGGGCCAACCCGGCTGGGTGGACAAGGATGTTCTTAGCCCTGGTTAGAGGAAGTGGATACCGCTAAGGCAGACCCCTCATGCGTAGAGTATCATCTCCAATGGCTATCACCAGGTGGCGGGTCTCTGGAGAGTGGAACAAATCTACTTATTTATTTCCCTGAAGACCCGGTCACCCGCGCCTAGATGGCCAAGTTCCTGGTGTTGACCTTCGACCTGCCGTAACCATTGCTGGCAGTATGAATGATGAATAGACGATATGGAACCTCCATCCAATTCAAGACCGGAGCCCATCGTTCGGCCGGCAAATGCCAGTGATGCTGAGGCGGTTGCCAGTTGTGTCAAGGCGGCTTTTACGCCCTACATGGTACGTATGGGCAAGTCGCCCATCCCAATGCTGGCGGACTTTCCGGCGAGCATTGCTGCTGGCCAGGTTTGGGTGGCAGAAATGGAAAGCCAGGTGGCCGGTGTACTTGTTCAATATGAGACTGAACACGGCTTCTACATCGATACGGTTGCTGTCCTCCCTGCCCTTCAAAGCGCAGGGGTTGGCCGGGCACTTCTGGTATTTGCCGAAGACGAGGCAAAAAGGCGAGGCTTTCGTTCAATATACTTGTGTACCGACGTAAAGATGACCGAGAACCAGGTCTTCTACCCGAAGATCGGTTATGTCGAATACGACCGAGGTGATCAAGGATACGATCGGATCTTCTATCGCAAGCAATTGGATTAATTCCCCGCGCGTCATGGTTTTCTTAAAGTCGCCATCCTTAAGTTTCATCCCTCTTACCTCCTTCCTCATAGAAGAGGGAAGATTGTAAAATAGAAAAAGGATTTTGCGAATGAAACAAGCAAAATCCTTATTTCTTTTATACTAATATTATGGGTCAGTTGGTTTTCTTGGATGACATCTCTTCTCTTGCCACAAGTTCGCGCTTCAATATTTTACCAACCGTGGTTTTAGGCAGGCTTTCCAGGAACTGGACCTGTTTTGGAATTTTGTAACCGGTCAGTTTTTGACGGCAGAATTCGCGCAGTTCCTCCTCGCAGGCAGTTTTTCCCGCCCGCAGGACCACCCACGCTTTGACAGCCTCGACCTGGTATGGATCCGGTATGCCGGCTACAGCGACTTCGGCAATCGCGGGATGGGAGGCCATTACCTCCTCCACTTCGCGCGGCCAGACCTGGAATCCGCTGGTCTTGATCACATCCTTCTTTCGGTCAACGATGAACATATAGCCATCTTCGTCCAGGTATCCCAGGTCGCCGGTATACAACCAGCCAGCACGGATGGTTTCCGCCGTTTCAGCCGGTTTACCCCAGTAGCATTTCATCAACTGCGGGGCGCGCAGGATGAATTCGCCCACCTGGCCGGGAGGCAGTTCCTTTTCCCCGTTTTCTGCATCCACCACACGCAGTTCGACATCCGGTACTGGAATTCCGACTGCGCCAGGCTTGTACAATCCCAGCGTGGGTGTTGTGATTGTGGCCATCATCGATTCGGTCATGCCAAACCCCTCGATGATCCGCCCTCCCGTGGCCTGCTCGAAGCGCTGCTTGGTCTCTAACATGAGTGGCGCGGCGCCGGAGATGTTCAGCTTAAGGGATTTCAAGCTGACTTTGCCGGCCCGCACTTTGGGATGGTTGAGCAGGGCATTAAAGAGAGTTGGGACACCGGGAAGAAATGCCGGTTTGGTCTTTTTGATGATCGCCAGCATATCGTCCATATCGCGTGGATTGGGCACCACCGCCAGCGGTGCGCGCGCCACCAGGCCGGTGGGAAATACACCGGCCATTCCGTAGACATGGAACAGGGGCATGTTGAGCATGAGGATGTCGGTCCAATCTATCATTATGTTTGCAAACCATGCGTGTAATTGCATGCCCGAGATCAAAAGGGATTGATGGGTGCCGACGGCCACTTTGGGCGTCCCGGTGGTTCCGCCGGAGAACAGCATGATGGCCGGATCATCAGGCAGGACGATCACCTGCGGACGGGAGGCGCCCGCGTACTTGCGGAGCACGTCCCTCAGCCACAGATCGCCAGGTTGCAGGCTGATGCGGTCGCCTTCCTTTTTCTCCTTGAGCAGGGTGAATAGAACGCGCAGGGCGGGCGGCAGATATTCCTTGATATTCGTGGCAATGACATTGCGGATCTTGGTACGCTTCTGGACCGCCTTGACCTTGCTGTAATAGCGCGTCATTACCAACGCGGTTTCTGCCCCGCATTCCTCGCATGCAAATTCAAGTTCGTGCTCGGTATAGAGGGCGTTCATCGGGACGGCAATCCCTCCAGCCTTCCATGTACCGAGCAGGGCCATCACAAGTTGCGGCGTATTCGGCAGGATCAACGCCACGCGGTCACCCTTTTTTACGCCCATCTTGATCAGCGCACTGGCAAAGGCATTGCTCAGTTGTTCCAATTGAGCGTACGAAATTACCGAGCCCTTGAAAAGCAGGGCCGGATGATCGGGACGCTGGGAAGTTGTTTCGGTCACAATGTCGAGCAGCGTTTTTTGAGGATAGGGTCGCAAAGAATGTGGAACCCCCTCATCGTAGTGTTTTAGCCACGGTTTTTCGTCCATTTTCATCTCCTCTGGGCAATATGATGAGAGGATCTTCTTCGAAGAAAACGTCATCATTTGCGTTTATAAAACGCCCTTAAGAGTCAGCGATCCGTAAACGCAATACTGGTTTGACGCTGTAGTTTGGCTCTCCTGATCTACTATTACTATACAACTTAACGAATTTTTTTACAATGACATTTCTGGGCTGAATCACGGTTTTCTTAAAGTGGCAGTTCAGATGCTCCATCCCTTTTCTCTCATCCCCTAGGCAGGTGAAAGATTAAAAGAAGATGGGTTTTGTGAGCTTCGCTCTTAAAATCCATCTTCTTTCACAGCAATGTTACATAATAATCTTAATCCGACCAGGGAGCCGCTTTGCGATCCCATCTATGTGCTCGTAGTTTGACGATTAACTCTTTGGACAGGCCCTTTCCATTGCTGGTTCTCAAATCCTCTTGAAGGTGATTCAAGGTACGCATACCAACTATGGTAGTGCTGACAGTTTTATTCGCAAGAATAAAGCGGAGTGCTATTTCAGGCAGGCTCATGTTCTTGGGCAGCACTTTCATTAAAGCATCTGCGCGCCTCACGGTGGGGTTTAGGTTCTCCGGCCCAAAATATCTTGCACGCCAGTCGTCTTTGGGAAAATGTGTATCAGTGGTTAGGTTGCCGGAAAGACCACCTTCATCCATCGGCACTCTGGCAATTACCCCAACATTCATTTTTTGGCACAACGGGAATAATTTATCCTCTGGAGCCTGGTCAAAGATATTATATATAACCTGAACAGCATCAATTAATCCTGTTTGGATGGCTTTCATGCCATTCCAGGGTTCCCATCTATTAAGGCTCAGGCCAAAAAAGCGAATAAGCTTCTTGGCCTTTAGATCGGATATCGTCTGCTTCCATTCGTCATTGTCAGACCAGGAATCGTCCCAGACGTGGAATTGGAGCAGATCGATCTGATCAATTCCAATGCCCTCTAAAATCTTTTCCGTATAATCAATAACATGCTGCCGCGGAAATACATCTTCCAGTTTATCGCCGGCGGTACCGGGCCATTTAAAATTTTTGGGTGGTATCTTGCTTGCAGCAATGATTTTGGCAGCAGGGTTATTTTTTATCAATTTCCCAAGCAGTTTATCACTATGGCCTCTTCCATATGCCCACGCGCTATCAAAGAAATTACATCCCATTTCAAGGGACATTTGTAAAGTATCCAGCGACTCCTTGTCGTTGGCATCCGTCCAATCGCCCATTCCCCACAGCCCGTGACCAATTTCACTCACGGAAAGGTTTGTTCTACCAAGTCTTCTGTATTCCATAACCTTGCCTCCATTCAATATTCCACCATTATACCGGCACGTTCAGCCATTCAGATCATAAGAATAAATGCCTCCTGCGCCTGCATTTGGCTTATATCGGGCGTTCTTGAGAGCAGGATGCGTGTGGCGTCATAACAACCCCTTATGATGCTGGTGAGGCTCGAAATTATTGTATAATCAAAATTCAATGTTTAATTAATAATCGAACCTATTATTCCTGGCAAATTGGTACGCAAGGCAAGATGTGGCCGATCCAATCCAATCGCAATTAAAACAATTACATCTCTCGATCAACATGCTCGAAGCGCAGCGTATTGGGGGAGGCGATCGTCAATACATCCTCGGCGGCAGGCGATGTGCAAGTCGAAGTCTTTATGTCGTAAGGAAAAACCTCTTTAAACGGGTAAGATGAGTTATGAAACGTACAACCTATCTTCTGCTGCTTGTCGTTCTATTAGTCTCGTGCGCCCCGAAATTGAGAGCGGCGCCGTATAAGGATCCAAGCCAGCCAGTGGAAGTGCGCGTCGAAGATTTGCTTTCCCGCATGACCCTGGAAGAGAAGATCGGCCAGATGACCCAGGTGGAAAATAACAGCATTTCCCCTAATTATTTATTTCCCCCTTCTGAAGTCGCCAGATATTTCATCGGCTCCGTTCTGAGCGGTGGGAACAGTTCGGGCTTTTACTCGCTTGCAGATTGGACCGGATTGGCGAAGAGATATGAGGTTGACGCGCTACAGACGCGCCTGGGCATCCCCCTGATCTTCGGGGTGGACTCGGTGCATGGTTTTGGGCACGTCAATGGCGCTACGATTTTTCCCCATAACATCGGTCTGGGAGCCACGCGTGACCCGGAGCTGGTGCGCCAGATCGGGCAGGTGACTGCCGAGGAGATGCGCGCGGCGGGTATCCCCTGGAACTTTGCGCCATGCGTGGCCGTTCCACAGGACATCCGCTGGGGCCGCACGTATGAAGGCTTCAGCGAGGATACTGCGCTGGTGACCGAACTCTCATCGGCTTATATCCAGGGTTTTCAAACCGTCCCCGAAGGATACGGCTCCAGTGACGGTCAAACCCTTTATGCCCTGGCGACTCCCAAGCACTATATCGGTGATGGAGGAACGGCCTGGGGCTCGATCCATCAGTACATGTACCATCAGTATCTGCTGGACCAAGGCGACACGCAGGTGGATGAGGCGACGTTGCGCCGGTTATTCCTGCCTCCTTACCAGGCGGCCGTGAATTCGGGCGCCATGAGCGTGATGGTCTCCTTCAGCAGTTGGAATGGGGTAAAGATGCATGCCCAGCGGTATTTGCTGACGGATGTCCTCAAGGGTGAACTTGGTTTCCGGGGTTTTGTCGTCTCTGACTGGGGTGGCATCAATCAGGTGGATCCCGATTACTACACGGCAGTTGTGACTGCCATCAATGCGGGCATTGATATGAATATGGTGCCCTACTATTATCAAATGTTCATCGGCACCATGAAACAGGCGGTGATGAATGGCGATATCACTCAAGAGCGCATTGACGCTGCGGTGCGCCGTATCCTGCGCGCCAAGTTCATGCTGGGTTTGTTCGAAAATACTTATGGTGATCCAAGCCTGGCCGTGACGGTCGGCTCGGATGAGCATCGTGCTTTGGCTCGCCAGGCGGTACGCGAGTCGCTGGTGCTGCTAAAGAACGACAATAATGCTCTTCCCATTGATAAGAATGTCTCGACCATCCTGGTGGCCGGGATCA
>CAIQQN010000170.1 GCA_903873975.1 uncultured Anaerolineales bacterium
AGTCCGCTGGAGAGTTGATAGAGCAGGAAGTTGTAGGGTTTGTTCAGCAGGTAGGCGATCGAGCCATCTTTAACCTGCTCGGAGATGAGGCGCGCCAGGCGCGGGCGGCCCAATTCCAGGGTCTCGGCCAGCAGCAGGTACCACATCGTATCATGCAGGCTTAGACCATTGATGGTGTCCGAACCGGCAGCAGCGAAGGTGATACGCCACAACTGGAAAAAAATCCACATAAAGAGCAGGATCATTGCAGAGCGCGTCACCAGTTCTGCCGGGTAAGCCAGGCTGTTGATCAGGTTGATCTTAAAGACGGCCAGATATTTTTTCATCGTGATTCATGGGCCGTGGATGAACGTGGATATTTTTTATCTTTATCCACGGTTTCCGCCCTCTTCCGTGTCTGATTTTTCTGCGGTTTTATAGATGGCCGCGATAACTTCTTCCAGCGGCGGGTCGGAGACGGTAATGTCCACCAGGGTCCCGGCGGCGGAGAGGCCAGCCATCACTTTCTCGACTGGAGTGGTGCGTGTGTCGAAGCGCAATTTTACCCCGTAGCGTTCCCTGGCCACCTTGAGCGTCTCAGCACCTGCGATGTGGAAACTGGCGGAAATTTGCCCGGCGTATCGCACCTCGACCAGTTTCCAGGTCAGGAAAGATCGTTTGAGGGTCGAGACTTTGTCTTCGTAGACGATTTGTCCGTGGTTGATGATGATAACGCGTTTGCAGAGCGCTTCAAGGTCTCCGGCGTCGTGGGATGTCAGCAGGACACCGACATTTTCCTTTTTCGCCATATCCCGGAGGGCGTCGCGGATGTGCTGCTTGGCCACAACATCCAGCCCGATGGAGGGTTCGTCGAGCAAGAGTAGTTTGGGTTTGTGCAGGAGCGAGGCGGCTACTTCGCAGCGCATGCGTTGACCTAACGAGAGTTTGCGGACTGGGGTTTCGAGCAGGTCGGTAATCTCGAAGGCATCCGCCAGTTCGGCGATGCGGCGCTGGGTCTCACGGTCTTCCATCTCGTAGATCTTACCGAACAGGGTCAGCGTGTCGATGGCGGGCAGGTGATACCACAACTGCGGGCGCTGTCCGAAGACGGTGCCGATGTGGTAAGCCAGCTTCTGGCGCTGTTTCCAGGGGATGTAGCCGAGGACTTTGGCCTCCCCACCGCTGGGAAACAGGATGCCTGTCAGAATTTTTATGGTCGTGGATTTGCCGGCCCCGTTTGGACCGATGAAGCCGAGCAGTTCACCTGATTCCATCTCGAACGACAGGCCGCGCACCGCATCGACATTCTTATATTCGGGTCGGAACAGCGACCGTACGCTAGCGCCCAACCCGGCGGCTTTGTGCTTGGTGCGAAAGGTTTTGGTGAGATTGATGACCTGGATGGCGGGCATGTCTTATTTTACATCATGACCTGTTACGATGTACAATAAGGTGGCATATGATTTTCATTTCTGAATTCGAATCCCGGCTTGCCCCCAATCTGCTGAAGACCTTCCGGCACCTATCCAGCCCGGCAGACATCCAGGCCTACCTGGACAGTCTCCCCTACATCGCCGAGGAGCTCGACCGGTCGCCGCTGCGGGTGATGACCGATGGGCAGGCGCACTGCCTCGACGGCGGGATATTTGCTGCGCTGGCATTGACCCGCCTCGGTCACCGTCCGCTCATTCTGGACCTGGTGCCTGAGCCTGGCCAGGACGACGATCACGTGCTGGCATTGTTCCAGCAAAATGGAAACTGGGGTTGCATCGCCAAATCGAACTACGCATTCCTACGTTTCCGCGAGCCTGTCCACCGCAGCCTGCGCGAACTGGCGATGACCTATTTCGAGAGCTACATCAACACTGAAAAGAGAAAAACCTTGCGCGGTTTTACCCGTCCGCTGGACCTGTCGTCGTTTGAGCCGGGGTGGATGTGGAACGAAGCCGGGATCGCTGAGATCGCAAAGCGGTTTTATCGCAAGAAACCAATCCCCCTAATTTCCTCTGAAGTCGCCGCCAGCCTGTCCCTGTCGGATGAGCGCTCTTACGAGGCCAACACACTCGGGATGAATTTCGAATGGGCTTTTAGTGTACGCAACAACCCATAAGACGATGCACGATCAGAAATGGAAATCCCTCCCGAACTCATTACTTTCCTGCGTTCTTGTGTGCATGCCGCCGCGCTGACCGGCGCAGGCGTCTCGAAAGAATCCGGCCTGCGGACCTTCCGTGACCCGATGGACGGTTTATGGGCGGAGTATCGTCCCGAAGACCTGGCCACTCCTGAGGCGTTTGAGCGGACCCCGGAACTGGTGTGGGAATTCTACGCGGCCCGGCGGCTGAAAGCAGGCGAGGTGCAGCCCAACCCTGGCCACCTTGCTCTGGTTGAGATGGAACGGCATGTGCCACATTTTACGCTCGTCACCCAGAATGTGGATGGCCTGCATAGGCGCGCCGGAAGCAAGTGCGTGGTCGAGCTGCATGGCAATATTACGCGCGTCAAATGCTCGCATGGCTGTGGCGTGTTCACCGAATGGGAGGAAATTTCGGGTAAAGCGCCAACTTGTCCCGCTTGCGGCGAAAAACTGCGCCCGGATGTGGTCTGGTTCGGGGAAATACTGCCGGGCGATGAACTGGCAACCGCCGTGCAGGCTGCGCGGACTTGTTCCATCTTTTTCTCGATTGGCACTTCGGGGCTGGTCCAGCCAGCGGCTTCCCTGCCATTTCTGGCCAAACAAAACGGTGCGATGATAGTTGAGGTCAACACTGAAGAAACGCCGCTAACGCCTTCGGTGGATTATTTTTTCCAGGGAAAATCGGGGGAGATCCTGCCGGAACTTGTGAAAGCAGCCTGGGGCTGAGAGGGCGGTCTGCAACCGGCAGGAAACTGTCAGGCGCGCAGGGCTCTGGCGAAATCAGAACCAGATTGGGTGATGAAGGTGGGAGGGTGCTGCGTATCATGATCACCCAATCCAAACACCGCTCCAGGGAGAAAGGTTCAAGGATAATTTGCCCGCGTTGACGGTAAATTTTTCATGGCTGATCAGGTTTTGAACAACCCGTCCCCCGCTCCAGCCCAGGGCGATGCAGGGGATCTCGATCTGGCGTGCCCGTGAGGAGGCATTCAGCGCCACGAGGACTTTGTCTTCGCCCAGGGTGCGAGCGAAGGCATAATGGCCGTCTTCGGCTAGCAGATGGAGGTAGTCACCGCGGCGCAGACTTGAGGTTCGTTTTCGCAGCGCAATGAGGGTCTTGACCCAGGTGCGCAGCTCCTGGTTCCAGTCAACTTCCTTCCATGGGAACGCGCGCCTCGAGTCTGGGTCTTTGCCGCCTTCCAACCCGATCTCGTCGCCGTAATAGAGCGCTGGTGCACCGGGAAAAGCCATCTGAAAGAGGAAAGCCAGTTTGAGCTTGTCGGTATTCCCGCCAACCAGGGTCTTGAAGCGCTCAGTATCATGGCTATCGAGTGGGACGTACATTGCATACAGGTTTTCAGGTTGGTAAGCTTTGAAGAGCCCGTTAATGCGCTCGCCAAACTGGACGGCACTTTCGCGGCCCTGGAGCAGAGCTAAAAGCGATTCCCGCACCGGGTAATTCATCAGGCCGTCGAAGTGTTTTTCATTGGCCCAGCGCGGGTTCACGTCCCAAATTTCACCGACCAGATAGGCGTCCCGGTTGGCGGCGCGGACGACCTGGCGGAACTCGGCCCAGAAACCGTCGTCGTCAATTTCGTTGGGTACGTCCAAGCGCCAGCCGTCAATACCTTGTTCGATCCAGTAACGAGCCACATCGAAGATGTATTTCCGGACCTGTTCGTTCGAGGTGTTTAGTTTTGGCAGGGCTTTATGGTTCCACCAGCCCAGGTAATTTTCTGTCTGGTCGCCAATGTAAGCGTCCAGCGGGAATTTATTGATGTGGAACCAGTCCTTGTAGGGGGAGTTTGCACCGTTTTCGAGCACATCCACGAAGGCAAAGAAGCCCCGCCCGACATGGTTAAAAACGCCATCCAGTACGAGGCGCACATCATTGCGATGAGCAGTGTCAAGCAGGGCGTGGAAGTCGGACAGCGTGCCGAGTTTGGGGTCAATCTGGTAGTAGTCGCTGGTGTTGTAGCGATGTGTGGAGGGGGCGGTAAAAATGGGATTCAGGTAGATTGCAGTAATCCCCAGGTCGAGCAGGTAGTCGAAGTGCTGGATGATACCGCGCAGGTCGCCGCCCTGGAAACCCCAAACCGTGGGTGCGGAACCCCACTTTTGTAGGTTGGGTGGATCATTGGTCAGATCACCGTTGGCGAATCGGTCGGGGAAAATTTGGTAGAAAATGGCATCTTGAACCCAGTAGGGAGTAGGCATGTATTTATCCAAAATAGATTTTTCGAACAGGAGAATTTTACCCCAGAAAAGAAACCCGATGTCTGGAAATACATCGGTTTTTTGCGATGCTTTCTAAACTTCCCGACTGGTTGCTCGTGATTATGCTGTTATCCACCGATCGAAACACCGATCAATCTGCCCACACCGAAGACCAGCGCAGCGGCGAGAATTCCAATCAGCACCTGCCGAAGGCCGGAGACCCACACGCTTTTGCCGGTCATCAGGGTGATGGCCGCACCGGTCAGGAAGAGCGCCAGCGCCCCGACGGCCAGGCTGAGGATGACGGCGGTTGGGCCATGGAGAAATATGTACGGAAAAAGCGGAATGAACGCCCCGGAGGCGAATAGGAAAAACGAGGTGATGGCTGCTTCCCAGGGTGAGCCTCCCAATTCTTTTGGGTTAATGCCAAGTTCTTCACGGGCCAGGGTGTCGAGCAGGTTGTCCTTATCGGCGGTGATGTGGGCGGCCAGTTCGCGGGCGCGCTCTATCGGTAGGCCCTTGGCTTGGTAGATGAGTGCCAGCTCCTCCTGCTCTTCTTCGGGGTGCGTGGCAATCTCTTCGGCTTCGATGGCAATCTGACGCTGGTATAGTTCACGCGAACTCTGCACCGAAAGCCACTCGCCCAATGCCATGGAACTGGCTCCAGCCAGCAGACCGGCGATGCCGGTGATGAGCACACCGTGACCGGGCAGGTTGGCCCCGGCCGCACCCATGGTCAGGCTGAGAACGGAAACCAAGCCGTCGTTTGCGCCCAGAACTGCCGCGCGCAGGGCGTTCCCACCCCCGATGCGGTGGCGGCCTTCCATCTGCGCCACCGTCCCACCGGAGAGACCACTTTTACCGCTACCAACCATTGTCAGCAGGCGGGCATGGGACTTCTCGTCGGCAGACATTCCATTGGTCTCGGCTTCGGGCTGGTTGTCGTAGGCAAGGCTATCGGCCTGTTCATTGCTCGTAATGGTGGGGAGCACGAACTGAGGCCCGAAACGCTTCGCCAACGCACCGAGAATACGGGCGCGCCCGCTTGGTTTGTATGATGGAAGTTTAATCCCGGCATCTTTCAAACGCTTTTCCCAGGCTGCTGCGTGTTTTTCTTCGCTTGTGGCCAACCGCTGGTAGAGCTCGGCCATTTTCGGCTGTTTCTCAGAACCAGCCAGGATTCCATATAAGAACGCCCCATCTATTTCTTTTTGCAGGTTGACGAGGTAACGGGAATTATCTTTTGTGTGGGCCATCATAGACCTATTCCTTTTTCCTGGAATGGGATAACCACCATTCCAAAATCATCCATGCGGGATCTTCCAGCCGCCAGTCCCGCTGAGGCACACATCACGCCGCTCGAAGAGAAATCATGTCAGCAGGGTGAAAAACAGGGCAAAGCCGGGCAGAACCAGTAAATGCTCCTAGTTCAGGTTACCCAAGGCGCGGCCGGCTTCGTAAATCTTTTACAATTTGTGCGACACCTCATCCAGCCGGGCCATTTCATCAGCGGAGAGCCGGAACTTCATCGCACCGGCGCTTTCCTCGGCCTGGAGAACCTTGGTCGCGCCCGGGATGGTAACAACGATCTCCCCGTTGAAGTTGATCAGCCAATTCAAGGCCACCTGGGCGATTGTTGCTTCGTACTTGTTGGCAAACTCGTCCATGGCGTTGATGAGAGGACGGGTCCGCTCGATATTGCGCTGCAGGCTTGCCTTGCGCCATCCAGACATGCGGTCCAGGAGTTCCGGGTCCTTGTGATATTTCCCGGTTAAAAGGCCGCGTGCAACCGGGGTGTAAGCGATGATGGTCACTCCTAATTCCTTGGCTGTGTCCAGGACTCCGTTCGTCTCGATCTGGCGGTTCAATAAACTATAGCGGACCTGGTTGACCGCCAGCGGAATACCCCTTATTGCCAATGCAGCATGCGCCCGCCGCATCCGGGCAGGGTCGAAGTTGCTGACTCCCACCGACCGGATCTTCCCTGCCTCCATCAGGTTGGCCATGGCATTCATTTCAGCTTCTGGTGAGGAGAAACTGTAGGGCTGGTGAATCATGTAATTCCCGATGCTGTACCCGCCCAGGAAATGCAGGCGGTCATTAATCGTTCGCGGGATATTGCCTGCCGTCCGCAAAAAAGGCTGCCATTTCGTAGCAATGACCACCTCATGGTCAGACTTGCCAGCAGCCTTCAGGCCGGTCGCCAGGGATTGTTCGGATATTCCAGCGCCGTACATTTCGGCGGTGTCAAACCAGTTGATGCCGCCGTCCAGGGCAGCTTTGATAATGGCGTTTTTTTCTTCCTGGGGAATAATCGGGAACATGCGGCCGATCAGTCCACCTCCACCGGCCATCTCCATAACACCCAAGCCAATCGGCGTAACCAGAATGTCCGTCTTTCCAAGGTGCGTCAGTTGAATCTTTTTGTTCGTTTCCATTGTGGCAGTCCTTCGATAATTTTACTAGATGAAAGAGGACCAGCCTCTCCCAATTTACCTTCAGGAAGATGGAAGAGGCTGGGTTTCATTTAAAATAGTGGGTCGATTCCCTTTCAGGCTAGATCTCTTTCCCTTCGAACTGGCTGTTGTAGAGCTCGGCGTAGAAACCTTTCTTTGCCAGCAATTTCGCATGCTTGCCTTGCTCCACAATGTCACCGTCCTTCATCACCAGGATCCAGTCCGCATCACGGATGGTGGACAGGCGGTGGGCGATGATAAAGCTGGTACGGCCCTTCATCAATGTTTCCATGGCTTTTTGAATGAGTACTTCAGTGTGAGTATCCACCGAACTGGTGGCTTCGTCGAGAATGAGCATCTTGGGGTCAGCCAGGAATGCACGCGCAATGGTCATCAGTTGCATCTGACCCTGGGATATGTTGGTGGACTCTTCGTTGAGCACAAGGTTATAACCTTCCGGCAGGGTTCGGACAAAATGGTCCACGCGCGCAGCCTTGGAAGCGTTGATGACTTCTTCATCGGTGGCGTTCGAGCGGCCATAGCGGATATTCTCCATAATGGTTCCGTTATAAAGCCAGGTATCCTGCAACACCATGCCGAACATACAACGCAGGTCGTCGCGTTTGAAATCCTTGATATTGTGACCATCCACCAGGATGGCGCCGCTGTTGACATCATAGAAGCGCATCAACAATTTGACCATGGTGGTCTTGCCGGCACCGGTCGGGCCGACGATGGCGATCCTCTGGCCGGGTTCAGCATAGAAGGTAAAGTCATTGATGATGATCTTATCCGGGTTGTAACCGAAGTGGACGTCCTTGAAATCCACGCGGCCTTCGACGGTGCTCAACTCGACAGGGGTCAAAGTGTCGGGAATTTCCTCGGGTTCAGCCAGAAACTGGAACACGCGCTCGGCTGCTGCCAGCGTCTGCTGGAGAATATTGGAGATGTTGGCGATCTGCGAGATCGGCTGCGTGAACGAGCGGACATACTGGATAAAGGCCTGGATATCACCGATGGTAATGGTGCCATTGACAGCCAGGTAACCGCCCAGGATACAGATGGCGACATAACCCAGGTTGCCGACGAAATTCATGATGGGGAATAAAAGGCCGGTGAGGAATTGCGATTTCCAAGCCGAGTCATAGAGGACAGTGTTGATCTGGTCAAATTGCTCGACACTCTTGGCCTCACCGTTGAAGGCCTTCATCACGACGTGCCCGCCGTACATTTCTTCCACGTGACCGTTGATATGGCCCAGGTAATCCTGCTGGCGTTTGAAGAAGACCTGTGACTTGCCGATGATCAGGCCAATGATGCCAAACGAGAACGGGAGCATGGCCAAAGCCACCAGGGTCATCTGCCAACTGATGGTGAACATCATCACGAGCACACCGATAACGGTGGCCACAGAAGTGATGATCTGCGTCAGGCTCTGGTTGAGGGTCTGGCTGACCGTGTCCACATCGTTGGTGATGCGGGAGAGCACCTCGCCGTGGCTCGTGCCGTCGAAGTATTTTAGCGGCATGCGGTTGATCTTTTCGTCAATGTCCTTGCGGAAGCGGTAGGTGAGATTCATTGCCACGTTGGTCATGATCCAACCCTGGCCGTAGCTCAGCAAGGCCGAGAACAGGTAGAGCAGCAAGGTCTCCACGATAATGTGACCGATATATCCAAAATCGACCGAACCGGTCCCGGCTATCTGGGCCATTACACCAGAGAACAATTTTGTCGTGGCATTACCCAGGATCTTGGGGCCCACGATCATCGCGACCGTGGAGGCAATCGCCAGTAACCAGATGAACAAGATCAAAAGCCGGTATCGTCCAAGATATCGAACCAACTTGATCAGGGTGCCTTTGAAGTCACGGGGCTTTTCGCCTCTTCTCATCATTGCCATCGGGCCACCACCCATCGGGCCACCGCCCATCGGGCCTCGTCCGCCCATCGGGGGACGACCACCCGCTGGAGTGGGATTGGTTGTTGGGATGCTGCTTTGCGTGGTCATGCCAACTCCTCCTTGCTCAACTGCGATAAGGCAATACCTCGATAAACTTCGCTGTCCTTCATTAGTTCCTCATGGGAGCCCTTGCCGACGATTTTGCCTTCGTCCAGGACGATGATCTGCTCTGCATTCTTGATGGTGGCAATGCGCTGAGTCACGATCATCATGGTGCTCGCACCGGTATGCTCCTTGAGCGCCTTGCGTAACTCTGCATCGGTCTTGAAATCCAGGGCTGAAAAGCTGTCGTCAAAGATATAGATGGGTGCTTTTTTCACCAGGGCACGCGCAATCGAAAGACGCTGTTTTTGTCCGCCGGACACATTCATCCCGCCTTGCGCCACTTCGGTCTGCATGCCTTCTGGATTTGTGGAGATGAACTCGGTGGCCTGTGCAATGTCAGCAGCCGTTTTCAATTCTTCGTCGCTGGCATTTTCATCCCCGTATAGCAGGTTACTTTCGATTGTGCCGGAGAACAACGTACCCTTCTGCGGGATGTAACCGATCCGATCGCGCAGCTCATTCTGCGTGATCTCCCGGATGTCGGTCCCATCCACGTAGACAGCGCCCTCCGTGACATCGTAGAAGCGCGGGATCAGGCTGACGATGGTGGATTTGCCCGAACCGGTGGTACCGATCAGGGCAGTGGTCTGACCAGGTTGGGCAGTGAAGGTGATATTGTGCAGAACATCCTCTTCTGCACCGGGGTAGCGGAAACAGACATTTCGGAATTCGACCGTCCCCTTGAACGGCTCATCAAAGTGCTTGGGATCCTGCGGGTCTTTGATGATCGGTTCGGTTTCGAGCACATCGGCGATACGTCCGCCGGATACTGCGGCTCTCGGCAGGATGATGAACATCATTGATAACATGAGGAAGGCAAAAACGATCTGCATGGCATATTGCATGAAGGCCATCATATCGCCGACCTGCATCGAAGACTGGGCGACCTGGTGGGCGCCGACCCAGATGATCAGCAGGGTTACTCCATTCATGACCATCATCATCACCGGCATCATGATTACCATGACCCGGTTGATGAACAGGCTGTTGCTGGTCAAATCCTTATTGGCCTTATCGAAGCGGCTCTCTTCGAACCCCTGCATGTTGAAAGCCCGAATGACCATCATACCGGACAGGTTTTCACGCGTCACCAGGTTGAGCCGGTCAATCAGGCTTTGGATGATCTTGAATTTTGGCAGGGCGATCGAGAATACGGTCAGGATCAAGCCGAGAAGTACGACGACCGCCAGGGCAATGATCCACCACATATTGGCGCTTTTGCCGATGGCCCGTATCACGCCGCCAATCCCGATGATAGGCGCATAGAAGACCATTCGCATCATCATTATTACGACCATCTGGATCTGGGTGATATCGTTCGTAGACCTGGTGATGAGTGAGGCGGTGGAGAACTTGTCAAACTCTGTGGCAGAAAAGCTCTCGACTTTATTAAACACATTCCGGCGCAGATCGCGTGCCAGACCGGCGGCTGTTCGAGCCGACAGGAAGCCCACGATGATCGTACAGGTCCCGGAGAGCAAGGTCACGAGCAGCATCAGCAGGCCGATGTGAATAATATAGTTGGATGACAGCTTCCCGGTATCCATTCCGAGGGCAACATATTCGGCCTTGACCGGCGTGACGGCTGCCTGGACGATCATGCTGTCTCCCAGGGCGGCAAACTTCGCATCGAACATGCTGCTCAACTGGGTAAGCTGTGCAGCGGGAAGCTGTCCAAGCACGCTAAAAATATCCATCCCGACCGGAAGCTTGGACAGGTCGAACCCCATGCTGGTGGCCATGGCAGATGCCTTAGCCGGGTCTGCCAGGACCTGCTGGATGCCCGAAACGATTAAAAATGCCTTGCCCAGCACAGGGTTCAGCCAAGTGGTCTCTGTGCTGTTAATCTTATTGAGGACGTAGACAGATTCCTCTGCAATGTCTGGGTACAACTTGATATCGGCGGCATAATCGGGCGAACTCTTATCGACCAGGGTGTAATCGGAGAGCACCCTGGTCTTGTCCGTCGCGCTCATAAAGATTGTGAGCTTGTTCATTTCAGTCTGGCGGACAGCCACGGGTATGGCATTTGCCACCCCACCCTGCTGGATGCCGACATTTACGATTTTCGACATATAGTCGGGCAAGGCCAGGTCGGCATTCGCCTGCACAAACAGCAAGGCGATGGCGAGCAGGATCAAGAGAAGGTATGGTTTTAGATATTTTGCGAGTCGTAGCATGGTATTAGTTGCTCCTTATCATGGATAAGATCCAAATCAAAGTGTATCGACAAATTATGAATTGAATGTGAGCACGGCGTGGAGAGGCTGTGCAGGTTGTATGGTCTGGTTGAGGAGATTTCGAATGGTATCCAGGTTCATCGCAACAATCCTTTAGATTCGATTTATTGTAAGATTTCCACATTTATAGATACCTCGCGTGGCCAGGGAGTATGCAACCAAACTGACGTTGTTTATATGCTGCGGAATTTATTCTTTGGTCGCGTGCGCAGCTTCAGTGAGCAGGGTGAGGGCTGAAATGATCATGTTTTGTTGTTCCGGGGTCAGGACATCCATGAGACGCCCGATCCATTTGCTGCGAGCCTCGATACCCTGCTCGATTAATGCGCGCCCTTTTTGAGTCAGCGCCAGTCGTTTGGCACGGCGGTCGTCAGGATCCTCCGTCCGTTCGATCAGATCCAATTGCACCAACCGCTCCACGGCCTGGCTGGCGGCTGCGTTGGTCACGCCCAGTTGTTCACCAATCTCGGAGACGCCTGTGCCTTTATCATGAACCAGGCGCATCAGGATACTTATCTGGGAAAAAGACAGTCCCGTCATGTCCATGAAGCGCTTGAAGTCACGCATGGAGCGTTGCATGAAGACTTCCGACCATTCACGTATCACTTCTGTTAATACTTTAGTTGGCGACATAATAAACATCCTTGATTAGTTAAGCCGGGTTGAATATATCCGCATGCGGTGAACCTGTCAAGAGTCTGGCAGATAAGAGAATGATTAGAATTTAAAAAGCACACCCGCTCAGTTTTCCTGAGAGTGTGCCTTTATTTGTGAAGTAAAGTAACGTAAGGATCAATCCATGAATCTATCCTCGGAACGTCGCATCGCAACGAAACGCGTTACTCAGAGAGCGGGATTAACAGCAAAGGAATCTGTGTTCTGCGAGCCACGCTGGCAGCCACACTGCGGTTCCAGAAGGCATCAAAACCAGCGCGGCCGTGTGTGCCAAAGACAATCAGATCTGCGCCTATTTTTTCGGCGGTTTTGGTAATGACCGGAGCCGGGTCGCCGCGGGCGATCTCGGCGGTGGCAGGGAGGCCGTTTTTTTGGAATTCATCCAGGTGTGCCTGGAAGTGCTCCTGGGCAATCTCTTCGGCAATGTCCAGGTAAGCGGTTGTCGTGGCGGGCATGAGATTCCCGGAAGCAGCCTGTTCGCCGGAAAGCGTGCCCAGGGTGGGGATGACGCACAGCAGGTCCAGTTGCGCTCCGCAGGCTTTCGCCAGTTCCTTGGCTGTTGGAAGAGCTTTATCGTGGATGGATTCGTTATCCAGCGGGACGAGGATGCGGTTTATCTTAAACGGGATGGATGACTCCGCCGGTTTGATGAGCAGGACCGGGGTTCCGCTGGCTGCGGCGACCTGCTGGGCTATGTTGCCGAAGAACAGGTCGTGCATCCCGCTGTTCCCGTGTGAGCACAGCAGGATCAGGTCGGGCTGGAACTCATCGGCGGAATGGTCAACAATGCTGCGGGCCACATCGACCACCGCGGCGGTATGGACATGCCAGTCCACTTTGACTTTGGGAGAAAAGGCATGCCTGGCAGTCTCGGCGAGGTAGGCTTCAGCTTCGGCGGAGGCTGTCAGGTGGCGGTCGCGGTGGACTTCGCCGGGGGCATCCTGCTCGATGACGTGCAGAAGGGTGACCGGCGCTTTAAGCACCTGCGCCAGGAAGGCCGCGACGGGCAGGGCCGCTTCGGCCAATTTGGAACCGTCCAGGGGAACAAGAATGTGTTTGAACATAGGCTTATTTCCCAAAGAATGTCTTATAAAGAAGGAAGAAGTTGAGGGCGATAATCAGCACGGCGGACAGGCTGGCCAGGAATGTGGTGAGGCGTTTGTTTACCAGCACACCCATGAGGCCCTTATTGCTGGTGAACAACACCAGCGGAACGATGGCGAATGGCAGGCCGAAGGAGAGCACCACCTGACTGATCACCAGGGTGCGGGTCGGGTCGAAGCCGACGAAAATGACGATCAACGAAGGGACTATCGTCACGATCCGGCGGATCCAGGGCGGGATGTGGAAGTGCAGGAAGCCCTGCATGATGACCTGCCCGGCCATCGTCCCAACCGAGGAGGATGACAGCCCGGAAGCGAGCAGTGCCACCCCAAAGACGACACCCGCCGCGCGGCCAAGCAGCGGCTGGAGGGTCAAGTAGGCTTGCTCTAGGCTGCCAACATTCGTCCCGGTCTTGAAGAAAGCCGCCGCAGAGGTGATGAGCATGGCGGCATTAACCGAACTGGCAATGAGCATAGCAATAGCCACGTCAATGATCTCAAAGCGGAAGAGGCGGCGCTGCTGTTCCGGTTTTTTAACCACCACCCGGCCCTGGGTCAGCGCCGAGTGCAGGAAAATGGCGTGCGGCATGACGGTGGCACCCAGGATGCCAGTGGCAAGCAGGATACTTTCCGAGTTGGTGAAATGCGGGATAAAAGTGTCATGGGCGATGAGACCCCATGCCGGGTGTACAAGGAAAATTTCGACAATGTAACTGATTGCGATGACAGCCAGGAAACCGGTGATGACTGCTTCCAGCGGGCGGAAGCCGTAGCGTTCCAGGCCAAGGATAAGGAAAGTAATGACGGCGGTCAGCAAGCCGGCGATCCAGAGCGGCATGCCAAAGAGCAGGTTGAGAGCCACCGCCGCGCCCAGGAATTCAGCCAGGTCGGTGGCCATGGCCACCAGTTCCATGAGCACCCACATGGTCCAGACGACCGGGCGGGGGAAGCGCGCGCGGCAATGCTCGGCCAGGTTCTTGCCGGTGGCGATGCCAAGTTTGGCGGAGAGCGCCTGCAGGAGCATGGCCATCAGGTTGCTGCCCAGGATGACCCACAATAATTCATAACCGAATTGAGCACCGCCCTGGATGTTGGTGGCGAAGTTGCCCGGGTCCACGTAGGCGATGCTGGCGATGAAAGCCGGACCGAGGAAGGGCAGCAGGCTGGCGAACCAACCCTTCCTGCTCCTGCCGGAGAGCACGGCTTTGGCGCTCTTCAGGGTACCGCTGTCTTGTGTTCGGAAGCCGGGATTGGTTCGCTTGGGCACCGTTGGTTTTCCTCGTGGTTCTTGAGCGGCATAATTGTCAGGGGTTACCTTGAATGGTTATATCCAAAAAAAAGAGCCGAGTCAAGGGGGGACTCGTCGGAACGGTTTGCGTTGTAGCCGTGGGGCGGGCGGTTGCGCCCGCTTCTTGGGCGGCAGCCAGATACTCAGACGCCATAATAGGTATCGAGACGCCCACCGTCCGAGATAAACCGCGTCGAAACCTACTTCGCCTCTGACTGATCAGCATCTTCCTCTGGCGTCACAGGTGCACGCGTGTGTTCAGTGGCGTGAGTGCCAAGTAAATATTCAAATGCAAGCATAAAACTGTCGCCTTCATAGATAAAACTCTTCGCATTTTTACCTGTCCATTTTTTAACACGCCAATGGTTGAGGACCGGAGAGTAAAATAAAGTGCGATTCTCCATGGTCAAATTCATTGCTTCACCCCATTGCATAAGGGCTTCTTTTATTATTTCCACATGGACTCCTTTCAGGCCGCCCAACGGTGTGGCGAAGTGGCAGTGGCGGGACGAGCAAGACCTGTTCCTGATTATCGCGCTATTTCTAAAAAAAAGAGCTTGGATTAGTTCGCTGGGCTCTCGCTGGTTCTCCTCGTGGTTGTCAGGTGGCAAAATTGGATAGAGGTTAATATACATGCGACGCGGCAGTTTAATAAGCGTTCATTTGTCTCACGGAGATCTGATGTATGCCGGCTGGCTCAGCACTGCAAACAATGCTCTTGCCGCATGATCAGCAGCTTTCCTGGAATTTTGCAGCATTTGACGGGATTGAAGAATGATCTGAGGGCGGCGGAGGACCATCATGAGCATCCTACCAATGCGCAGGTTGTCATTTTCGTCCAGGATCGCCTCGAGGTCGAGAGGGATTGGAGCCTGAGGCCCATCGCTTACCGAGCGGATTGACACGAGCGGTATCCCAGCTTCTGCGGCGACTTGCGCAATGCCAGCCGTCTCCATTTCCAGGATCGGGTTGGGCATCTCCTCCAATCCTTGCATGACAAATTGAGAGCCGTGTGTGGTAATGGCCGTCCCTGGAACCAGGCGCGCATCGTCCGGTTGCAGGACTTGAGCGGCCGCATCCCAGGCAGCCTCGGACAGACTTGCGAGAGATCGAAACTGACCAGCCAAGCCTTTGTCCAACAGGCAAGTATTCCCGGAGACAATTACATCTCCGATATGCAGATCATCATTGACTGCACCCGCGATTCCGAAGGAAACCAGCAGATGCGGGCTTGACCCTGCCAGAAGGGTAAGGGTGGCGTCCATGGCGCGCTTGATTCCCATCCCTGAGGTAACAAGCAGGCAATTTCTGTCCATAATCTGGAAGCGGATCCCTCGAAACTGGCCAAGAGCAGTATGTCTCCACTCCTTTAGGCACCGGAGGAATGCTTTACTCTCTAGTGGCATTGCGGCGATAAGCCCGATCATTTCCATAAATCAACCCAGCGATTAATCGTTGTTCGTCCTATTTATTCTTTTTGGTGGGTTTCAGCTTGGACTGATTCTTGCGTGGTTTCTTGGTCTTCTTCTCGCTTTTTGCCTTCCTGCCTTTGGCAGGTTTCTCAGCACCTTTTATTTCTTCAACTTTCGCCGCGAACATTTCATCGAACTTGCCATATGCAGATGGCACCCCCGCGCCGTTCAGTGATTCGCAAACTGCCTGCCACTTTTCCCCATCGACAAACCGCCAATCCAGGAAAACGTGACACTGGTAACTGCCCAGCTGTACGTATAAACCTTTTTCGGTCAGTTCCTGACAGGAGCGGATGTATTCCAGCCCGGTAACGTAATCCTTGAAAACGGCATATGTCTCTTTCGGCAGGGAAAGCGCCTCGGATAAAGTCTTCTGAACAAGATTACCGCTGGCTTTGTTCATGGCAGCGGCGGAGTTCTTGATCCAGCCGCGTGTCTCAGCATACTTATTGTGATAAACCACCAGGCTGCGGTCATTCCCGATACGGTTGGAGTAGGCAAACACATCCTCGTTAACCGTTCCGCTCGCCTCCGCAGTGTAGGACCCGGACACATAGAAGTCATACAGCCAGAAATCCTCCACGTTGGCAAAGAGAGCACGCCGGTGGGTCAATGGGAAGATGCGCCATTCGTGGCCGCGTACCAGGCCATCGTCCACAGACTCGTCCCATTTGGCGTGACGATATTCCATTCCGTATTTCTCGCGATACCCTTCGATCTGCCCGTGACCAACCATCGGCAAGCCGGGCAGGGTGACCATCATCGTGCAAACACCAAAGTACTTGTCGGTGCTGCCGAACTGCTCGGCAGCGCTCTTTTCGTCGGGGTTGTTCATGAAGTTGACGTAACGCTTTAGCACCTGCGGGTCGAACTCGAGCGTGTTCTTGATCACCTGGCGGTATTTGGCGTTATCTTCGTCGCGCAGCATGTGCATGAAAGCCGAGTTATATACACGGTGCATCCCCAGCGTGCGGACGAAATAGCCTTCCATCAACCAGAAAGCCTCGGCCAACAGCAGGGTATCCGGGACTTCCGCCGCGACCCGGTCCACGACTTCGCGCCAGAACTCGTTCGGAATGGCCGCATCAAATTGGACCCGGGTCATGCCGTGTTCGGAACGGGACGGGATTGCCCCACCTTGTCCTGGCTCGGGGAACCACAGGCGCTGGATGTGTTTCTTGGCGAGGGTCATGGCGGCGTCGAAACGGATGATGGGGAAATTGCGCGCCACGTGCAGGATAGTCTGGATGATGGCCTCGCGCACCTCCGGCTTGGAATAGTCCAATTGGGCGGTATCGTTCCAGGGCATGGAGGTGCCATCATTGCCGTGGTAGATGTAGCGCGTATCGCCGGTCCAGCGGTCAAGGCGTTTAAAGACCACTGCCGCATCGGTTTTATCATAATAGTGGTCCTCGATTTGAATCCCCACGCGGCTGTCGTTCGACAGGTCTGCCCCGTTGAATGAGTAGTTCGGGTATGGTGGGTAGGGGAGTGAGAGGAACCAGTCAGGGTGTTCCACTACCCAGCGTGAATCAATACCGATGTGATTGGGAACCATATCAGCAGAAAGGCGGATGCCATGCTGCCAGGCGCGCCAGCGCAGGTTCTGCAGCGCCTCCCAGCCGCCAAGATCAGCGGCGATCTGGTAATCCATCAGCGAATACGCCGAAGCCACCGCCTCGGCCTGGCCCATCATCTGTTTGATACGCTGGCTGGCGATACTGCGCTCCCACAGGCCGATCAACCACAGGCCTGTAATTCCGCGCTGCTGGAGAAGCTCCAGCTCTTCATCCGGAATTTGGTCCAAGTGAACGATGGCATGCTGGTATTTTTTTGAAAGCTGGTCAAGCCAGACGTAGGAGTTCTTGGCGATCAAGACGAGGCGCGGCATCCAGTCCTTATCGGGGCTGAACCGTTCGTATTCGGTATAGTCGTGGCCGGTGAAGGTCAGCACAGAGGCGTTCCCTGCAAAACCTCCAGCGAAATTACCGCGCATGACCTCTTCCTTGATGAAGTCAATGCCGCGCAGAATCTTCAGCACGAAACCCTCGCCCAGAACTTCGCTCCATCGGTTGAGCAGGAACTCCAATTGAGCAAAAAGCGAGTGCGGTGCCACGCGGGCCGGCGCCAGCAATACTTCGATCAACGACTCCCGGTTCTCCAGTTTGGTTTCAGGGTTTCCGAAACCAGGTTGGCTTTTAAAGAAATCTTTCAGCACCCGCACCGTTTGCTCGTAGGGGCTGGACTGTTTGAGTGGTTCCTCGTCAAAGAGTTCCTTATACTGCTGGATAGACGGATTCTGGTTCGTGATATGCAGGATAAGCATCTCTTCCAGCGTGGTGGCGCGGTTCGGGCGGCCAGCGGTTTCGAGGTCCAGGTAGTGCCGGGCATCCATTTCGCCGCGATAGACTGCCATGGGGGGGAAATCCTCGGTGAATTTCACCAGGGCTTTATCCGCCTCCAATCCAGCCGCAGCCAGGGCACGCCTCATCACACCCGGGTTTTGCATCTCGTAGTGGCGGACGAGAATGTGAAGGATTTCGTCGATCAAACCCATGGCGTTGATATCGCTGGCCGGGACAACCTGGCCGCGTACTCTTGTCATGTTCTCAGCGAAATGCCGGGCCGCGGCGAAATCGGCCAGAACCACATTGCCGTTCAGGGCGAATAATTGCTCATTAAATTGATATTTTTCTCTGGCTTTTCTGGAAATGTGAAATTCAAAGCAATTGACCATAAGCGACGAACGACCAGCAACTCTCATATGGAAACTCCTCCGATAAATCGCTGAATTAACCACCTCTTAATCATACCCGATAACCCAATTTCAAGGTTGCTTTTCAGAATAGGACTGCACGGTTTTCACAAACTCGGGGTTTGGGGTGTTGGCGGACGGCTTTGCTGTCCGCCTAAAGGGTTTTTTTAAAGCCATTGTTCTTACATCCCATCTCTCTACCTCCTTCCCCAAAGAAGAGAGAAGATTGAAAAAAAGTAGATTTTGAGAGCGAAGCTCGCAAAATCTACTTTCTTTCGCATTCACCCCGCCCCAAGAGTGGGGCGGGGTTCGGGGGTGGGGTTGAAAGCGCAGATTTTAACAACACCCTGCGTTTGCCAATACCCCAAGATCTTCTTCTAGCCGAGACCCCCACCTTGGGGCGGGGGTTAAAGGGTGGAGATGACCAGTGTTTCCGACTTTGTGAGAACCCGGAATAGAACTAACCAGAACCAAACTAATACTCCCGCCGTTATAGGTGGGAGTATTGATTGTTGTCTGGTTCATGATGAACCAGGGCTTTAGTGCTTTTTGGGCAGCACCCAGCCGACCAGGCCGTAAAGGATACCGAGTAAAAGCAGGGTAAACTTGATGACGGCACATACGCCGACGAAGTGGGTCACCGGTGCGGTGACGACCCCATTCAGAAGTTGCTGCGCCTGCCCGATATTCTCCAGGGCGTCGAAGACGGCGGCGGTGAACACGCCATAAGCAGCCCAGGTTCCAAGCCGGGCCAGCCAGCCAGTATGCCGGCCAGCTGCCAGCAATGCCCCCAAGGCGACGGCCATGGCATAAGATGGCATGAAGAGATAGTCAAGGCCCAGACCAAAAGCAGCAAAGAGACTGGCCCGCCCATCCCACGAAGCGAGGATGGCCTGCGCTTTTTCCGGCGTCCAGGCGAACTGGTGCGAAACGATGCCAGCCGGAGCTGCGGAAGTGGTCAGCAGGATATTGAGCACCTGGAAAATTGCAAACAGGAACAGGGTCCAGACGAGCAGCGTAAAAAAGACCGGCTTGCGGGCGCTGTCGGAGATGAAGGCGAGTGGATGTTTCATGCAATCACTTTCCGGAAAACCCGGTGGTTCTTGTATTCTACGCCGTTCAGGTTTTTCAGGTCGGCGCGCATTTGCCTGGTAGTTTCGGCCACCTGGGTCATTTCGACAAATTCAAACTGCTTGAAATCCAACATGGTTTTACCCATTTCGAAATAGAGCAGGGCGTTGCCGCCGGTGCCTTGAAACTCGGGCAGAACCCCCATGCCGTTGCCGGAGACGGTCCTGGTGCGTTTCATTTCGAGCAGGATGTCAACGATGCCGAAGGGGAATAGGCGGCCTTTGGCGCGCTGGATGGCGGCGGAGACATCCGGGAAAGCGAACAGGAAGCCGACGATATCCTCGTCGTGCATGATCAATTTGATGAGACGGTGGTCGGCAACCATGAAGACGTTTTGCACGGCGTAGTCAATATCGCCCTGGGAGAAGGGATAGTATTCCCAGTTATTGATAAAAGTCCGGTTGTAGGTTTCTCCGATGCGCTGTGCCCAACCGACCAGTTCTTTTTTGCTCTTGAAATGCTTGACCCACAAATTGCCGCGCTTCAAAGCCCATTGCGCGATGCGCTCGACGCGCTCCGGGATCTTGAACGCCTCCGCAGGCAGGTAGCAGGAAACGAAGTCCACTTCCTTCTCGAAACCCAGCGCCTCGACCAGTTTTTGATAATATGGATAGTTATAGTTCATCATGGTCATCATCTGACGCTGCTCATAACCTTCAACCAGGATGCCGTAACCATCGAAGGGTGAAAGCCCCTTCGGGCCGACGACGGTGTCCAGGCCCCGTTCCCGTGCCCAATCGAAGACGGCTTCGAAGAGTACCCTGGCAACTTCCAGATCATCAATGGTATCGAAGAAATAGAATTGTGCTTTCTTGGCCTTGTGATATTCGTTATAAAGCTTGTTTACCCCGGCACAGATGCGGCCGACCACATTGCCATCCCGGACGGCCAGGAAGAAATCGGCGTCGGAATACTCAAAGAAGGGATGTTTCTTGCGGTTGAGCGGTAGATATGCATCCATGAATAACGGCGGAACCCACTGTGGGCAGTCTTTGTAGAGAGTGTAGTAAAAATTGACGAAGCGCTTGACCTGGGATTTATTTTCGGTATCTATTTTTTCGATGGTGAGCATTAGGCACTCCTGGGAGAAGTATAATCATTCATATAGAGTATATAACACAAAATAATTTCCTGGATACGAAAATACCAGTTTCTCTTGCTATCTTTGTTACCGGCTTGACTTCATTCCAGCCCCGGTATGGAATTCTCCAGGCGGTGCTTCATTTTCAATAAAATGTGTGATAATCGAGCTGTTTCCACATCCTGAAAATTGGTTTAAGGAGATTACCATGCCAGAAATTCATACCGAAGAATTCCATGTCAACGGCGAGGAATTGCTTGCCAGGATCAAAGCCCTGGTCCACGAGGGGAATATCCGCCGCATCATCATCAAGGACAAGGATGGCAAGGAGCTGATCGAGTTCCCGCTGACTTTTGGCGTGGTGGGTGTTGTACTGGCACCCACTCTGGCAGCGGTGGGCGCGATTGCCGCGTTGGTTACCGAAGCTACGATCGTAGTGGAAAAATCTGCCTGATTGCGCATGAATCGCATTAATTTTCGCCGCGTTTTCGTGATAGCCGGGCTGGCAGCACTGGTTCTCAT
>CAIQQN010000171.1 GCA_903873975.1 uncultured Anaerolineales bacterium
CTGGCCGGGATTGGGATGGGGATATATGTCTGGAGTTTGCTGAGAAAGAAGTAAACCGGGCCAAACGAAAAGCCTGACGGGCTGTGCAGCACAGCCCGTCGTTCTATTTCCAGTGCTCAAACCGGTTGATATCCAGCTTTTTCCCGGTCAGACCACATTATATTCCCGGATTTGACGACCTTCGTTGAACCTGGCCAGGTCGAGCATTGAAACTTCCTGACTTTGGAACTTACCGTCCAGGATGCATTCCGCCATTAATTTCCCCGAGATCGGGCCGTGCATGAAACCGTGGCCTGAGAAACCTGCAACGATATAAAAGCCATCCACGGGTGTTATCCCATAGATCGGATGCGCGTCGGGGGTGACTTCATACAAACCAGCCCAATGGGACAGCAAGCTGGCTTTCTCAAGGCAGGGCATGCGGGCGATCGCCGCTTCCAGGTTGACCATCTCGAAATTCTCGTCAACAGCCTGGTCGAATCCGGCTTTTTCGTTCAGGTTGGACATGCCGGTCAAAATTCCATCCCCCTCCCGGTGGAAGTATAGGGACTGTGCGAAATCCAGAACGAAGGGGAAATCTGCCGGCACTTCCGGCAGGGGAGTGGTCGTCATAATCTGACGGCGATAAGGAACGATTGGGACCGTCACCCCCGCCATTTGACCGATCAGGCCGGCCCAGGGCCCCGCCGCATTCACGATCACCCGGGTGGAGATCGTCCCCTGGTTTGTTTCCACGCCAACAATCCTGCCCGCCGAAACCTGAATACCGGTCACCTCGACATTGTTGAGACACTGCACTCCCAAACGCTGCGCCGCACCCACATAACCCATGACCACGCTGTTCGGGTCGACCAGGCCATCATTCGGATTATACGACCCTGCCAGGGCATCTTCAAAACGCATCAGGGGCAAGCGTCGATGAATTTCGTCCGGGGTCAGCCATTCGGTATGGACGCCCAGGCCCTGCTGCAGCTCCAGGCTGTGCCGAAAGATTTTAACATCATTGGGTTTGGTAAGAACGAAAAGATAACCGCATTTGCGGAAGTTGATCTCCTGGCCGATCTCGTCCTTGAAACGATCGAGCATCGGTAAACTCTGCAAGGAAAGACGGATGTTGATCTCAGTCGAGAATTGATACCGAACCCCCCCTGCACAGCGGCCTGTTGCTTCCTGTCCAAAGAATTCATCCTTTTCAAGCAGCAGAATGTTCTTTTGGCCGCGCAGGGCTAGGTGGTAGGCGGTACTGGCGCCCATCACTCCGCCTCCGATAATTACGACCTCAGCTGTTCTCGGGGGCATCATAGTGGCAGCCAGGTGCCGATCCTTTTTTCCCGTGCCCGCCGGTAGATCTCCGGTGCGATGGCCATATCGTCCATCCCCAGGCCCAGGTTGATCGCCAGGGTCCGCTCTTTATCCGAGCCCCGCCCCGGTTTCAGACCGGCTGCCAGTTCTCCCAGGTCCGCATAGGGGTCAGGGGTTTGTGTGAAATAACCGCTCGTGCGGTAGTACTGGAACTGCGCATGATCGTCCGTGCTGATCCTGTCCATTTGAGCGATTGCCGGTCCGGTCCAATACGAGTCGAAATCAACGGCCGAACCAAACCCTCCGGGTTTCAGCCAGTCCTTTTCGATGATGGGGGTGGGATGCTTGAGGATCGGGCCGGAGGTCACGACCAGGTCACTTGCCATGACAGCCTCTTTGGGTCCTTTGGCTGGAACGATCTCGAATTTGAATTTCGCGTTCATTTCTTCGATAAACTTCGCCTGGGCCTCCGGCAGGATGTCGTAGGCATAGACCCGTTTGAGCGGGAACAGGCAGGCAAGCGCCTCCAGGTTGGTCCGCCCCTGCACACCGCACGCCAGGATCGCAGCCACCTCGCTGTTTGGACGCGCCAGGTACTTGGCCGAAAGGCCGGTCGCCGCCCCGGTGCGGTAAGCGGTAATCCAGGTACAGTCCATCACGGCGTAGGGAATACCAGTCTCATCTTCATTAAGGATGAGCAACCCGGTAATGTAGGGAAGACCCCGCTTGAAATTCTCGGGGTAGCCGCTGACCCATTTGATCCCCGCTGAATGCAGCGAAGGGATAAAAGCAGGCATGGCGTGGATGAAGGCGTCCGGCATGGTGTGGATCCCCGGCTTGGGTGGCATTTCGACCTTCCCATGGCCTTTTTCCTTGAATGCCTCTTCAAGAAGTTTCAGAATGGTCGGCATGTCGAGCGCAACGTTCTCAACGTCGGCGCGTGATAGGTAAAGCAGTCGTTGTTCAGCCATAAGCAATCCTTCCTTTCTTTGATAAGTGTGTATCCGCAGGCTCTCTTCGCTGTTCGCGAAGAGAGCCGTTCATCCCGGGCAGGCGAATTGAGTTGTGCACGGCATTGAATCGAATAAAACAAGCCTCTATTCCATGCCTAAATAGGATTTCTGGATCATCTTGTTCTTCTTGAGTTCATCAGCCGTGTCCTGTAACACGATCTCTCCGGTCTGCAGAACGTAGCCGCGGTTGGCAACGCTCAGCGCCATGAGCGCATTTTGCTCGACCAGCAGGATGGTCGTCCCTTCCTTATTTATTTGGGTGATCGTATCAAAAATATTCTCCACCAGCACCGGGGCCAACCCCATGGAAGGTTCATCCATCAACAACAGGCGGGGGTGAGCCATCAATGCCCGTCCCGTGGCAAGCATCTGTTGTTCCCCCCCGGAGAGCGTGCCGCCGACCTGTTTGCGGCGCTCCTTGAGGCGCGGGAACAGGGTGAACACGCGCTCCAGATCCGCGGCCAGCTCCGGGCCTTTCTTGCGGGTGTAAGCCCCCATTTCGAGGTTCTCAGCCACAGTCAACCTGGAGAAGATTTGTCGTCCCTCCGGTACCATCGACATCCCTTTAAAGATCAGGTCGTGGGGTTTATAGGGAGCCAGGTCTTCCCCATCAAAGCGCACATGACCCTCGCGCGGCTTAAGCAGACCGCAGATGGTGCGCAGGGTGGTGGATTTGCCGGCGCCATTGGCGCCGATCAAGGTTACTATTTCGCCCTTCTCAACGGTCAAGGAAATCCCTTTGAGGGCGTGGATGTTTCCGTAATACGAATGAATATTCTCGACTTCTAGAATAGGCATAATGGTCCTCCGGCTCAGTTTGCTGTGAGAGCCTGGCCAAGGCCGCTCGCCGCGCCTCGCCCGAGATAAGCTTCGACAACGCGGGGATTCTTCTGGATTTCCTGTGGAGTTCCCTCGGCGATTTTCACGCCAAAATCCAGGACGGTGATTTGTTCAGAAATGCTCATCACCACCCGCATCTGGTGTTCGATGAGCAGGATGGTGATGCCCAACTCATCCCGCAGGCGGCGGATAAAACTGACCATATCCTGAGTCTCTCTGGGATTCATACCAGCTGTGGGTTCATCCAGGAGCAGGAGGGAAGGTTTGCTGGCGAGGGCCCGGCCAACTTCCAGTCGGCGTTGTTCTCCGTAAGGCAGGTTCTTGGCCAGCAGGTCTCCCTTCCCTTTCATATTGATATAAACGAGCAGCCGGATGGCTTCCTCGACAGCTTCTTTTTCCTCCCGGTTGGTGCGCCGATCGCGGAATATTGCCCCCAGCACACCCGATTTCAAGTGAGGTTGC
>CAIQQN010000172.1 GCA_903873975.1 uncultured Anaerolineales bacterium
CCACTTGCAGGTCGAGGTGCTCGTCGGGCATGTCGTGGTTGATGGCGCCGCGTTCGCAGGCTGACAGGCATTCCAGACATTCCGAGCACACTCCGCAGCGCAGACAGCGCTCTGATTCAATCTGCGCCTCTGCCTCGGACAAGGGTAGGTCCACCTCCCGAAAGTTGTTGATCCTCTTCTCGAGTGGAATGCTCTTAATGGGGATGCGTTTCTTCCGCGAAGCTTCACCCAGGTCAAATTTGGTTTCGATTTCCTCTGGAGTGAGAGTGACCACAGGTAACTTCTTCGGTTCGGATAAACCTTTATCGCCGCGCAGGTAACGATCCATGCTGCGGGCAACGTGATGTCCTTCGCCGATGGCATCCACGACGAAGAAGGTCACGCCGCGGTGCACGTCACCAGCCACGAAGACGCCTTTCATCGTGGTCATCATGTTCCCGTCGCTCTGCACGCCAACCGGGAAGCGCGTGTTAATAGCACCGTCCTCCGGCAGGAAGGAGAAATTGGGTGCCTGGCCGATAGCCCAGACGACAATATCCGCCGGGATGACGTGTTCGGTGCCAGGCTTTTCGGTGATATTAGGTCGTCCATGCTTGAAGCCTTGGAACTCAACTTCCACGCAGCGCACGCCAGTGATCTTATTGTTCTTGACGATGACTTCCTTGAACGTCCGGCTGGGGAACATCTTCACTCCTTCTTCCTCAGCCACACCGACCTCCCAGTGGAAACCGGGCATCTCGCCGCGCGCTTCCAGACAGGCCATGCTGACTTCCTGCGGGTCGAAGCGGAGGAGAGTCCGCACTGTATCAATAGCCACATTACCGCCGCCCAGTACCACCACTTTTTTGCCCTTGACCGGCACTTTTTCACCCAGACAGGCCTTGCGCAGCACATCCAGGCTGAGCCAGTTGTCGGGATGGTTGCAGTCACGGATGGGGAGTTTCTTAGCTGAATGTGCTCCGGTGGCAATGAGCGCCGAGTCGTACCCCTGCTCGAACAGGCCGGGAACGTCGTCCACCCAGGTGTTAAGTTTCAATTCAACACCCTCGTCAACGATTTGCTGGATTTCCCAGTCCAGCAATTCGGTGGGGAGACGGTGCGGCGGGATGCCGACCCGCATCATGCCACCCGCCACTGGCAGACTGTCGAACACCGTCACCTTGTGCCCCAATCGGATCAAGTCGAGCGCCGCTGTAAGCCCTGCAGGTCCCGCTCCGATAATAGCGACCCGTTTCCCGGTCGGCGAGGGATTGTGCTGGAACTGCGTCCCAACCAGAGATTTGTCAAGCATGTTCGGCAGTTCGCCTCGGTTCTGGTAAGCCCAGTCGGCGACGAAACGTTTCAGCCCCATGATGTTGACCGGTTCGTCGTACTTGCCGCGTGAACAGGCATCCTCACAGCGGTGGTTGCAAACCCGCCCACACACCGAGGGGAACGGGTGTTCGCGGCGGATGGCCCAGTACGCATCCGCATATCGCTTCTGGCGGACGAGAGCGATATACCCCTGGGCGCGCTGATCGGTGGGACAGGCGTCCCGGCAGGGCGCAATACCCCGCTTCTCGATGGCATACGCTCCTGGAACCGCCTGCGCCGAGAAACGATAGGCAGCCTTGCGGGTTGAAAGTCCCTGATCGAATGGATTGCTGACCTCGACCGGGCAGACGCTCGCACAGGCACCGCAACCGGTGCACTTTGTTTCGTCCACATAGCGCGCCTTCCGGCGCACACGCACCTGATAATTGCCAACATAACCCGAAACGGACTCCATCTCGCTGTAACTCAGTAATTTGATTTTTGGATGGCGTCCCACGGACACCATTTTCGGTGTGAGTATTCAGGCCGCACAGTCGAGCGTCGGGAAGGTCTTGTATAACTGCGCCATGTGCCCCCCGATGCTCGACTCCCGCTCTAACAGGTAGACCTGCTTCCCGGCATCTGCCAGTTTCAGCGCTGACTCCATCCCGGCGATCCCACCTCCCACCACCAATGTGGCAGGTGTCATTTGGACCTCGCGCATGTCAAGCGAGTGGTGATAACGTACACGCTCCACCGCTGCAGCAACCAATGACCTGGCCTTGTCGGTGGCTTGTGCTCGGTCATCCACCACCCACGAGCAATGCTCACGGATATTCGCCATCTGGAAGAAGAATGGGTTCAGCCCGCCTTCGGCGCACGCCTGTCGAAAGGTCGGTTCGTGCATCAGCGGCGTGCAGGAGGCCACCACCACCCGGTTCAAGCCATGTTCGGCGATATCCTGTTTGATCAGGTTCTGTCCGGGGTCTGAGCACATGTAGGTGTAGTCGCAGGCGATTGCCACTCCCTCCAAGCCACGGGCAAATTCGGCTACCGCTTCCACATCCACTGTCGCTGCAATGTTCGTCCCGCAGTGGCAGATGTAGACACCGGTCTTGATCTTCGAGAGGTTCATGCCAACACCTGTAGGGGTATTTCATGAATCACCCCTACCAACGCCAAAATACCTTCAATTTCTGCCAATACTTGTTCGTTGGTAAAACCGCTCTGCATGGCCGCGCCGGCTGGACAGGCCGCCGCACAGGCTCCACAGCCCTTGCACAGTACCTCGTTGACCTGCGCAACCAGTTTGCCGTTCCATTCAACCATCGCGATGGCGCCATAGGGACACAGTCCCTCACAGGTGCGGCATGAACCGCATCGTTCGGCATCCACGTGGGTCGTGAATGGCTCCAATTCCACGGAGCCGTGGTCCATCAATGAGAGAGCCGCCGCAGCAGCAGCTCCGCCCTGCGCTACGCTGTCTGGGATGTCCTTCGGCCCCTGGCAGGCGCCCGCCAGGAAGACGCCGTCGGTGGTCGTTTCGACCGGGGCCAGTTTGGGGTGCCTCTCGAGGAAGAATCCATCCGGGCTGTAGCTGACCCCGAAGCGTGTACCGACCTCGTGCTGGTCGGCTTGCGCTTCCATGCCGGTGGCAAGCACCACCATGTCTACCGCGGTCTCGACTGGCTGGCCGGTGTAGACGTCGGTCGCCAGGACAGCTAGATTCCCATTCCTCTGCTCGACGCGGAGGTCCCCGTTGAAGCGGGCGAATTGTACCCCGTGCCCTTCGGCGCGGTGGAAAAATCCTTCGTAATCCTTGCCGAACGCGCGCATGTCACGGTAGAACTCGACCACATCGGCGTCAACATACTCGCGGATGAGTGTCGCCAGTTTGAGAGAGTACATGCAGCAGACCCGTGAGCAATATTCATGCTCTTTGCCGCGCGAACCTACGCAGTGCAGAACGGCAACCTTTTTTGGCTTTTCGCCGTTCTTGAGCAGTACCTTGCCGGTTGTCGGACCGCCAGAGTTGATCAGCCGTTCCATCTCCATGCCAGTCACCACGTTCGGCAGGACGCCGTAGCCATACTGTGGAGCACGCGCCGGGTCGAAATCATGGAAGCCAGTGGCAAGGATGATGGTCCCGACCTCGATGTCAATGTGCTGGTCCTTCTGCTCGAAATCAATCGCATTGGCCGTGCAGAACTTCTCACAAGCGCGGCACTTCCCATTCTTGAAATAGGCACAATTGATCGTGTCAATGACCGGGACGCGTGGCACCGCTTGCGGGAAGGGATAATAGATTGCCGGACGATTGCCCAGCCCGAGGTCGAACTCGGATGGAATTTTCTTCCACGGGCATTTTTCCATGCACGTTCCGCAGCCAGTGCACAGATCTTCGTTGACATAGCGCGGCTTCCGGCGCACGGTCACGGTGAAGTTGCCAACGTATCCAGCGACCTTCTCGACCTCGCTGTAGCTCATCAGTGTGATGTTGGGATGGCGTCCGACGGACACCATTTTCGGTGTAAGTATTCAGGCCGCACAATCTAATGTCGGGAAGGTTTTATACAAGCGGGACATATGCCCACCGATGGACGGCTCGCGCTCGACGAGATAAACATGCTTGCCCGAGTCAGCCAGGCGCAGGGCTGCCTCGATCCCGGCAATGCCCCCGCCGACCACCAGCGCCGATTGCTTTACGGCGACCTGGCGCATCTCAAGCGGGGTCTGCCAGGTAACTCGACCCACGGCAGCTGCTACCAAGTATTTTGCTTTTTCGGTGGCAGCGACCGGGTCTGCTGTGACCCACGAGCAATGCTCGCGGATGTTGGTCATCTGGAACAGGAAGGGGTTTAACCCGCCGTCAGCGCAAGCCTTACGGAAGGTCGGTTCATGCATCAGCGGCGAACAGGAAGCCACAACGACACGGTTCAATACCTCGTTCTTGATGTCATCCTTGATAAGCGTCTGACCGGGATCGGAACACATGTAGGCATAGTGACGGGCGACGACAACATTGTTGAGTGTGGATGCGAATTTGCTGACCGTCTCCACATCCACAACGCCTGCGATGTTTGTGCCGCAGTGGCAGATATAAACACCGATGCGTGCATCACTTTGCGCCAGCCCTCCAACGGGTGTCTTCATTCGACATCCTCCTTTGCGGAACCTATGAATAATGGAGAAAGAGATACCATGCTAATTCTTGGCGGAGTTCCATATAATTTTACTAATTTTACTAATTTTGCCTAATTCCTCAATTAAAACAAGTGTTTTTTGTAACTGATTTCATAATTAGATGATGTGACAAATGGGTCAAATACATTATTACACTGCCAGAACTCCAATAATCTCCGCAACAATCTGACGATCGTTATAATGGATGAGGGACATGGCCTTGTTGGGGCAGGCTGCCGCACACGTGCCGCAGCCCTTGCACAGGTAGCCGTTGATCCTGGCAACGTTCTTCTCCAACTCGATGGCTTTGTATGGACAGGCGGCCACACACTGTCCGCACCCGGCACACAACTGGAGGTTCACCTCGGCAATGGACGGGTCGAGTTCAATCGTGCCCTGGTCCATTAGCGAAAGGGCAGCCGCTGCCGCCGCTCCCGCCTGGGCCACACTGTCGGGGATGTCCTTGGGCGATTGGCAGGTTCCGGCGAGATAAATGCCTTCGCTGGTTGTTTCCACCGGCGCAAGCTTCGGGTGCCGTTCCAGGAAGAAACCGTCCCGGCTGCGGCTGATGCCAAACTGTGCCGCCACCGCCCCGGCATCCGCCTGCGGCTCGAAACCCGTCGCCAGCACCACCATCTCCACTTCCACCTGATCCGGTTGTCCATAAAAGGATTCGTCCCAACTCACGCGCAGCTTGCTGCCGCTCTTCTTGATGGATTTGACCTTGCCATGATAGAAATGAACGCCCATCTTCTCGGTGCGGTTGTAGAACTCCTCGTAGCCCTTCCCGAACGAACGCATGTCACGGTAGATCTCGTGCACTTCCGCACCCACGTAGTCATGCACCAACTGCGAGAGCTTGAGCGAGTACATACAGCAGGCACGCGAGCAGTATTCGTGAAAACGCGCGTCGCGGCTGCCGACGCAGTGGATGACCGCCACGGACTTGGGCGGCTTGCCGTCCTTGAGCAGCACCTTGCCGCTGGTAGGTCCGCTGGCATTGATGAGGCGCTCGAATTCGAGCGCAGTCAGCACGTTGGGCAGTTTGCCGTAGTTCAGTTCGGGCACGCGGGACGGGTCGAAGTCCTTGAAGCCGGTGGCCAGAATGATGGTGCCCACTTGCAGGTCGAGGTGCTCGTCGGGCATGTCGTGGTTGATGGCGCCGCGTTCGCAGGCTGACAGGCATTCCAGACATTCCGAGCACACTCCGCAGCGCAGACAGCGCTCTGATTCAATCTGCGCCTCTGCCTCGGACA
>CAIQQN010000173.1 GCA_903873975.1 uncultured Anaerolineales bacterium
CGATGCGAAAAACCTTTGAAACAGAAATCCAGCATTTGAAAGACGAACTTCTTGTGCTTGGCAGCATGGTCGAACAGCAGATCCTTGGGTCGGTGGAAGCTCTCAAGAAACGCGACCTGGATGCCTCCCGCCACATCCGGGAAATGGACGATCAGGTCAACGCCAAACGTTATGCCATCGAAGAACAGGTTATGATCGTCATCGCCACCCAGCAACCCATGGCCCACGACCTGCGCCTGCTGGCTTCCATCCTCGAGGTCAGCGGTGAACTGGAGCGCATGGGCGATTACGCCAAGGGCATCGCCACCGTCAGCATCCGCATAGGCGACCAGGCTCTACTCAAACCGTTGATAGACATCCCGCGCATGGCACAGAAAGGCGCCGACATGTTGCACCGCGCCCTGACAGCTTTCATCAACGAAGACGTGGAGACCGCCCGTATCATCCCCGCCGAAGACGATGAGGTGGACGAACTCTATACGCAGATTTACCACGAGTTGATGATGTTCGTCATCCAGGATCCAAAGACCATCGAGCGCGCCAACTGGCTGCTATGGGTGGCGCACAACCTGGAACGTCTCGCCGACCGCGTCACCAATATCTGCGAGCGGACGATCTTCATTGCCACCGGAGAATTGAAAGAAATAGAATCCAAACCCAACGATAAAATGTAAACCGGGTTTTAACGAAAAAAGAGACGGGTGGCGACCGTCTCTTTTAGTTTCCAGATTAATTTTTTTACAACAACCGATCTCCCCCGTCCACACTGTCCACCCGGTAATGACATCCACGGCTCTGGCGGTTATGCCGCGCCGCCTGGCCGATGACCAGGCCTACTTCGACCGCGTTGCGCAGGCCGATGAGACCATCGCTCAGTTTGGTCTTGCGGTAGAAAGTTTCGATCTCGTTCTGCAGGTGGCGCAGTTCGCGGATGGCGCGCGAGAGCCGGTCGCCGGAGCGGACCAGGCCCACGTAGTGCCACATGATGTTCTGGATGGTCTGCATGTCCCCCTGGATGAGGGCCGGGTCAGAGTCCTGCGTCAGGTTGGATTCGTCCCAGGCGGGAATGTCGTCGCGGGTCGGGATGGCAGGCTGAGGGTGCGCAGTGAAACGGGATTCGATATCGCCTGCTGCGCGCACCCCCCAGACCAATCCCTCCAATAAAGAGGTCGAAGCCAGGCGGTTCGCCCCGTGCAGCCCGGTGCAGGAGACTTCGCCCACCGCGTACAGGTTGGCTATGCTGGAGCGGCCCCACTCGTCCACGGCCACGCCGCCGCAGAAGTAGTGCGCCGCCGGTACGACCGGGACTGACTCGCGGGTGATATCAATGCCGACGCGCTTGCACTCGGAATAGATGTTGGGGAAGCGGGCCTTGATTTTCGCGGCCGGCATGCGCGAGGCGATGTCAAGCAGAACGTAGGAGTAATCGTGGGCTTCCATCTCGGTATGGATGGCACGCGCCACCACGTCGCGCGGGGCCAGGTCTTTCCACTCGGGGGAATATTTTTCCATGAAAGGTTGGCCGTCAGGCGTGAGCAGAATGCCGCCTTCGCCGCGCACTGCTTCGCTGATGAGGAACCCCTCCGCTCCCGGCACTGAGAGGGCGGTGGGATGGAACTGGACATACTCGGCGTTCGTTATACGTGCCCCGGCCCGCGAGGCCATTGCCAGGCCGTCGCCGCGCGCACCGGGCGGGTTGGTGGTGTTGCGGTAAACGCGGCCGATACCGCCAGTGGCAAGGATGGTCACAGCCGCCAGCGTGCGGTGGACGGCTTTCCCCTTGCGGTCAAAGACGTACGCGCCGTGGCAGGTGATCGGTTTATAGGCTGCCAGCGGGTCGCGCGAGTGGTGGGGATAGGTGATGAGGTCCACGGCGGTGGCCTCGGTCAGCAGTTCCACGTTCGGATATTTCTGCAGCGTAGCGATCAACCCTTGCATGATGGCCCTTCCGGTCCCGTCACCCACATGCAGGATGCGTCGCCGCGAGTGCGCACCTTCCTGTCCATATTCGATGTCGCCGTCCTTTTCGCGGTCGAAAGTGATGCCCGCCGTTTCGACCAGGACTTCCTGCAGCAGGTCCGGTCCTTCCTCGGCCAGGATGCGCGCCGCTTTGGGCAGGGATGCTCCTGCACCCGCCGCCAGGATGTCTGCAACCAGCAGGTCGGCGCTGTCGTCCAGCCCACGACTGATGATCCCACCCTGGGCATAGCGTGAGTTGGATTCTTGCGGGTCAGGCTCGCGGGTGATGAGGATGATGCGCCGCTGCGGGTTCTTCGCCAGTTTCAAGGCGGCGGTCGCTCCGGCAATCCCGGAGCCGATGATGAGTACGTCTGTTGTTTTCATAAGCCAGATATCAGAGAGCAGAGAATAGATGGCAGTCAGGGCTAAGTGTTTTTACCTTTCCTTTATTCTCTTCCCTCTTTTCTCTACTCCTCTGTTCATCCGATCTTTATCATTCTATCAACTGCCCGGTATGCCTTCACCCGGATATCCTCCGGTACCTCGATGATATAACGGTTGAACTTGAGCGCATCCCGCGTGTCTTCCATCGTGATCATGTTCATGTGTGGACAGCGCACCATACACAGGCGCAGCATATCCTTCTCCGGGTTGGCGGCCGCAACATTGTCGCCCATGGCGCACTCGGTCAACAGCAGATAATGGGGGGCTTTCGACTGCTGGACATAGCGTATCATGGCGTTGGTCGAGCCGGAGAAGTCCGCTGCACTGGTGACCTCAGGACTGCATTCCGGGTGGGCCAGGATGACCACATCCGGGAACTGGGCGCGCACGGTTTCGATGTCTTTGACCGTAAACTTCTCATGGACCTCGCACCGGCCCCGCCAGCCAATGAGCTGGTAGTCCAGCTTTACACCGCCCTCCTCCTCCGCCGACTCTCCGGCAAGCAGGCGCGGGGAAGGAAAGATGATGTGCTTCCCGGTCTCGCGCGCCACGTTCTTTGCCAGGTACTCGTCCGGCAGGAAGATGACCGTCTCGGCATGCAGCGACTCGACCACTGCCGCCGCGTTACTGGAGGTACAGCAAATATCGGACTCGGCTTTCACGTCCGCATACGTGTTCACATAGGTCACCACCGGCACGCCGGGGAATTTCGCTTTCAAGGCGCGCACGTCCGCGGCGGTGATGGATTCCGCCAGGGAGCATCCAGCTTTGGTGGCAGGCAGGAGTACGGTTTTTGTCGGGTTTAAAATCTTGGCGGTTTCAGCCATGAACCTGACGCCGCAAAAGACGATGACATCCTTATCTGTCTGGGCGGCCTTGCGGCTGAGATCGAGCGAATCCCCGGTGAAATCCGGGATGGAGTGGAACAGGGCTGGTTCCATGTAGTTGTGACCCAGGATAACGGCATTGCGCTGAATCTTAAGTTCGTTGATCTCTACTGCAATCTCAGCCTTGTAACGCAGTTCCACGTCGGGGACAATGCGGCTGAGCTTGGATTTCATTTTTTCGTACATTTCGTTCGAATTCATCAAATCTCCTTACCATTATTCTTTTAGATGCGTATGGCTTGCGTCCGGGGGGATGCCGCCGACGCTACCCGAGGTAATCAAAACTCACATCAAATACCTTCGCCGAATGGGTCAACGCCCCGACGGAAATGTAGTCCACGCCTGTCTCGGCGATCTCGCGGACGGTTTCCAGTGTGACGTTGCCGCTGGCTTCCAGTTTTACGCGGCCCGCCGTTATCCGGACGGCCTCAGCCATGCTTTCGGGCGTCATATTATCGAGCAGGATGCGTTCCACCCCGATGGTGAGGGCTTCGCGCACATCCTCCAGGCTGCGGGCTTCGACTTCGATCATCAGGCCCGGCGCGCCTGCGCGGGCGCGTTTCTCCGCGACGGTGATGGATCCGGCGTAATCAATGTGGTTGTCTTTAATGAGAACCATATCATACAGGCCAATGCGGTGGTTCTGACCGCCCCCGCGCCGGACAGCCAGTTTATCCACTGCGCGCAATCCTGGCGCGGTCTTGCGCGTGTCGAGGATGACCGCTTTCGTCCCGGCAACAGCCTCCACGAAGGAACGCGTCAGGGTGGCGATGCCGGAAATGCGCCCCAGGAAGTTGAGCGCGGTCCGTTCGGCGGTCAACAGACTGCGGGTTCGCCCCGAGACGAGCGCCAGTACCAGGCGGTCTGTCACGTGTAGCCCTTCGTCTACTTGCGGTCGAAAATCCACCTGCGCGTCCACCATCTGGTAGACGACCTGCGCCACGTCCAGCCCGGCGATCACGCCGTCTTGTTTGGCTATGATCTGGCCATGCATGGTTGCTTCGGCGGGGACGATGCTGTTCGTGGTCGCATCGCCCGGGCCAATATCTTCGGCCAGGGCGCTGCGAATCATCGTGAGAATCTCAACTGGGAGAGCGGTTTCTTCAAGCATGGGATTTACTCTATCGCTTATGGAGTACTTTTGTCAAGGACAGGGCGTGGCTTCCAACACAAGTATTACGCCACAAAACCTCCTTGCAACAATGCTTATTTCAGGTATACTTCATGAAATTACTCTCAATCTCAAATTCTAATGGAGGAACAATGAATAAAAAAGTGTTCTTTGCATTGGCGGTTCTGGTCCTGGCCGCTTTGGCCTGCAGCTCCACCACTGTTTCGACCCCCGCCACTCAAACACCCGTCGGTGGAGGCGGTAACAGCCAGCAGATCCTGTTCCACGATGATTTCTCCGATGTCAACAGCGGTTGGGATCACAGTTCAACCCAGAACGGACTCACCGACTATGCCAATGGCGGTTATGAAATCCATGTCACTGCGACCTCAATGAACAAGTGGGCCAACCCCTCCAAAGTATTCCAGAGCGATGTCCGCATTGAGGTGGACGCCACCAAGCTGGGCGGCCCGGATGACAATGCCTTCGGCGTCATGTGCCGTTACCAGGACGTGGATAATTATTACAAATTCTACATCACCAGCGATGGCTACGCCGGTGTCATCAAAGAAGTGAATGGAACGTCCACGGTAATCTCTTCCGCTGACGGGAAAATGCCGCAGGTCAATGGCATCAATCCGGGCACGGCAACCAACCATATCCGCGTGGATTGCATCGGTGACAACCTGACTCTCTATGCCAACGGGACCCAGGTCGCCACGGCGACCGACAGCTCTTACACAGGAGGCGATGTCGGATTGGTGGCTGCCACCTACGACACGTCCGGAACGGATATCCTCTTCAAGAACTTCTACGTGTACGCGCCTTAGAGAATGCATTCAAGGTCAACCTCCCGCAGCTTTCTGCAGGAGGTTTTTTTATTATGAGCTTTGGCCTGCCATTCCCCGCGCTTTGTAACTCGAATTTTAATTAATATTGAGTATGATATAAGGAAGACATTCAACCCTATCATGGAGGTCCTATGCGTGACCTGACCAATGAGATCCTCGAACTGATCCGCCGCACCTCTTCGGACCTGCCGCCGGATGTGGAAAAACGATTGC
>CAIQQN010000174.1 GCA_903873975.1 uncultured Anaerolineales bacterium
GACCTTTACTTGAAAGGCCTCGCCCGCCTTCACCTGCGCCGGGACTTCAATAACCGGCATGTGCTTCTCTTTTTTCCACTCGTCTTTCTGGATGAACATGCTGCCCTCCTTGGGGGATTTGTAGGGGTTTCGGTTCCATTATACAGCCAGAGTCCGGTCTTCGAAAAGAAGGACTCTAATGTGCGAAAAAAGGGCTGCAGGGGGCGCTGCGCGCCCCCTGCAGCCCTTTTTTCGTTTCTTTTCCACTGTGAAATCAGGCAAGGAAATAGTGAGATCCCGAGCGGGCAAAGCCCGCCCAAACCCCCTATTTACCCCGCCGCCACGGCGATTCCCAAGGGAACAAAAGCAGAACGGATGTTATTATCGAATCAATACATTCTTCTATTACAAACGCCTCTCGAATGGGCTACAATCATGCTGCAATAGCCCTATCCCTTATTGGAAAAGGTGGATCATGCCTGAAGTGATTGCTGTTCCAAGTCAGCCACAGAACGTGGCTCTGCCCGCCAAAAAAGGCCCGCGCGGCGAGGTGCTTATCTATGCCACCTGGTGCAAGGGCTGTTCCCTTTGCGTCGAATTCTGCCCTACCAAGGTACTTGCCATGGATGAGGACGAAGACCACCCGCGCATTGTGGCTCCGGAGAAGTGCAACGCATGCCATTTCTGCGATACCCACTGCCCTGACCTGGCGATCGTGGTCAGGAAATTGGATTAGTAACGAATGTAGCAACGACTAAAGTCGTTACTACGCATAGGAGGCCGCTTTGGCTGTCAAATTAATGCAAGGGAACGACGCCATCGGTTGGGGCGCCATTGCCGCCGGTTGCCGTTTTTATGCGGGCTACCCAATCACGCCCTCCACGGAAGTGGCCGAGATCCTCTCGCGCGAACTGCCCAAAGTGGGCGGAAAATTCATCCAAATGGAAGACGAGATCGCCAGCATGGCCGCCATCATCGGGGCGCGGGTCGGCGGGCTCAAGTCCATGACCGCCACCAGTGGCCCCGGGTTTTCGCTCATGCAGGAGAACATCGGTTACGCCGCCATGACCGAGATCCCGTGCGTGGTGGTGGACGTGCAGCGTCTCGGACCCTCCACCGGCCAGCCCACCGCGGCCTCCCAGGGCGATGTGATGCAGGCCCGCTGGGGCACACACGGCGACCATCCCATCATTGCCCTCAGCCCGATCTCCGTCCGCCAGGCCTTTGACCTGACGGTGAAAGCCTTCGACCTATCCGAGAAGTACCGCACCCCGGTCATTTTGCTGACAGACGAGATCGTCGGCCACATGCGCGAGCCGGTCGACCTGCCCGACTTCAATACCATCAAGATCTTTGAGCACAACGTGACCGAGAACCCCGCCACCTTCAAAGCCTTCCGCAACACCCCGGATGGGGTCCCACCGCTAGCACCTTTTGGCGTTGGTTACCGTTACCACATCACCGGCCTGTTCCATAATGAGGACGGGTTCCCCACCCAGAACCTGGCCGAGATCGACCCCTGGCTGGAACGCGTCAACACCAAGCTGGATAAACACATTGACGATATTACCCTGGTCGAAGAAGATTACCAAGCAGGGGCGAAGGTTGCCTTCCTGTCCTACGGCGCTTCGGCCCGCACGGCGCGCCATGCTTTGAAATTGGCCCGTGCCCAAGGCAAGAAAGTGGATATGCTGACCCTGTTCACCATCTGGCCTTTCCCCGAGAAACAAGTGGAAGCCCTGGGCGAGCGCGTTGACCGGATCATCGTCCCGGAGATGAACCTGGGACAACTGGCCTACGAGGTCGAGCGCATGGTCGGACGGAAGAAGGTCAGGCGGGTTGGCCTCGCCAACAGCGAGATGGTCACGCCGCAGATGGTCCTGGATGCAATGGAGGGTTAAATCATGGATGAAACTGTTCTGCAAGTCCACGGGATGGAATCCGAAGAAGCACTCATCCCACAAGAGAACTGGTTCGAACGCAGCGAGGTGCTTCAGAAACTCACCAAGAAGAGGAAATTCCCCACCATCTGGTGCTCCGGCTGCGGCATCGGCATTGTGATGGGCGCTCTCATTCGCGCCATTGACCGCCTCGGCCTGGATAATGACAAGGTGGCACTGGTGGCTGGCATCGGTTGTACGGCGCGCATGCCGGGCTACCTGGACTTCAACACCTTGCACACCACCCACGGGCGCGCCCTGGCCTTTGCCACCGGCCTAAAGATCGCCCGCCCGGACCTGAAAGTCATCGCCATCATGGGCGACGGCGACGCCCTGGCCATCGGCGGGAACCACTTCATCCACGCAGCCCGGCGCAACCTGGGCATCACCGCCCTGGTGGTCAATAACGCCATCTACGGCATGACCGGAGGCCAGAACAGCCCGACCACCCCGCTGGGCGGACGCACCACCACTGCTCCCTATGGCAACATCGAGCCGCCCTTCCCCATCTGCGACCTGGCCATTGCCGCCGGCGCCACCTATGTTGCCCGCTCCACCGTCTACCACGCCGTCGAGCTGGACAAGTACCTGGCCGAGGCCATTGCCAAGGATGGTTTCAGCGTGATCGAGGCAGTCTCCTATTGCCACACCACCTTTGGCCGCCTGAACAAGCTCGGCACCGCCGCCGACATGATGCGCGCCCTGAAAGACAACAGCATCCCCCAATCCGCTCTTGACAGGCTCACGCCGGAGGAAAAAGCGGCCAATACCAAGATCGTGCGCGGAAAATTCATTGACATTGAGCGCCCGCAGTACACGCAGGTTTATGCCAATCTGATCACCCGCGTCCAGGGAGGTGAGCTATGACCGGCTCCCGTGCCCCGTCCGGGAACCGGGACTACACCGCCAGAACCGGGACTACCACGAAAATGGTTGAGCGAACCGAGATCCGGCTGGCTGGCGAAGGCGGGCAGGGCATGATCCTGGCCGGCATCATCCTGGCCGAAGCAGCCACCATCTACGAGGGCCGGAACGCGGTCCAGTCGCAGAGTTATGGACCGGAAGCGCGCGGCGGCGCCAGCAAGTCCGAGGTGATCATTTCATCCGGTGAGATCGACCACCCCGAAGTGCTGCTGCCAGACGTGGTGGTGACATTGAGCCAGGAGGCATTCAGGAAATTTGCCTCCACCGTCAAGCCAACCGGCCTGCTGATCGTGGACGCAGACAAAGTGAACTCCAGCAGCGTTCCCAAGGCCATCCGCCTGCCCATCACGAAAATGGCGTTCGAGTCCACCGGCCGGGTCATCACGGCCAATACGGTTGCCCTGGGCGTGCTGGTTGGGTTGACGAAAGTGGTTTCGCGACAGGCTCTGGAAAAAGCCGTCCTCGCCCGCGCCCCGCGCGGCACCGAGGAGATGAACCACAAGGCGCTCGCTGCCGGGTTCGCGGCGGCGGGGAGGGTAAAAAAAGGATAACCTGAAAGACTTGGAGAGGTAAAAAAACAAAGAGCTGGACGTCCAGCTCTTTGTTTTTTTGATTACTTAGAGCCCCTAACAAAACCTGCTCCCGCCGCCATCCTCAGCGGCGGGGACGCCGCCTAGAGCAAGGATTTGTCAGGCACACTTATTGTTCAAATCTCAAGTCTCTTTTTCTTCGCCCGATCCGATGCCCAGAGGCTTCCACTTGGAATCGTCCTTGAGCCGGTGCTGGACCCCATGCCGGTCGTGGACTTCGTCGAAGCCCTCGGACTTGATGAACATCTTTTCGCCATCCAACAGGGCGGTGAGGCCTTCCTGTCCCGGTTCGGGGCGTTTGATCCCCTTGAACCTGGCAGCCATGTCGGGGGTATAGTCGGTCGGTTCCTCGTAGGTGGTGATGTAGCCCTCGAAATTGCGCAGGATGACCTTGTGGTCTGACATCGAGAGCAGGTAATTGGGCGTGACCGGGATCTTGCCTCCACCGCCAGGCGCATCGATCATATAATTCGGGACGGCAAACCCTGACGTGTGTCCTCGCAGGCCTTCCATGATCTCGATCCCCTTGGCAACGGCAGTACGGAAGTGCCCGGCGCCATGCACCAGGTCGCACTGGTAGAGATAGTACGGGCGCACGCGGATGCGCACCAGGTCC
>CAIQQN010000175.1 GCA_903873975.1 uncultured Anaerolineales bacterium
ATTTTCACAGATGACCGTTCACCGATTGAGTGGATAACGAATACCATGATCCTGAACTTTATCCTGCAAGGTGAAATGGAGAACATGCAATGAGCAGCCTGCAAAAAGTGTTTTCGTGGTTTGTCACCATCCTTCTTCCGGTCGCGTTGACTTTTCTTGGCGTGCGGCTCCTGTTGACCCATGCCTTTCCCGAAATTGAGTACCGCACGCCGGGCTTCCCGGCGGACGAGTATGGTTTTACTCTCCAGGATCGCTTGCAATGGTCGAGAATTTCGATTGACTATTTGCTCAACAACACCGGCATTTCCTTCCTCGGCGACCTGACTTTCCCGGACGGCTCTCCGCTTTTCAACGGACGCGAACTGAGCCACATGCAGGATGTCAAGAATGTTGTCCAACCGGTGCTGTGGGTTGGGTACGGCGTCTGGTTCCTGGTGCTCGGCCTCGGGTTGTGGGCGCGTTTCGGTGGGTGGTGGGCGGATTATGTTTGCGGCGTCTGGCGCGGCGGCTGGCTGGCGGTCGGGTTGGTGGCGGTCATCGGCATTTTCGCCGGGATCAGTTTCTGGCAGTTCTTCACGGTTTTCCATGAGTTGTTCTTCAGTGGCAATTCCTGGCAATTCCTGTACTCCGATACGCTCATCCGCCTGTTCCCGATGCGTTTCTGGCAGGATGCTTTCCTGTTCGCCGGGGCATTGGATGTGCTTGGCGGGCTGGCATTGGGACTGGGCCTGCTGCCGAAACGGAAATAAGGTGTTATTACAGGTGATATAATCCCCCAATCTGTGAGGAGGTACGATGACCGATTATCGTTCTGCCGGTAAGACCACTCTCACCCCGGAAGTATTGCTAACCATCGCCCGTATGGCCGCTTTGGAAGTTGAAGGCGTCAAGCGTATGGCGCCTGTCAAAGGCGGTGTAAATAGCCTGCTCGGGCGCGGCAATGACGGGGTACGGATAGTGGTAGAAGATAGTAACGCCTTTGTTGACCTTTACCTGGTACTGGATAGTGATGTCAACATCCGTGAAGTCAGCCGAACGGTCCAGCAGACAGTGGCGCGCGCCATCGCCGAGATGACCGGCCTGGAGGTCGGGCACGTCAACATTCACATCGAGGATATTGATTACAGTACCGAGGCATAACTATTTATGAAAGCACGTACCAGGGCGCGTGGCACTGCTCTGCAAGCACTTTACGAAGTTGACATGGTGGGCCATCCTCCAGTGCAGGTCATCCAGGACCGCTTGGAGGAGGAACCATTTCCCGACGAACTGGCGGAGTTTATTCGTCAGATTATTTTTGGTGTCCTCCCCCTTCGTGAACAATTGGACAAGGTGATCGCCCGGTATGCGCCTGAATGGCCGCTTGACCAGATTGCAGCCATTGACCGGAATATCCTGCGTATTGCCACCTGGGAGTTTGCCGCACAGCGCGACACGCCGGTCAAAGTGGCAATCAATGAAGCGGTTGAGCTGGCCAAAGCCTTCGGCTCCGACAGCGCCCCGCGTTTCGTCAATGGCGTCTTGGGCAGCCTGGCCGAGCACGAAAATGAGGTCGTGCAATTTTTGCAGCCTAAGAAACCGGATGCATAAATGGATTAATTTGGCAGTTACCGAAAGGAGGGGTATGCATTTTCAACCTGTTCATCCTTCAACTCGCAGACTGTTGTCTCTGGTGAGCGTCCTTGTCCTGTTGCTCAATGGCTGTACTTTTTCTTTGCTGAATATTCCAGGAATTAATTCGCCCACCAGCACACCCTCCCTGCCTTCGGGACCAACGAGCACCCCTCAGCCTTCCGCGGCGGTAAATTTCCAAGTGTCGCTGCCCTCGCCATTGCTGGCAGGCGAGACTTTATACCTGTCAGTGGTTGACGAAGTTACCGGCCTGGGATGGAACGCCATCAATTATGCCATGCAGGGTATGGACACATTACACTACACAGTTGCCATCCCCTTTGCCATGAACAGCATTGTCAAATACCGCTACATCCGCCAGGGTACGATCCCGGTTCTGGAGGATGACTCGTTCGACAAACCGGTGCGATACCGTATGTACGATGTCACTGGTCCCGGGGCGGTGGAGGATGTGGTCGCCTCGTGGAGCGACAGCCTTTTCTCCAGTCCCTCCGGGCGGCTGACCGGCCATGTGGTGGATTCCTCCAACAATAATCCCATTCCGAACATTCTTATCGCCGCAGGCGGGCAGCAGACATTGGCCGATTCGACCGGCTCATTCGTCTTTGAAAGCCTCCCTGTTGGAACACATAACCTGGTGGCCTATGCCATTGATGGCGCGTACCAGACCTTCCAGCAGGGTGCCCGCGTCGATGTGGGGCAGAGCACCCCGGTTGCGCTCTCGCTTACCCCTGCGCAGATGGTCAATGTCATCTTCACATTATCCGTTCCGGCCAATACGATCCAAAATGCCCCCATCCGTCTGGCCGGAAACCTGTACCAGTTGGGCAATACCTTTGGTGATTTGCAGGGCGGCTTGAGCACTGTCACCACCCGGATGCCGTTGCTGTCCCCGTTACAGGATGGCCGTTCAACGCTCTCGCTCATGCTCCCTGCCGGTGCCGATATCCTTTACAAATACACCCTCGGCGATGGCTTCTGGAATGCCGAGCATGCCACCGATGGCTCGTTTGTTGTCCGGCAGATGATAGTCCCGGCTTCGTCGACCCCGGTCCAGGTTCAGGATTCCGTTCAGACCTGGCAGGCAGGACCTTCGTCGCCCATCCTGTTCGAGGTCAGCGTTCCGGCCAACACTCCGGTCACCGACGTAGTCTCGATCCAGTTCAATCCCTACGGCTGGACCGAGCCCATCCCGATGTGGTCGCTTGGTAGCAATCAATGGGCATACCAGCTCTACAGCCCGCTCAATATGCTCGGCGATTTTGGATACCGTTATTGTCGCAATGACCAGTGCGGGATTGCCGACGATGTACAAACATCCGCCGGTCATCCCGGGCGCCCGGTCTCCACCAGCCTGGCTCCGCAGGATTTACAGGACACCGTCTCCGCCTGGACCTGGCTGCAGAACACTGCACCCGCTGCGCAGGTCGGATACCCAGTGACGGCGCGGCAGGGATTCATAGCAGGTGTGGAGTTCCAGTCTGATTACGACCCGACCTGGCAGGCCTGGATCCCGCTGGCCATCCAGAATGTAGAGGGCCTTTACGCCAACTGGCTGGTGCTTACCCCTTCCTGGACCGTTGGTCGGACGGCGCCATTCGTCTTTTCCCCTGTCCCCGGTGTGGACCCGCTGTGGGCCGACACCCTCGATACTGTCAGTAGCGCCCGGGCTGCCAACCTGAACGTGGCTCTTTTCCCAGCAGTGAATTTGCCTGCCGATCTTACAGCTTGGTGGACTTCCGCTCCGCGCGATGCAGCCTGGTGGAAGACTTGGTTTGACCGTTATTTGGCTTTTGCTGCCACCCATGCTGACCTGGCGACGAAATCAGGTGCCCAGGCCCTCATCCTGGGAGGGGATTGGGTTGCTCCGGCTTTACCCGATGGCCGGATCAACGGGGTTAGTTCCGGTGTTCCGGCGGATGCGGAGGCGCGCTGGCAGGCGATTATCACCGATGTCCGCAGCCGCTTCAAGGGCAGCGTGTACTGGGCCTTGTCTTATCCCGGGGGATTGCAAGCCACCCCGGATTTTGCCAAGGACCTGGACGGTGTATACCTGCTCTGGTATGCCCCGCTCAACGGCTCCAGTGTGGACCAGTTAAAAGCTGATGCCGGGCAGTTACTCGACACGGATATTCAGCCCTTCCAGTCTGCGCTGCAAAAACCGGTTATCCTTGCGGTGCCCTACCCTTCGGCTGACAACGCAGCCAGTGCTTCGCTGCCTATAAGTGCATTGTTCCAGCCGGGCGGCATACAGGCGCCGGTCAATTTGGTGGCGCAGGCGGATATATACCAGGCATTATTGATGGCTGTCAACGAGCGGACCTGGGTGAGTGGCTTTGTCAGCCGGGGCTATTACCCGCCGGTGGTGTTGCAGGATGCCTCGGCGTCTGTCCACGGTAAGCCGGCGGCAGACGCGTTGTGGTACTGGTATCCGCGCTTCTTGGGGATCAAGCAATGACATTTGCTGGTATTCTAGTATAAAACGAAAGGTCTCCTGAAGAGGAGACCTTCTTGTTTTCTTACTCACCACTCTTTAACCTTGTTTCTTGATATCTCTCCTGGCTTTCAACGCTTCCACCACCGCCGGGACGAGCGAGATGAGTACGATGGCAATGATGACCAGTTCAAAGTTGTCCCTGACGAAGGAGATATTGCCGAAGAAGTATCCGAGCAGGGTGAAGGTTGCCACCCAGCTGATACCTCCAACGAGGTTCCAGGTGATGAAATAGCCATATGACATTTCACTGACTCCGGCTACAAAGGGCGCAAAGGTGCGGATGATGGGGACAAAGCGCGCCAGGAAGATGGTCTTGCCGCCGTGCTTTTCGAAGAAGGCATGGGTGCGATCCATGTATTCCTTCTTGATCCACTTGACCTCACCGGTATAGGCTTTGGCACCGATGGCGTGACCGATCCAGTAATTGGCCGTATCCCCGCCAACGGCAGCGATTGACATAAGAATGAATATCAGCCATGGGTTGAGCGCACCACGGGCTGCAAAAGTTGAGGCTGCAAAGATGAGCGAATCACCAGGCAGGAAGGGGGTTACGACGAAGCCGGTCTCCATGAAAATGACAAAGAACAGCAGGCCGTAGGTCCAGGCTCCATAGCGGATTATGATATCGTTCAGATAGGTGTCTATGTGCAGGATGAAGTTTATTAAATTAAGGATCCAATCCATTAGTTTCCCTCGGGTTTGTTGTTGCGGGCGGGGCGATTATATCAGGTTGCACCGGCGAGAAGATGGGTGCAGTTGGCCGACGCAGGCGGCGGTTGATCAGCGGAAAGGCGGTGAGCAACAAAACAAGTTCCAGGAATAGCACCCCCAGTCCTCCCAGTATGAACAATCCGCCAGGAAGATCAATCTGCATATTCTGGTTCATCGTTCGCAGCGCGCCATAGACGGCCAGGATTGCTGAGCCGTTCCACAAGCCGTGGAGGCTGACGGAGAGCAGGTAAGTCAAGACCAGCCGCCCGTAGCGTTTTTCCAGTTGAGCGGAAGCGATGGCCCAGCCCAGTAACCCGCTGCTGGTGATGTGCATCAAGGATGCCGC
>CAIQQN010000176.1 GCA_903873975.1 uncultured Anaerolineales bacterium
CTCAGCCTGCTGTGGGTCAACCTGCACGGCTCGTTCATCATGCTCATCCTGCTGGCAGGCGCGGCACTGGTCTTCGGAGGCGGCGACAGGCGCACCCTGGCCCTGGCTTTTACCGGGATCCTGCTCGCCACACTGGCCAACCCACGCGGCCCTGGCGCATGGATGTACGTCTACGACACGCTCACCCTTCCGGCCCAGCAATTTTCCGCCGAATGGCATGCGCCAGTCAACAGCGGCTGGCAGATGAACATTTTCTTCCTCTGGCTGCTGGCCTTCCCGCTGCTGGCCGTTTTCTCGCCCCGCAAACTCGACCATCTCGAATGGACCTGGTTCCTTGGCTTCGGCTTCCTGGCACTGTGGGGCGAACGCTACGTCATCTGGTTCGTTTTCATCCTGACGGTGCTCACCTCCCTGATGCTGGCGGACTGGGAGAAACGGGTCCTGGGCGACCCAAAACCCGGCTCCCTGCCGCTCAACCTGGCCCTCAGCCTGGCCTTTATCCTGCTGCCGCTGGCCCTGCTGCCTGGCCTGCGCATAGCCTGGTGGCTGAAGGCGCCGTCTGTCACCGAAAACACGCCCATCGCCGCGGCAGAATGGCTGGCTGCCCGCCCCAACCTGCCCGGTCCGCTGTGGGCCGAGATCGGCTTTGCCAGTTACCTCGAATTTGCCCTGCCCTCCCGTCCACCCTGGATAGACTCCCGCTTCATACCCTTCCCGGTTGAACAGTGGCAGTCCTACAAAGACATCACCAACGCCCGTTACAACTGGCAGTCCCTGCTCGATGAAACCGACGCCAACCTGCTGATGGCGTCTGTCACGGAGCAACCGGCCTTGTTGCAGGCCCTGGAGGACCAGAACCTGTGGTGCGAGATCTACCGTGACGAGGTAGCTGTAATCTATCAACCTTGCAGCCTAACCCATCCGTAGACCCATATCCTGCAACCGATCATTTTGCTTTGTGAAAGCCGTGCCAGCAGGGCTTCGTAATAACGCCGAAACTGCCGATCCCAGCGATTCGACGATTCGTGTCGTCTACCAGCCGATGTTGACTTACCTCCCAAGGGGGTGCTTCGCGAATGCCAGCTCGGCTAGTCCTGTCGCTGGAACTGCCGCCCCACGGGAGTGCTCCGCGAATGGGGGCTTGATGCCCCCTCGGCTTGTGGTGGCTTGTCCCACGGGGATTCCCTTACGGGGACGATGTGCTTCGCAAACGCCGCCTCGACTAGAAGAAGATCTTGGGGTGTTGGCGGACGGCTTTGCCGCCCGCCAACACCCCAAACCGCGAGTTTGTGAAAACCGTGCCATGCCAGAGAACCATATTTCCCTTCCCAACCGGAACAAATGAGGTATGATAACGTCTCTTGTAAGGAGGTTTCACTACATGAAGAAACTATTGTACGTATTTTTGTCCCTGTCAGTATTGCTGGCCGGCTGCGGACCAACCGCCACGGCCACGGTTACAGCTCCAGTTCCGATCGGAACGCCGCTCGCCTCTGCCACCCCTCAACCGCCAACCGTGACCCCGTCGCTTCAGCCAAGCCCGACGCTGGTCTACCCGGCTGAGGGGTACGGCCCGTCCGGTTTCCCCTCGAATGTGGACCCGCTCACCGGCCTGCAGGTCGCCGACCCGGCCCTTCTGGATCGCCGCCCGATGCTCATTAAGGTCCCGAACATTCCGCGTAACGTTCGCCCACAGTGGGGGCTTTCGCTGGCTGACATCGTTTTTGAGTATTACACCGAGGAAGGCGCCACTCGCTTTGCACCGTTATTCTACAGCAACGATGCCGATATGGTCGGGCCAATCCGTTCGGGACGTTTCATTGACACTGACCTGGTACGCGGCTATAAAGCCGTATTTGCCTTTGGCTCTGCCTATGTCGCTGAAATGAACCAGTTCCTGCATTCGGAGTTTGCCAACCGGCTGGTCATCGAAAGCCGTAATACTCCGCTGAAACGCTATGACCCGAACGGTGCCAACTACCTGGTGGTAAATACCGCCGATTTGAGCACTTATGCCACCTCGCAGGGAATCAACGGGCGGCAAAACCTGGACGGCATGTCCTTCAATCTCACCGCGCCCAGCGGAGGAAAGCCTGGAATGCAGGTGTTTGTACGCTATTCAGGCGTAATCTATAACCGTTGGGACTACGACGCTTCTACCGGCAAATATCTGCGATTCGCTGATAATGCTGATGATTACAATAATGTAAATGAACAATATGCGCAGTTGACCGACCGCCTGACCGGGCATCCGATTGCCTTCGACAATCTGGTGGTCCTGTATGTCATACATGATGTGTACAGTACCGACAGCCATGGCGTCTCTATCTATGACATCCAGTTCAGCGGCTCGGGAGACGGGGTTGCTTTCCGGGATGGACAGGCGTACCAGGTCAAATGGCAGCGAAACGACACAGATGTGGTCTCGCTGACCAATCTGGATGGGACACCTTTCTCGTTTAAACCTGGCAACACCTGGTTCGAGGTGGTGGGGATAAATTCCAAGGTCCATCAAACAGGTCAGAGCTGGCGGTTCATTCACCAGATGCCTTAAATTCCCGCCGCGGTAATAAAGTGAATGGTGGGTGTTGGGCTGGTCCTGCCAGCCCAACACCCACCATATCTTTTCCTCCAAACGTCCCAGTTTTTGCATATAATGGAACTGTTCATAAGGAGCGCCAATGAAACGGATTGCAGTGCTGACGGGTGGCGGCGACGCGCCTGGTCTAAACGCGGTCATCCGGGCGGTTACCAAAACGGCCATTAACGTCTATGGCTGTGACGTGCTCGGGATTCGGGACGGATACGACGGATTTATCACCCCCGGCGGCGTCATGCCACTGGACCTGGGAGCAGTGCGCGGGATCCTGCCGCTCGGCGGCACCATCCTGGGAACCGCCAACCGCGGCAACCCTTTCGCCCGCAAAGTCCTCCGTGACGGCAAGGAAATGGTCCTGGACGTTTCAGACGAGATCATTACCGCCATTAAAGAACTGGAACTGGACGCGTTGATCGTCATTGGCGGAGACGGGACACTGCACATTGCCATGGAGTTGGGGGCAAAAGGCGTGCCGGTGGTGGGTGTGCCCAAAACGATCGACAATGACGTCGGCGGCACAGAAGTGACCTTTGGTTTCGACACTGCCCTGATGATCGCCACCGAAGCCTTCGACCGGCTGCACACCACTGCCGAGGCGCTTCACCGCGTCATGGTGCTGGAATTGATGGGCCGCGAGGCAGGTTTCATCGCTCTCCACTCCGGCGTTTCCGGCGGAGCGGACGTGATCCTGATCCCCGAGATTCCATTCAAACTCGAGTCGGTCCTTAAGAAGATCCGCCAGCGCGTCGAGAGCGGTTCGCGCTTCAGCCTGCTGGCGATTTCGGAAGGAGCCAAACTCCTGGGCGGGGAGCCAGTTTACCAGCGCACAGGAGACGAGATCTATGTGCCCCGGCTGGGAGGCATTGGTCAGGAAGTCGGCCAGTACATCGAGGCACAAGGCTTCGAGACGCGCGTCACCGTGCTGGGACACGTTCAGCGCGGCGGTTCCCCGACCGCCTTCGACCGCTGGCTGGCTACGCGTTTCGGCGCGGCAGCGGTGAGGACCGCTGCGGGCGGAGTCCTCGGGCACATGGTGGCCTTGCGCGAGGCCCAGATTGTCCCGATAGCCTTGAATGAGGCGCTAGCGGTCCCCAAGCGGGTGGATGTGAACGGCGATGGGGTCCTCACTGCACGCGGGCTGGGCATCTCATTTGGAGATGAGTGCTGTTAACGCGGAAGGCCGCCTTTCGGCGGTCTTCCTGTTCGCGCTGTGGCACCTTTATCGCAGAGCGAGGAGGGATGCCACAGCGCTTCGTTTCATACTACTATTCATTTTGGGCACCACCTCCTCTTCTATAAGGATGGCGGAGTTGGGGCAGGGGGAGGTCCCTGCACTGCAAGCAGTATCGCACAAATCAATTTGGATGTCAATGGCGGGCATTCTTGTGAAACTGGATGACTTATGATACCTTCTGATAGTTCCGGAAAGTGCAAGTCGGCTATCCTGTAAAGAAACTCGGTGGAGGAGGTTTGCATGAAACGCACTAATATCCTCTGGATCGTGGTGCTGGTCCTGGGCTGGCTGTTCGACTTCCTTTTCTGGAAGCACCCGCAGGGGATCAACTTTGCCATCTATGCGGGTTTGTGCCTCGGCGGCGGCTTCCTGGTGTTGGGACTGGATGGCATCAAGCCGTCCTGGAAGTCCCTGCTCCTGCTCGCCCCCATCCTGTTCTTTACAGTCATGACTTTCATCCGGCAGGAGCCAATGAGCCTCTTCCTGGCATACGCCTTTACGCTGGCGCTGATGGGCATGCTGGCCGTCAGCTATCTGGGCGGGCGCTGGCCCTGGTACAGCCTGTCGGACTATGTGGTCAATTACGGTAAATTGCTCGGCAGCATGATCGCCCGTCCGCTGATGTTCCTGAACGAGAGCAGGAAATCGGTCCCGATAGAAGCCGCGCCAGTTTCCAGGTCCGGGTGGAAACGCTTCTGGGGCATCTTCCGCGGGGTGCTGATCGCCATTCCCATCGTCGTCATTTTCGCCGCGCTGCTCTCTTCTGCAGACCTGGTCTTTGCCCAACGAGTGCAGGATTTTGTCAAGCTGTTCCGGCTGGAGAATCTGCCGCAGTACATATTCCGTTTGATTTACATTTTGATCGGCGCATACGCGCTGGCTGGAATTTTCCTGCACGCCGCCCGTAAGAGCATGGATGAAAAGCTGGCGGGCATGGATAAGCCGGTTGTGCCGCCGTTCCTGGGCTTCACCGAGGCGGCGGTGGTGCTGGGGTCGGTGGTGGTGCTTTTCGCCCTTTTTGCGGTCGTCCAGTTTCAATACTTCTTCGGCGGGCAGACCAACATTGGCGTGCAGGGCTATACCTATGCCGAGTACGCCCGGCGCGGTTTCGGCGAACTGGTGGCGGTGGCTTTTTTTAGCCTGCTGCTGTTCCTGAGCCTGAGCGCGGTGGTCAAGCGACAGAACCAGACCCAGCGCCGGGTCTTCTCCGGGCTGGGCTTGGGCATGGTAACGCTGGTGGGCGTGATGCTTTTTTCGGCGTTCCAGCGGTTGATGCTTTATGAAGCCGCTTACGGCTTCTCGCGCCTGCGGGCCTACACACACGTTTTTATGATCTGGCTGGGCTTGCTGCTGGCGGTGGTGGTTGTGCTCGACATCCTGCGCAAGGAGCGCACCTTCGCACTGGCGGCTCTGCTGGCTTCCATCGGATTCGCCGCCACCCTGACCCTGCTCAACGTGGACGGATTCATCGTCCGGCAGAACGTGGCGCGCGCCGCGGCAGGCGAAAGCCTGGATGTAGCCTACCTGGCCTCGCTTTCCTCGGACTCAGTCCCAGCGCTGGCGGCGGATTTCCAGGATCAATCGCTGCCGGGGGTTACCCGCGATGCGGTCGGGGCAGCTCTGGTCTGTCGTGAGCATATCAACTCCGGCAGCAAGGACCAAAACTGGCGCAGTTTCACGCTCTCCGGTGGTCGGGCGGACCAGGCGCTGCAGCAGGTGAAGTCCCGCCTGGAGGCTTATCAGATCCTGGAAAGTGACGGGCCGGTAAAGGTGCTCACCCCAGGAAGCGTCACCTATGAATGTTATCAGGCCGGGATGGGAAATTGAGAAAAATCTTGGTATAATCCGCCTAATATTAAACAACCTGCCCGGAGACCAGTACCCGTCCCCCCGTCCAGAGACCTGCCGGTTGGTGCGAGGCAGGCGGAACAGCGGTGAAATCCCCTCCGGTCTCCTCGAAAGAGGAGAGTTGCTCTCGCAGGGGTTGTAGGACAATTTTCCAAATTGTTCCACGCCGTAAGAGAGCCGGGATGCGCCCGTTACTGCGCACTTGAGAACAAAAGCAGGTGGCACCACGAGTCGCCCCCTCGTCCTGCAAAGGAGAGGGGGCGTATTCTTTTTCATGGAGGTGCTTTATGTTGGATATAAATCTCATCCGCGAACAACCCGACCTGGTCCGCAAGGCGTTATCGGACCGGCAGTTGGATCCCGCGCCGGTGGACCGCATCCTGGAGTTGGACGAACGCCGCCGCTTTATCCTGACTGGGGGCGAGGCCCTGAAAGCCGAGCGCAATGCTGCCTCGAAAGAAATCAGTCAAATGAAAGATGCAGCTGCACGTCAGGCCAGGATCGAGGCCATGCGCGCCGTCGGCGATAGGATCACTGCCATTGATAGGGAGGTGGCTGAGGTCGAAGAAGAACTCAAGTCTGTGGCAGCCACCATTCCCAACCTCCCGGACGCCCGCACGCCCTACGGCAAGGACGAGAGCGGGAACGTTGTCCTGCGGACGGTGGGCCAGCTCACGGAGTTTGATTTCGAACCGAAGATCCACTGGGACTTGGGGCCGGCGCTCGGCATCCTGGACTTCGAGCGCGGCGTCAAGATCACCGGGTCACGCTTCTACGTGCTGACCGGACTTGGGGCGCGCCTCCAACGGGCGTTGATTGCCTACATGCTCGACCTGCACAGCCGGCAGGGCTACACCGAGCAGTATACCCCGTTCATGGTCAAGGCAGCCACACTCTACGCGGCTGGTCAACTGCCCAAGTTTGCCGAGAACCTGTATCACGATGCCGAAGAAGACCTGTGGATGGTCCCCACTGCCGAGGTTCCTCTGACGGGACTGCACATGGACGAAATCCTGGACGAGAAACAACTACCGCTTCAGTATACCGCCTACACCCCCTGTTTCCGGCGCGAGAAGATGAGCGCCGGGCGGGATGTGCGCGGTATCAAGCGCGGCCACCAGTTCGACAAAGTGGAGATGTACATATTCAGCAAGCCGGAAGAATCGGATGCCATGCTGGAGAAAATGCGGGAAAATGCCGAGGCCACCTGCACCGGGCTGGGACTGACCCACCGTGTCAAGCAGCTTTGCACCGGCGACATCGGCTTTGGCGCGAGCATGACCTACGATGTCGAGGTCTGGGCGCCGGGCTTGCAGGAGTGGCTGGAAGTGTCCTCGATCTCGAACGACACCGACTTCCAGGCGCGGCGGGCGAACATTAAATATCGTCCCGCCGCTGGTGGCAAGACGCGCTTCGTCCACACGTTGAATGGTTCGGGCCTGGGAATGCCGCGGACTTTGATAGCGGTGCTCGAAAATTACCAACAGGCTGATGGGTCCATAAAAGTTCCGGAAGCTCTGCTCCCGTGGATGGGCGGCGTGGAAATTATCCGTCCTTAGAACATCCTGGAATAAATGATTCAAATTGGTCCCTACACCATCGAGATCGAACAGGCTGCCAGGGGGATTGCCATTGTGATGATGGCGGTGGGCCTGCTGGTTATCCCCATCCTGCCCGGCCTGGTGATCATCTGGGTCTCGGCGCTGGGATATGGCATTGCAGCCGGGTTTGGGGTGCTCGGCTGGGTCATGTTCGCCCTCATCACGGTATTGATGCTGGCCGGGTCCATCCTGGATAACGTGTTGATGGGCGCACAGGCGCACAAGGAAGGCGCGCCCTGGTGGGTTGTTTTGATTGCAATGGCGGCAGCCATCGTTGGAAGTTTTGTTATCCCAATCCCGATTATTGGCGGGATCCTGGCCGCCTTGCTCGTGCTTTTCCTGATCGAATGGGCACGCTTGAAGGATGCAAAAAAAGCCCTGAACTCGATGAAAGGAATGTTGATCGGTTGCGGCTGGGCTTTCGTGATTAGGTTTATAATTGGGCTGGTAATGATAGGCCTGTGGATGATCTGGGCCTGGGCGTAATCGTTCTTTCACTCAGATAAGGAGAGGCATATGACTACAATTCAAGTAATTGATTATATACTCATCCTGCTTTCTCAACTGATTCGTATCTTGGGCATGGCCGTCCTCGGGCTGGGACTCGGCTGGCTTGTCCTTGACCTGCTCAAGAAGTTGCAAGTCTGGCAGGCGCAGGTTGCCATTTTCCTTGGGCTGGCTGGCTTGATCATCGCCATGGCTGTCTTCACAGGCTGGGGTGCGCAGGGTGCGTTCGCCATTGGCATCGGCGTGGCCATCCTCCTGTGGGGAATGCCGAAGAAGGAAAAGAAGGAAGAAGAGAATAAATAATCCACCAGATAAAGGTCTTATAAACAAAATCGGCGCACCCGAACAGGCGCGCCGATTTTGTTTAAAGACGGTTCATAAATTTACTGGAGCGCTCAACAAGGCAACCAGCAGTCTGATGGAATTTTCCACGTCGGTGGTGTCCACCATTTCGGATGGGTTGTGCACGTAGCGGGTCGGGACCGAGAGGCAGCCGGCCGGGACCCCGGCGCGTGCCATCTGGATGGCGCGTGCGTCGGTGGTGCCGCCTTCCAGGACTTCCCGCTGATAGGGGATTTTCGCCTTCTCTGCGGTGCGGATCATCCAGTCGACGATGCGCGGGTCAGCCAGCATGCCCCCATCCTTGACCTTGACCGCCGGGCCTTTGCCCAGGGCAACTTCCATCTTGGAACCTTTTGGTGTGTCGCCGGTGAGGGTCACATCCACCGAGAGGCCGAGGTCCGGATCCACGCCGAAGGCGGAGGTGGTGGCCCCACGCAAGCCCACTTCCTCCTGCGTGGTAAAGACGAAAAATAATTCGTGAGGAGAAGTCTTCAGGGCACGCAAGGCTTCGATCATGACCGCACAGCCGATGCGGTCGTCCATCGACTTGGCAATCATCCGGTTTCCCAGGTCGAGGAATGGACGTTCGAAGGCGCACACATCGCCCACCCTCACCGGGCAATCCTCCTTGCTGGAAGCACCCACGTCAATAAAGCACTGCTCGAGCGTGGGAGCCTTGGTCAGATCGGTGAGCCGGTCTGAGCTGATGACACCGGGTGCGCCATCCATGAAGCGGACGCGGCCACCGGTCAGGGCTGCCAGGCGGATGCCGCCCAGACCGGTAAAGCGGATGAAACCATTCTCGTCAATGTGGGTGGCCATCAGGCCGATCTCGTCCATGTGGCCGGCCAGCATGATTTTTAGACCGTTTTTTGATTTGGAGCCTTTGCGGGCGATCAGGTTGCCCAACGCGTCCACGTGAATTTCGTCAGCGAGCGGCTTGATCTCCTTGCGGATGACTTCGCAGATGGCGGATTCATAGCCAGAGGGGGAGAAGGTCTCGGTCAGTTTTTGGATGAGGTTCTTCATAAAATCTCCTTGAAGGTGATAGCTATACCGGGAAAAGGATAGTCTCACCGGCGGCATAGGATTTCACTTGCTTGCGCGTGATGACATGTACTTTGCCAGCGCCCATCACTTGCCACCCGCCAGCGAGTCTCCCGACCAACGCAGTATTCTCGTCAATACCGAGAGAGAATTTGCCATCCCTCGAACCGGATTTCAGGAAAGGCATCATCACTGGGCGCAGGAATTGCCAGCGGTCAAAATGAGGAATGATATAGCGCGCTGGGATCTTCCCGAATGCAGTTCCACGGTCCGTGCCGCTGCGCAGGTCCGGGAGTTCCCGGCCCAGGATCATGGCACCTGCCGAACATCCGGCATAGACTGCGCTTCGTGCCCAGGCTTTTTCAGCAGCTTCCCAGGCCTTGCTTCCCAGCATGGTCTGGTACAGGTATTTGGGGTTGCCGCCTGAAAAATAAATCAAGTCGGCCTGTTCCAGCATTTCGGCGTAGCGCAGGTCATCGGCTTCGGCGCGGTTGGTAATGCGGGCAGCCTGGACTTGTGCACCGAGCGTGCGGAAGTGCTCCAGGCCCATTGTCACCCAGCGATCCACCGAATTGACCCCTTCCTGACCGGCCGCGGTTGGCAGACAAACCACCTTCGGAGCCCGATCCATTGCGCCGCAGTGGTCGAGCAAGAAGCGATCCACTGCCTCCATGACGGGTAAATATTCCCCGGAGCCGACCAGGGCAATCAGACCGTTCATCTTTCCTATTTTCGCTCCGAAACGAGCAAACCAGGCGTGAGGCGCGCCAGCGCGGCGTGGAGCAGCGCGAGGGTGTTCTTCCAATCGTCGAGATGGGCGATCGAGGCGGCGGTGTGGCTATAGCGGTGCGGAACCGAGACCGAGATGCTGGGGACCCCGGCGCGCGCTTTATGGATGGCTCCGGCGTCCGTCCCGCCACTGCCCGGCTGGCGAAATTGAATGGGGATGTTTTCGGTCTGGGCCGTCTGGCTGATATGACGGACGAGCCGCGGGTCAGAGAAGGTAACGCTGTCGGCGATGTAAATAGCCGGGCCAAGTCCAAGTTTCGTATTATAGGAAATATTCTCCTCACCGTCCCAACTCGGCAGGTCGTAGGCGGGAGTCGCGTCCACCACTATCGCCAGGTCGGGGTTGAAAGCGTAGGCGGCGACCTTTGCCCCGCGCAGGCCGATTTCCTCCTGGACGGTGAAGGCCGCTAGAAGGTCGATGTTGGGTGGGGTGTCCATAACCAGTTCGAGCAGGACGACGACACCGAGACGGTCGTCAAGCGCTTTGGCGATGAGTACCGGACCGTTGCGCTGGAAACGGGTGGCAAAAGTGGCCCGGTCGCCCGGCTTGACCTTGCTACCGCCGGGTCCGATGTCAATACGCAGAGTATCCAGCGGAATTATACTCTTGCGCTCCTCGGGGGTGGTCAGGTGGATGGGGTGTGCCCCAATCACGCCGGGCAGGTGATCTTTGCCGACCAGCACAGCCTTGCCGGGTAACTGGCGGATATCGATGCCGCCGACGGTTTCGAAGCGGAACAGGCCATCGTTGTCGTCAGCCACCAGCATCAATCCGACTTCATCCATATGGGCTGAAACCATGACTTTCAAGCGCTTCTTCCCGGACCCAGTGCGAGTCACCAGCACGTTGCCGAGGGCGTCCACTCTGACATCCCCGGTGTGGCCTTTGAGTTCTTCCAAAACGATCTTGCGTACCTCGCCCTCGTCGCCGGAGACGGCGCAAGCATTGCACAGTTTTTCGAGCAGTTTGAGTTGAGCGTTTCCAATGGTCGGCATGCTAATCATCCCACACAATCTTTTCCACAAAATCCGCCGTCAGCC
>CAIQQN010000177.1 GCA_903873975.1 uncultured Anaerolineales bacterium
ACAAACAGATCACCAAGCAGCAGAATGGTACGCTGCTCGCGCGGACGGACACGCCAGCTGTTCAGTCTGGGACGTGAAAGCGGTCGCATCATTTCTTCTCCGGGTCGTGTTTGGTGAATACTCCCTCAATCATACTCCATAAAAAGCCCGCGCCCCAGGAAATGTGCATGCAGGAAATTGCCAGCGGCAGACCAAAAACCAGAGAAAAATCCTTCTGTTTGAATGCGGCCAGGATCCCCGCCGCGATCAGCGCGAAGGCATAGACAATGATTTCGGCAGCCAGCAGGACTCGGAACAGGGGCAGGAAGATCCCCGGGATTCCCAACCCGATGAGACTGAGCACAAACAGCGGCGGGAGTCCCTGCCGCCAGCGCAGGGTGTTGGGATAGCGACGTAACATGCGCCACTTCCAGAAACCATAACGGAAGTATTGTTTTACCAGCCCCGAAAACGTGGCCCGGGCGAAATACACCGAACGGATGGACGGATCGAGCCAGACTTTTCCGCCCAACTGGCGGATGCGGGTGTTGAACTCGTAATCCTCGTTGGTGAGCAGCGTCTCGTCGAAAAAGCCGACCAGCGCCAACAGTTCCCGCTTGAAAGCCCCGAACGGCACCGTATCCACCGGCGCAGATGTTTCGGCGTGACGATAGAGGGCGTCACCCACGCCCAGCGGATGGGCGGCTGCAATGGCGATGGACCGTGCCACCCAAGTCTCTGCGCCGGGACGGATTTCCCACACACCGCCCACATTTTCTCCGAGACCGGCTTCCAGGTCTGCAATGCAATGCTCGATGTAGTTGGGATAAGGCATCGAGTGTGCGTCCAAGCGGACAATGATCTCCCCCTGGGCTTCTTTCAGGGCGCAGTTCAGCCCGGCCGGGATGTGGCGCTTGAGATTGTCCACAACGGCGATGTGCAGGTCCGCGTGGGAATCAGCAAAGGCCACAATCTCCGCCCGCGTCCCATCAGTGGATATGCCATCGGCAATAACCACTTCGAGGTCGGCGCGCGGAAATGTCTGTGCGTAGATGGCCTCGAGCAATTTGCAAATGGTGGTTTGCTCGTTATAGCAGGGGATAATAATGGAAACAGAAGGCATGGTAGTTTTTGCAGTAACAACAAGATCGTTACTGCGTTTTCCGCTTGGAGACAACTTTACTTGGCTCGGGCATTGTCAGCGGCAGGCTGATGGTGAAGGTGCTGCCTGTCCCCGGCGCGCTGGGAACGCTTATTTTACCACCATGCGCCCCCACAATCTCTTTGACGATGGCCAGCCCCAACCCGGTACCATGTTTCCGACCACCCGGGCGGGAAGGATCAGCCTGGTAGAACCGGTCGAAGATGTGCGGCAGAGCCTCGGCTGAAATCCCCGCGCCGGTATCTACCACATCCACCTGAACCCCGGAGCCAGCCGGCGCGGCCCGGAGTGTGATGCTGCCCCCGGCAGGCGTGAATTTCAAGGCATTATCCACCAGGTTGGTGAAAACCTGCGCCAGCCGGTCGCCGTCGCCGATGATGGCCGGCAGGACGGCGGTTTCCACGCGAATGTCTACGTTGCCGGCGCGTGCTTGTGGAGCGAACTTTTCGGCAATGCTGTTGAGCAAGGCGGTCAGGTCCACCGGAGCGCGCTGGAGGTCGAGTGTGCCGGCATCCAGGCGTGCAAGGTCGAGCAGGTCGAGCACCATGCGGTGCATCCGCCCGGATTCATTATAGATCACCTGCGCGGCCTGCTTCTGTGCTTCGGGCGTGCCAGCCGTGCCGTCAAGCAGTGCTTGGGCAAAACCCTGGACGGAAGTCAGAGGCGTCTTCAGTTCGTGACTGACGTTGGCAACAAACTCCCTCTGGGATTTTTGACTGGTTTGCACGCGCGCGTTCATCTCGTTGAATGCCCGCGTTAATTCCTGGACTTCGTGCGGGCCGTGTGGTGTAATGGGCTTCGCCTCCGCTGAAGGCATCCGCCGCGATGAAGCCACCACCTGCTGAAGCGGGTCACCGATCCAGCGCGCAAGCCAGAATGCGGCCAAAAGGGAGATGATAAGCGCAATAACGCCCGCTCCCAGGACCGGGAGCACCAATTCATCGCTCAAGATGGTCAATAAGGGTACAGCTGGGCGCGGTACTGCGAGCAGGAGCCAGCGGCCATCGCTTAGATGGCGCAGCATGTAAAGCCAATAATTTCCCTGTGGGTCGCGGAGAATGGAAAATGGCCGCAGGCGGGGAAAACGGGGCAACTGCAGCGCAGGTTGCAGAGCTGACTGCGAATCGTTGACCAACTGGCGCTTTACGCTGTAAAAAACAATGCGAGTGCCATAGGCTTGATCAACCTGTTCGATGCGCGCCTGAAGATCAGTTGTGGATAGATTGGCCCATTCCGTCTCATTTTTATGCAAGAGTGCGGCGACGACCGTCAACCTTGCACTTGCCTGGCGGTAAGTGGATGGGTTTTGAATAATATAAATAAAAAGGACGATCGCCACCACTGTCAGTGCGGCGGTGGTAACCAGGGCATAGCTCCACCAGAGACGCGAACGAAGGGAGGAGAACATTAATCTGCCAGTTTATACCCGATGCCCGTCACCGTCTCGATATTGACCGAACTGCCCACCAGTTTCTTGCGCAGGTGGGCTATGTGGACATCCACGGTGCGGGTTTGGCCATAGAAGTCGAAGCCCCAGGCTTGTTGGAGCAGTTGTTCGCGGGTGAAGACGCGCCCGGGCTGCCCGGCCAGGATGAACAACAGCTCGAATTCCTGCGTGCGCAAGTCCAGGGTCCGGTTACCGATACGAGCTTCGCGGCGGATGGCGTCCATCGCCAGGTCACCGATGTGGATGGGCGTACCTGTCTGGGCGGTGCGTTCAGCCCTGCGCAGGATGGCTTTGACGCGCGCCACCAGTTCGCGCGGGTTGAAAGGTTTGGTCAGGTAATCGTCGGCGCCCAGCTCGAGGCCCAGGATCTTATCGATATCCTCGTCACGGGCTGTCAGCATGATGATGGCTACCGGGTTATCCCCGAGGCGCAGGCGCCGGCAGACTTCAAAACCATCCAGTTTGGGGAGCATTACGTCGAGGACGACCAATGCCGGGTTCAGACGCTTCACGGACTCCAAGGCAGACTCGCCATCCCCGGCCACTTCCACCCGGAAGTTCTCGCGTTCCAGATACATGCGGGCGAGCTGAACAATGGACGGTTCGTCATCAACAAGCAGGATCAGTTCGGAGGTCATTTCAGGATGGCAACGGCTTCAATTTCGACGACTCCGCCTTTGGGCAGGGCCGCGGCCTGGATGGTGCTGCGGGCAGGTGGGTTTTCAGTAAAGAATTCGGCGTAAACAGCATTCATTTTAGCAAAATCAGCCATGTCCTTCAGGAAGACGATGGTTTTAACCACCCGCTCCAACCCGGACCCGGCATCTGCCAGCACGTGACGAATATTGGTCAATGCCTGGCGGGTCTCGGCTTCGATCCCGCCCGGGACAAGGATGCCGGTGGCAGGCTCCAGCCCGAGCTGACCGGAAGTGAAGACCAGGTCACCGGTACGGATGGCAACGGAATAGGGGCC
>CAIQQN010000178.1 GCA_903873975.1 uncultured Anaerolineales bacterium
ACAGAAAGTAGACGAAAGTTGAACATATTCACTTGACTGCGGGATTGGTGTGAAAGAATATTGAATTGAAGAAAGAAATGCAGTTCATTGAGCTGCCCGGATTACCACAACAGACCACGAAAAAAGGAGAATTTTTATCGATAACAAAAGACTATTTCGGTAACAAAGGCAAACGGGTCGTAGTTACAGGGGCAGCCTCCGGAATGGGAGACGCAGCAACGAAAAGGTATGTTATTGGTGCGGGTATAATCGGCACCGGTGGAGTTAGGTTGCCTGTATCCCAGTAATACGGTTTTGCTATCCTGGAGGGGCTTAATGAAGTAATGGAGGTATGAAGCGATGACTAAACCGGGTGGTTACATGGGCAAGATGCTGAGGGTAGACCTTACCAAAGAGCTAATCACCGAGGAAGAGCCGGATGAGGCTAAATTGAAAAACTTTGTTGGTGGAACGGGCTTGGGGGTTAAGCTCCTGTACGATGAGGTTCCCGGGGGCATCCAATGGTCTGACCCCAGGAATCGCATAATCTGGACAACAGGGCCTCTTACCGGCACCAGGGCGCCAGGCTCCGGTACGTATGCGGTGGCGACAAAAGGTCCTTTGACCAACCTTTTCGTTGCCTCACACGCCAATGGATTATTTGGCGCCAGGTTAAAGTTTGCCGGATACGACGGTATCATCTTTCAGGGTGCGGCCAGCAGGTGGGTTTACCTGTATATCCACGATGGCGTTGCCGAGCTCCGCGACGCTGCGCATCTCTTAGGCAGAGACACCTGGGATACTGAAGAAATGCTCCAGAAGGAGATCGGAGAGGGCCAGGTTAGTGTCTCATGCATCGGGCCCGCGGGCGAGAACCTTGTGAAATATGCCTGCATCTGCAGCGATAAGGGGCATATCTGCTCTACCAACGGGTGTGGCGCGGTGATGGGCTCTAAGAAGCTGAAGGCCATAGCAGTGCATGGAAAAGCCGCCGTCCCCATACACGACAAGCAAAGGTTCACCGCTGCTGTCAAAGACTGGCATGAGCAAAATAAAACAACCATGTGGGGCATGATGATTCCTGCGCTGGGTACAAATGGCCAGTTCTCCGCTGTCCATGATCTTGGGTTTCTTCCGGTGAAGAATCTCACCGCCAATATCTTCCCGGAGCACGCCAGGTTCAACGCAGACAGTATGCGGGCCTACTACCAGGGTAAACCCCATCCCTGCTATGCCTGCAGGTTCACCCATTGCCACGAGATCGAGCTTAAGTCCGGGCCCCACAAAGGTGCGATTGTAGAGGAGTCGGAGTATGAGGCCACAGCGGCATTCAGCAGCGTGATAGGCAACACCGACGTTGATGCCGCCGAGTGGCTGAACAACCTCAACGATCGGCTGGGGATGGATGCCAAGGAGCAAGCGTTTTTAATGGGCCTCGCCATTGAGTGCTATGAGAAGGGGTTGATCACTAAGAAGGATACCGACGGGGTTGAACTGACCTGGGGCAATGTCCGGGCAGTTGAGACCATGCTACACAAGATCGCCAGGCGCGACGGGTTCGGCGATGTATTGGCCGAAGGGGTGATGAGGGCTGCTCAGAAGATCGGCGGCGATGCCCCCAAGTTTGCGGTTTACACCCACAAGGGCAATGCCCCCCACGTCCTGGACGGCAGGGGAATGTGGAACATAGTGTTTTCGATGGCGGTCTCCGATATGGGTTCCATTCCTTGTGGGGATATGGGAGACGTTGGAGACCTGATGGCCACCATAGGTGCCGACTGGATGGATCCTTCTCAGGCTTTTTCGGCAGAGAAGGTCTCCAAGGGCCAAGCCATAACGGCCCGCAGAGGGCATTTTATCGACTGCCTGGGGGTATGCATGTTCGTTGCCGGGGTACAATTCACGACCATCGCCGAGACGTTGAGTGCGGTCACAGGGTGGGACTTTACCTGGAGGGACTGCGCGAACACCGGCGAAAGGGTTATGAACGTGATGCGGGCCTTCAACATCAGGCACGGACACACCCGGGAGCATAATTCGATTTCTCCCCGGCTAGTCGAGGCACCGCACGAAGGGCCGGCCAAAGGAATAAGCATAGGGCCTGAGTTCGACAAGATGGTTGATTACTATTATGAAGGTATGGGATGGGACAAGGCGGGCAGGCCACTTCCCGAGACCCTGAAAAGGCTAGGCCTTGACAGCATCGCAAAGGACCTGTGGTGATAGAAGTTTTGTTGCTTCAGAGGGGGTCGGAACACTTCAATGGTGTCCATATTCCCACTCCCACCTGGCTCGATTTACCTTTACGTTTGATTTCTATTCCACTGCCGTTCAATTATTTGTGAGCAGGAGGGCCTATGTGCCGGTCTCGAGGGAGCGCATAATCATGCTGGCGGGGTTTGCCCGGGACTACTAGTGTCAAATCCCAAGGTTCGCAAGTTGCTCAAAGATGTCCCAAGAGATGTCGAGGTCTACGAGGAATCAATAGATAAACTGATGTAGATCATCAGCCTTCGGTTTGAGTTCCTCCCCGTCCAGCAGCGGGGAAACGGCAGCACATTGAGGTGATAATAAATCTGTAAGGAGGCTGATTAAATGAGCGATTGAGAGTTTGTGGAGGGAAACAGCGGCGTATCGAGGTACTAATGAATTCGTTAGGAGGAATACTAAATGGCACCTAAGTGGGATGTAATAATTGTAGGGGCGGGGCCGGGCGGTTGTACTGCCGCCAAGTTTGCCGCCCAGAAAAAGCTTAAGGTCTTGCTACTTGAGCGGGCGAAAAATCCGGGCGAGAAGAATATGTCAGGTAGCTATCTATTTAGACCTATCTGTGAGGAGTGCTTCCCCGGATTCAAAGATGCTGAATGTCACAAGGGGATGCCTCGTTGGGGGGGAATCGATTTCCGGTGGGCACTGGACAACGACGAGAAGGTATACGGCTTTTATATGGGACCGGGTTCAGATGCCATGCGGGACCAGTATTCGGTATTCCGAGATGAGACCGATGACTGGTTCACCAAGCAAGCGGTGAAGGCCGGCGCTGAGCTCAAGACAGCTCTGGCTACGGACGTCATCTGGGACACCAAAGGAACAGAAAAGCGGGTAATAGGTGTTGTCACCGATAAGGGGAATTTCGAGGCCCCGATAACAATTGATGCGTCCGGATTGCATTCGTTAATAGCCAATAGAGCTGGACTTGCGAATTGGACCAAGGACAAGATCATGCTTGGCCTGAAATACATCTACAAGGTTGATCCGAAGGTGCTCCGGGAAAGGATGCAAACGTATAAGGATACAGACGGAGTCGACGTGGACTGGGGAGTTGCGCCGATGCTTTGCGGCTCGAATCCCAACCAATTTGGTGCTCACGCTACCGGCATGCCTGATCGCGGCATCGTCAGCATTGCTTACTATTGGTCGCTGGCAGATGGGATTGAGCATCGCGTCAACGTCCACCAGCGTGGACAATGGTATCTAAAGCAACCGGAGGTCGCGCGGCTGATCGAAGGCGGCGAGTTCGTACAATGCAACTTCCATGGGCTAGCTGCGGGCGATATAGTTGGGTATGTGAAGAAGTCGTATCTACCGGGACTGCTTCTTGTAGGAGATGCAGGTGGATTCGGCCAACCAGTGGATAATTATGGTGCCAATGTTGCGATGTGGCAGGGGAAGCTGGCAGGCAATCTAGCCGCTGAGATGAAAGAGCAAAAGGACTATTCAGAGGCCATGTTTGCCAAGTACGAAGAGACCTGGCGCGATTCCTGGGTCGGCGATGACGATGTCCACGAGATAAGCGTGTGGACGAGCGATGGCAGTATGAATGAACTCTTTTGGACTGTAGATGATATTGTGGATAGCACGTTTCGAGGGAAGTGGAATAACAAGACGTATCCGGATATAGTCATGAGCGCAATGCCCAAACTACTCAAAGCTATGCCATCAGTGCAAACCATCCTTTACGCTCTAAGGGGAGTAACAAAAGTAGGCCTGAAGAAAGCAGAGCCCTACCTGGGGATGCTCAAAATGCTCAACCCGGGCTCAGACCAAAAGTAGAACACGAGATGAAAGGATAGTGAAATGTCAGATAAGCTTAAGAAGCAGATGGTACAAAACGGGAAGCAGTTCGATGTCAGCGCCCTCTATGGACCGCAGTTATGCGGAGCGAAGGTTCGCGAGCTCCTTAAGGGCAAATACCAAGTCACCCCCAAGACAAAAGAGCACATCAAGATAAATAAGGACAGGTGCATTGGTACAGCATGCCAGATATGCTATATCATCTGCCCGACCGGGTCTTTCGAAATGGAAAACGGCAAGGCTGTGTGGAAGTACGGTATGCAGCTCTGCGGGGAGTGCGGTATGTGCCGTTACTGTTGTCCTGTAAACGCCATCGACTGGTCTTACCCGGAGTCGGGCACCGGCATCAAGTTGAAGTGGAGTTAACCATTCGGCAGGCAACCCGGGTTCAGGTGATGGGATTACACAAGATGTAAGAATGTGGGTTCCCTTGTAAGCTATAAGGCAAGGGGGGATTTTGCTGGTGATAATTAACTTCCCCCTTGCCTTTATGCGGCGTGTAAGGCTTAGAGGACTACTGACCAAGGAGATAGAAAATGGCCGTGAAGAAAGAATCAGCACTGGCTGCAATGTTGCCGCGATTTAAGGCTACTGACATCAGCCCCCTTATCCGCATGGCTGGGATTATATTGCCCCGTGTTCTTGATGGTTTCTTTAAGAGTCTGGATAAAAAGCAAAAAAGTGCCATGGATAAAGTCATGCCTGCGGGTGGAGGGAAGAAGATATATCTCCAACTGGTGGGCACCCCTACTCCACCAATAGTGATTGGAATGGCTCAGCCCGTGAAAATAAGCACTATGTCTGAGAAGGAGGTTAGACAGCAACGGATAAAAGGGATAAGGTTGACTATCGACGACATTCAGCTATTGGCTAAGGGCCGA
>CAIQQN010000179.1 GCA_903873975.1 uncultured Anaerolineales bacterium
CGGCATGGTGGAAAGGTTGCAGATAAAGGCGTCCTGATTGGCCGGCGGGTAAAGGCATTATTTCCAGCTCTCCTTGTTTTATCTCCATCAGGCTCTCGTTACCATTCTGGTTAATAAGACGGGCCTGCAGAACGGGTGTTCCAGGACGGGCATTGACATACGGTGCGATCACGGTCGCTAACCCGAGGAATGCACCCGATTCCAGCACTTGGATGGGCAGGATGGGGTTGCGGCTGGCGGCTGCGCCCAGAGCAGGCATCAGGTTGTTCTGGTCAAGAATCACGGTGGTGATGCCCACCGGTTGGATGGCATCCAGCAGGATCAGCAAACCCTGGCCGAGGGTGGGGGCGCGTGTGATCACGCTCCCTGCCCCCAGGATCGGCTCGAAGTAAGGTGTGAGGCCGAACGCGGCCCGGCGGACTTTGCGGGGAAAATCCCTGCCAGCACTGTTCAACGCCACATGCAGACTCTGGCGTGCCACAGCCTGCTCAATGGACAGGTCTTCGGGGGTGGCGGGCAAACTCGCCGGATAGAAGGATTTCTGTAACAGGTAATCGCGCACTGCCTCGGCGGGAATCTCAAATGGGATCCATTTCAGGATGTCTTCCACGCCGGTGTAACGCAGCAGGTTGGCGAGGCCTTCGCCAAGCCCAAGTTGCGGATACACACCCAGGGTGAGTTCGCCGCCGAAGGCCGCCGCGACGGTGACCGCCGATGCACCCAAGTCTACACCCAGAATACCTTTGCTTGAATCATACACCTGACTGAGGAAGCGAATAATGCGCCCCTCGGCAGAGGCGGTTGGCATCAGGGTGTTTCCGGCCCAAGTGTTTAGTTCATCCACACCATTCATCTGACTCCGGCGCACCTGAATGAAGAGTTCGGTCAGGGCGCGCTGGGCAGGCTGGAGGTCCTCGGTATCGATACCCGGACGCAGGTTAGGGCTGATGCTAAAAGAGGATGTCAGCGGCAGTAAACTTTTTTTGACTTCTGCGGCCAGTTTCTGATTCCCGGCGAAGAGCAGGGCGGGACGTTTATCTGCCGGCAGCAGGTAGCAGGCCAGGCCAACGATTTCCATCAGGCGTTGGACGGAGCGTTCCGCCCCGCCATCCGTTCCTCCTGCAATCAAGATCAGGTCCGGGCGAAGCCGTACCAGATTGTCAATCTGCCCCTCCGGCTGACGCGCGTCGTTCAACCCGATGGTATCCACCACGCGGGCGTAAGTGCTGCGTGCCAGCCGCTGGGTGCTTTCCAGTGAGACATCGCCCAGCAGGCCAACAACAACGGTTTTCATGGCAGGGCCGGCGGAAATCGTGGCGGCAAAGGTATCCACTCCTGTGCCTTCCGAGGTGGGCATGATCAGCTTGTGTCCTTCACCGAGAAACTTACGCCCGGTGATCACTTGCAGGTTTTCAATGGCCTGGCTCACGCCCTCGCTGACATCCCGAAAGGGTGCAGAGGCTGTGGTGGGGGCGTTCCCGGATGCGATGAAACGATAGTGGCCTTCCACCACGTCGAAGAAGACGGCGCGGCTGGTTACGGTGCCGACATCCACGGCCAGAAGGGAATTAGCGTTAACCAGCGAAGCGGGCATAAGGGTTGAGTCTCATAATAGGATGAAAAGGTTTACAGAGATGACAAAAAAGTAATTATGAAGTACAGGCGCTCGATGAGAGCGGTGATGGCAGCCACAAAGACACCGGCGAACAGGACGCCAAATGTAATGGCGATGAAAACCTGTCCCACCCAACCCAGAACATTGACCAGTTTTCCGCGTCGCGGACCAAAGGCGGTGGCTTTCGCTCCGTAATGGAAATAAACCAGCGTTGCCACCGTCCCTACAATTGCCACCATGCCTTCAAAGAATTTTTCCAGGTTTGGCTTCAATACCGTCGAGTTGAAGAATTGGGACAGTTCGGGACTCATACTGGCAAAACTTGGCAGTCTGAATGTGGCCAAGGTCTGCGGAAAGATTGTCCCCATTACTGCCCCGCCGACGGCAACTGCTGCACCCACACCCACCAGGAAAGCCATTGATGGAGTACCCAGGCGGGCAGTCCGCGGCGAGAGTTTGAATAGGAGCAGCAACCCCAGGACTAGGGGGACAATGGTTAAATGACGGTCAGCCAGGTTACCGGAAAGCAGCGGAACGATAAGTCGTGGATACAGAACCTGATGCCAAGCCACCACAGCGACATATCCGGCAGAAACGCCAATAAAGATATAGACAGCCACCCGGAAGGCCGGGTTATCCCCAATGAGATAACTCAATACCATCAGGGTAAGCAAGAAACTTATCCCACCGGTAATCAGATCAACGAGGTTGGCAAAGGAGATGGCGGACATGGTCAGATCCCCTCTCCGGACTTGCGGCGGCGGGTGCGCAAGCCATTTACGGCGCTCCACAGCGCACCGACGACGATTAATATTTCTGCAACCAGTGTTCCGGTGCTGAATGCATTCCAGTAGCGTTGTGCCAGGCCAGCCTCTGTTCCCGGACTGACGAAAGTCTGTCCGTAAGCTTCGCCACCAGCCAGCCCGGTAACCAAACCTTTTATCTGCCCTGAATTGTAGTAGGGGAGGATCATTGGTTCCGCCTGGGCAGAGATGACCATCAGCATGGGCGTATTGCCGATCGTAGAACCAGTCTGTTCAATCCAGACGCGTCCGCTATCAGCATTGTCGGTCAAAACAATAATGGCATCGAAGTCGCTTAATTTCTGGAGTCCTTGCAAGGGTGGCAATTGCCAGGCTGATTGTCCATCCAGTGTGAACGGCGCGGCGGTAGAGGGGGAAATGGCAAAATACTGCACGCCCGATGGGCCTCCTGCCAGGTATCCCAGATCTACATATTGCTGCCCGGCCTGGTAATCATGCCTGGCAACCAAAGGCGAAGAGCTTGTATCGTGCAAGAAACGTTCAGCCAGAGCAGGCCCGGTTGGACTTGTAGAGATCAGCGCCAGACGTGGACCCTGTAGCAGCAAATGATCCATCAGAGGAGCGGCCGCGGCTTCCAATTCGCCGGAGAGGGCCGGTTCATAATCGAAAACCACCAGCACCGGCGCGTTAGAGGGCAGGCTGCCAATCAAGGTGAAGGCGTTTAACATTTCAGGAGGCTGCAGTTTACTGGCCTGGGTGATCGAAATCCTGGTAATGAGCGGTAATCCGATCGCCAGGATCAGGAGGCTAGCAATCAACCACCGCCACAGCCGGTTCGAGGTGAGACGCGTTCTCCTGGCGGCCTGTGGCTGAGTTTCTCTGGAAATCAACTGCTCAAATGCAGAAATATAGCGTTGCTGACTGTCGGTTACCTGGAGTATGTTGGAATAAGGAGGCGGCTTGCGCAGCAGTCCCAGACCAGGACCCACCGGCAGCACCCCGTGAAGACCCGCCAGCGGGCCTCTCTGCTCGGTTACCTGGGAATCCTCTTGCGGAGCCGCCCTGGCTTCGGCCACCACAGATTCCACCGGGCGCATTGCCAGTACCCAAGAAGGCAGTTCGGATATTTCAAGATTTTCAGATGTCGATGTTTCCGCATCCGCCTCAGGAGTATATTCTTCGGCCAGTTCCGGTTTCAATTTAGAGAGCCAATCGGGTATTTCCATCGAAAAGGCCGCCGCGTCTTTTTCCTCAGGGGTGGTGCCTTCATTGCTGGCGATCAGTGCCGGAGTCCCATCTGAGGGTATCGCACCAGGCTCGATCCCAGCCAGCCAATCGGGCAGCGGCCCGGTTCCTTTCTCCTTGGCTGGCTCCTCGGCTGACGGTGGGGAAGCCACCTCGAATTGTTCTTTTTTTGCTTCCTGCTCCTGCGCGGCGTTGACCTCTGCCTGGAACTGGGACAACCAGTCGGGAGTCTCAGCGCGGGCCAGGCTTGAAGGCGGGAGCTCGCTATTGATTATTGTCGCAGAGGTGGCGGACTCTGGACCGGTCTTTGCTTCCAAGCCTGATAGCCAATCCGGGAGGCTTTCCCCGGCGGCTGCCTCGGGCGTTCGGGGTGCTGACTCGAAATTGTTAAGCCAGTCCGGGAACTCGGGTCCGGTGGCTTTCCCTTCATCCTTGGGCGGGGCAGGTTCCGAATCAACGGCTTTCTCTTTTAGCTGATCCAGCCAGCCAGGCAGGTTTTCTGCCTGGCCTGAGGTAGGCAGGTTTTCTTCCGAACTACTTGATAAAGCGGATATCCAATCAGGCACCCCTTCACCTTGCGAGGCGGGTCTTTCCGGTGTGCCGGGAGTGGCAGGTTCAGATTTAAGAGACTCCAGCCAATCGGGAGATTCTCCCTCGCCCTGCAGATCCCCTTGAGCAGTGATCTCGGACGTCGCAGATTGCGGCTCGCCACCCAGAGACGCCACCCAGTCTTCATCGCCAGGAACGGCGGATAGGTTGCCAGCTGCGTTCGTGACAGGTTCCGAGGCCGGTTCAGATGCCGGACCGGGTGTACCGGCCTTATCCTCCCGAAGGCTGGCCAACCAGTCGGGGACTTCTTCCTCGTCGTCGGAGGCGGCTTTACCCAGGCCGGAGAGCCAGTCGGGCAGGTCGCCGGAAGAGTCGGGGCTGGCGGCCGGGGGAGGAGCGAGCGGCAAGCCCTGGTCGGGGGAGGTGTCCTCCGAGGATTTGCCTTCAACGGAGTCCTGGTCTATGCGCAGAGAACGAAGCCAGGGGGGCAGTGTCGGTTCCAATTCTGAGGTATTCTTCTTGGTGGGAGCTTCGCCGGGGTGGACAGGGTCTCCCCTGGCTGGATTCACTTTTTCAAACTCAGCGCTGCCGTCTTTGACCGGATTTACACCCACCTTGATGGGCTGGAAATCAACCGGCCTGGAGTCTGAAAGTGGTGTCAACCGTGCTCCACAGAACTGACAGTTCTCCAGTTCTGCGGGGTTGGATTCGCCACACTTCGGACAGAGCACGTCAGCCATTATTTATTCCCCCCGTAAGGACGGTCAGTGCCAAAGAGGATGCGCAGGCCGGTGGTCAGCGTGCCGAGTGCTACGCCAAGCAGGATGCCACGCGCCCCCGCGGCAGCCATCACCTGGGTGATGAAAGGACGCACCCATTCGCCTAAGCCGGGTATGACACCCAGGAAAGGCAGGGGAGCGGTGCCAAGCAGGATGAGCAGTGCAGTGACGAGGAAGATGACGGAAAGTAGATTGAGCCTGCGACGCAGAAGGCGGATGCTGGCATAAGTGAGCGTGACGGCCAGCAGAGCCATCAGGCTGGCTTCCACGGGCAACTGAACTACGCTAAACACATCGTTGAAATACTGGGGGCCATTCTTGATATATGGGGATGCCAGGCCGAACAGTAATGTGGCTGCCAAGAAGATAATCAGGAGCAGGCTGTAGCCCGATCCTTTTTGCTTTTGCTGGATCTTTTTAAAGTGGACCTGGAACAGGTTCAGGACGCCGATGAAGATGGCAAAACCTGCCAGTGTAATTGCCCAGTCAAGCAGTGCCAGGCGTATGTCTGCCAGCAGGGAGGCCTGGCCATCCGATTTTTGAGCGAAGAAGTAGCCTGCCAGGACGAGTACGCCGCTGGCAATGGCGATGGCTGTCGCTATAATGGCGATAAATGAGGAGAGGGGACTCTTGCGGTTCACAGCACACCTGCCAGTGTGAGCAGCGCCCCCATCAGGATGGCGGCGATAATCAGCCAGCGCAGGATGTCCTGCACGGTCAGGCTGGCAGAGTGCAGGGGATTGGATTCAACGTAGGCTCCGGCCGCGTAGATCTCTTCGCCGATGAGCGGTTCCTGAGCGCTGGCATAAATCACGGCCTGGGCGGTGAGATCGTCACTACCCGCCAGTACGAAGGTGCTTTCGCGTTCAATGGCGTCGGTCAGCAAGGCCACTTCGACACCGAAATTGCCCATCAGAACATTGGCTGAAACGTTTTCGTCGCGGATGGCCGGGATCGCTCCGGCAGCATATGAGAAGGGGGTCAGACCTGTCAATCGTCCCGCAACCGGGTCAAAGACGGCCTGTTCGGAAGATTTTGCCGAGGATTGCAGCGTATCCTGCGAGAGGATGGCCAGCGTGGCGTTACCGGAGGTGGCGATCGGCGGCCGGTCACCGGCGGAGGTCAGGTCAGCCAGATGGCGCAGGAGAGCAAGACCCGCCAGAGCCGAGGCAGATTGGGGAGTGGTGAGCGCACCGCGCCCAAGCGAGACGTGGAGGCGGCTGCCGTCTTCGACGACGAGTCCCACCGCCTGACGCAGGCGGGTGAAGGCAGGGATGTCACGAAAAACAGAGGGGGTCTTGCGATGCAGGAACGAAAGCCCCAACATCAGTACTGCGCTGAAGAATACTATCCCAAAGCCAGCCAATCCAAGCCAAATGCTCATGAAGGCATTTCCTCCCGCAAAAAGACGGCAAAAGCCTGCGCCTCCCCGTGATCTTCCAGCAGACTGGCCAACGCGTTGATCTGTCCATTCGACAACGCCGGGCGCAGGAACGGGCCGCCGAAGTAGATGGCCTGTGCGCCAAGTACCATCAGCGGGCTGGCGGATTCCAGCGCCCAAGCCACCAGGCTTTCCAATCCACGGCGGTGGAGGAATTCGGCCCAGGCAGGCCAGGAAGCGCGCGTTTCAGGGAGAAAGTCAGTCTGCATCTTTATACGAGTATAGCACAAGTTGTAAAACAATAGAACAAACGAACATGGCGTAATTTATGGGTAAAATATGTAGTATGAAATACCCATATTGAGGATTGGAGAAAGCAGAGATCGGAAGAAAAGATTCACCATGAATGGCACGAAGCAACCCGAATGAGCACGAAAGGAAAGCATTTGAGGGAAAGAGCGGAGGGCGAATTGAGGGTTGTCGATTGGGGATTGGGGAATGGGGAATGGAAAGAACCTTAAACACGCAGGACACAAAGTTCCACGAAGGAATGAGGAAAAGAAAGGGTTCCTTGCGCGCCTCAAACACCCTGACCATGCCGGCATGGTCAGGGGCAGGGAATCGCCCCTTTACGGGGATGATTTCCCAGAAGAGCATCGGGACGATGCAGGGTCTTCGTCTCCGCTTCGCTCCGCCCAGACCACCTCAGCCTTCTTCGACGACTCGTCCAACGGGGATGCTTCGTGATGTCGTCGAAGTGGGCGATGGCGGCTTGTCCCACGGGGATGCTACGCGGTAACCGCATAGACCAATGCAAGCCCTGCGAATTACAGTCAATTTTTAAGGAAATTTCGCGGAACGAAATCCCTCCGGGAACGATGTAGCCTGTGGTGATGAGAGTAGAGAATGGAAAGGAGAGCAGGAGATGCCTCCTGATCAAGGGCGCCTTCTCCTACGACTCATGTCGTCAAAGCAACCGATGGCGGTTTGGCTCACAAGGTATTATTTATGGCAAACTTGTGGAAAAAAAACCGGGCTTTTGGCTCGAAAACAATTTTTCCGGATGCGGCAGAGCTTTCGCAAGGGTGATAACAACTAAGGTAGACTGGCTGCGCTTGCTGGAGCGACCTGGGGGAAAGAGGCCAGCGCCTGGTCGAGGTCGGTGAAGATCTCGAAGAGGGCGCCGAAACCGGTCAGGTCAAGCACCTCGCGCACCTCTTTGGTTGGGGAGAGCAGTTTAACGCGCTCCTGTGCCCCGCGGTCGCGGTCTCGGTCTCGGTTAATAGCGCGGTAGGCGGCCCAGCCTTCATCCTGGCCGGGGCGTGCTTCTCCCCGGAACAATAGCGCCACCTGATGCAGGGCAGCCAACCCGGCGCTGCTGATAAAGATAAGTCCGCCCAGGTCCAGGAGGAGGTCCCGATCTCCGGCACCGTAAACATCCTGCGCTTCTTCGATCAAACTCTCGTAATTGGCTCCGTCCAGTTTGCCTTCAAGGTGCATTATGGCGACGGGGATAAGCCCTTCAGCTTTCGTAATGGTTATTTTCATTTTTTATACTCCTCATGGAGGTAAACAACTTAGCCCCGGCACGATCCGGGGTGTAAAAAAGGGATACTTATGGCAAGCGGGCTACGCTTGCAAGAGTGACCTGACGGAAAGAGGCCAGCGCCTGGTCGAGGTCGGTGAAGATGTCAAACAGGGAACTAAATCCGATCATGTCTAGCACCTCCCGCACTTGTTTGTTCGGGGAGAGCAATTTTACGTGCTCCTGAGCCCCGCGGTAGTGGAGGCGGTTGATGGAGTGGTATGCAGCCCAGCGGTAGGCGGCCCAGCTTTCTTCCGGTCCAGGGTGTTTTTTCCCTTGGAACAAAAGCGCCACCTGATGCAGCGCGCCTAACCCGGCACTGCTGATAAAGGTCAGTTTGCCCAGGTCTAGGAGGAGGTCGCGGTCTCCGGCAGCGTAGGCCTTTTGCGCTTCGCTGATCAAGCTCTCGTAATTGGCTCCATCCAGTGTGCCGTCCAGGTGCAGGATGGCGATGGAGGCGGGATTTTCAAATTTCGTAATGGTTATTTTCATTTTGCACTCCTTCATGGAGAACGTGCTTCTTGAATAAAACCATGAACATTTATGATCAAAATACAGATATCTGTAGCAGAAACTTTAATTTCCAACTTTGTGCAGTACCCTGGTATGGTGCCTATTGGAAAAAGGGAAGACTCTCCGCCTGCATTCAAGACAGGCTGTCCGCCCAAGTGACCAAAAAAAATAACGCCCGTGGTTTTACATCACGACGAACTGGGCCGGGTTTGCGGGGTTGTATTTGATCTTGATCTTATCGCCCACGCGCGGGATGGCGATCTTGGAGACCATCGACTGGCCGGCAGTCGCAAAGGCCACGCCTCCAATCGAGGGCTGGACTTTCAAGGTCAACACCACCACCGGGTTCATGTTAACCAGCGTGCCCGTGTCAGCGATGGACAGGACGTCTGCAGTTGCATCCAGCCCGCTTTGGGCCAGCCACTGCTGCTGCTTGCGGCCATCCATGGCAGCCTGGCCCTGATCCAGGCTGGCGTTCATGTCGTTCACGAAATCCTTGCCCATGAAGGCTTTTGTCAGCCCGCCGGTGAGCCCACTGTTCATGGTTTTCCGGGCATTGTCCAATGCTTTCTGAGGATCTTTTTCCTGTTTCTTTCCGAGATTGAACATAGCATACTCCTTATATATACTAATAAGATTATATTTGTCTGTATTATAACACCAAAAGGGTTTAGGCGCAAACCCTGCTGGTTAGTCTGATCGTCTATGGTGTCTGATGGGCTAACAGGTTGGACAAGTCTTACAAGTCTGTAATTCCATGCGCGGGGAGGAGCGACCTCCGGCGTCATGAGGCGCTGGAGCATCCAATGGCAGCTTGGACCACGGGGCTGCTACACGAAGGCCGCCTCGGCTAGTAAACAGAAAAACGGCTGGGTTTTGGCCTAGCCGCGCTTGTAAGTATTTTAGAAAGATTGAGCTATGAAGACAAGAGGGAGTTGATGGGGAAAATAGGAAGAACCTTGGCAATAAGTTGAACTATGAACCTCGCGGTTCCAGGTTCAAGTCCCATACATATACACTTTTTATCGTTACTTTATGACCAACAGTCGTTATCGCAATCGTCTCAGCCCTCGAGCCGGGGGTGGCCTTCATCCAGCAGAACCTTGCCATCAACCCACAAAGTTGGCTGGCTGATAACTCCATCTATGTGGATTGGAGCAATGTTTTTCCCGCCCAAGAAGTCATTGCGCCCTATCGCAACATGGATTGTACCGAGAACTTTTTCATCTGTGATGATGTTTCCTTGCAGTCGCGCTTGCGGATTTGTACCGATGCCTAATTCTGCAATGACGCGCGTTGAATCGCCGTGTTGGGCAATGGCCTTTTTCAGGTACTCGGCTCCCGCGCCGCCTTCAATTTGCGTGACGCATCCTTTTACAAACACCAGCCGCACTGGCTCGGAAAGCAGCAACCCGGGAAAACATTTGTCAATCACCAACACCCCTTCGGCGCTGTCTTCAATCGGAGCAATATAGATCTCGCCTCCGGGAAGGTTCCCAAATACTCCCTGACCGCGAAGTATACCCGTATCTGTTTTCCATTCCCTGCCGGCAAGGGACATACACAGATCGGTTCCCAAAGTCGTTGTGACGCGCGCAGTGGAACTGCCACGCAATCGTTCCGCCAGGGATAACGTGAGAGCTGCGATCTGTTCATAATCAGCGCTGAGTTCGAGATCCAGGATGCTTTGGTCAATGTACGCGCCCAGCCCCGCCCGGGCTTTGCTTTTCCTAAGCGCTTCGCGTCCCGCAAGCCAGGCGGGATTTTCTTTGGCGGAATCTAACGAAGCCAGCAACAAGACAACGACATCCACTTGAGTTGCAATAGTCAATAACCGGGGCGGATACTCGCTGAATGGGCGCGCCGCGTTTGGAAATGTGTAACTCCATAATTCACTTGGTCCGGCTTTAATGGCTTCGACGAGGAGGGCATCACGCACGTAGCTGAGCGGTTCATCCACCACGATGAGAATCTTTTCGCCGCGTTGGAGTCCCATGCAAGTGTGGATAATATTCACTGCCCAGCTTGGGCTTACTATTTTAGAGGCTTCACTCTTACTCATGTTGAATACTCCTTCTGCTGCGGCGGGTGACCCAACAATATTTTCAGCCACCGCCTATTTCGAAGCTTCAAGGCGTCAAAACAAGACAGCGGCCGCGTCAGGATTGGCAAGACTCCTTCACAATTTCATACCACTTTTAGCAAACCCCTTCGAAGACGAGCGGTGGAGTCGCTGTCCGCTGGAGATGGGGTTTGGGCAGCCTATCACGGTGTTTGGGTCAGTTCATAAATGCTTATAATCGCTTGACCGTGCATGTTCTCTGAGCGCGTGACAGGATCCATTGTGTCCAGATCATAGGATACATACAAACGATTCCCATGCAGGAGAACCCAGGGCCTGCCAGTCTGCATGTTATCTGAAATTGCATAACTGGTAACGGCGATATCCTCCAGAAGATTCCAATTCCGATCAAAAGCTGCCAGGCGTACATTAAGATACACCGGTAATTGATTCGGTTTCAGCGTCTGGCTGTTATCCAAATAGGCAACATAAAATCGCTGGCCGTCGAAGGCGAGGCCGGTGGAAAAAAGCCCGTTGTGTACCAAAGACTTGACGCCTACATATTTCCAGTTCTGGTCATAGGTGATCACCACGATATCTCCGCCCAGATAGGTATTGGCGGTGACGAAGTAATAGAGGCCGTCCTGAAAGATCATCGACGAGCCGAGAATATGGGGCGGATCATTCAGGATCCTCTGATTTAGAAACGCCAGATCCGTGGAGAAAAAATCATGGTAGGTGGCAGCGCCGAGGGGAAAGTCAGGAGGGTTGCCAGTAGCATTGTATTGCGAGCTGATATCCAGCTGCCCGTTGACAAAGGCAACCATCGGGTCGTTGTTTGGCTGTTTATTGGTGTCTACTTGGGGATCAAAGTTATATTGGGTTTCGGTCACCAAGGTCCAGTTGGTGGCGTCGATCTTTGACACGTGCCAACCATTGGGTTTCATGGTCGGGACAACAAAATAAAAAGTGTTATCCACCATCAGTGAACCCGAGTCTCCAGACGGGCACGAAAGGACGCCTGTCTCGCCAGTTTCCTGCATGTCGAGGGTATATCCCTTATAGGCATATCCTCCCCCCAGGCATAGATTTGGATTTGATGGAGGATGGACAATAGGGCCTGCGAAGGTCACCACAAAGCGATTAGTAAAAGGAACATAGTTGATTCGAACAAAGCCGCCACCCAGGTAATTATCATCCGGGGTCACATGGATGGTCTGGATAAATCGGAAGAGACTTGTCTGAGTTGGCTGCACCAGTTGAGTGGGGATTGAGGTGGGCGCAACCGAGGATGTTGCACAACCCGCCAGGAAGATGAGAAACAACGCAATTTCAATGTACTTCCGGGCGATCTGAGAAATGTTCATATTAGCTCCTTTTATGAAAAAGGATTCAAGCCGCCCAACCATGATTCGATATGAATATTACATAACAAGTAATTTTGCATGATATATAAAATCAGTATATAACCATATTCCCCTGAATACAATCACCCCTCTTTCGACTATTGGGGAAAGGAGCAAAAGAAATAGAAAAGGGCAACCCAATGGGCCGCCCCTACAGCCCCCGCCCCCCTTTGGGGACGATATCGCGAAGATCTATGCCGAACGAAGAGTTTAACTCTTATAGCACAGGATCTCTGCCTCAAGCCCGTACCAGGATCCCAGGTCAATGTAATGGTTATCTATGTTCGCGTGAGACCAGAAGCCATAGGGCAGGTTGTGGTTGTGAAATTCTATATAATAATGTCTTTGCCCGGAATACCAACTTTCACCATTGTTTGTAACCAAATAGATGGTAATTTCTTTCAATGCCAATGCAGAGACAAAGCCTTCAATCGAATTCCCAGCCTGGGAATATGCTAAAATGTCGTTCCAGTCTGCTATTCGCCACATTGAGCCGAGTTCCAGCCCGCATGCGGATTCGAGATTATCCGTTTCGTGATATTTCTTAATTGTCAATGCGAATGGAAAAGAGGGGGTAGGGGTAAGAGAAGCCTCTGGCGTATATGTGGGGTAGGGCGTATACGTGGGGTATGGAGTAGTAGTATCCGTGGGGTATGGAGTGTACGTGGGGTTTGGAGTATACGTGGGGTAGGGTGTTGGCGTTGCGCTGGTAAAACTGCACGCTAATGTAACGGCGATAAGGGCAGCAAGCGAGATTACTTTTGAAATTGATTTCATTCTGGCCTCCTCTGGCATAACCTTGTGGTGAAAGCCCATCCATCATCCTTTTGAAAGCCATTCCGCAACAGTTAAAAATAGGATCGGTCAGACCGGCAGCCAAAGCGGGGTTCTCCGGATCTATTTTGCATTCGTCATTTGCTGGAAATATAAATGCAGTATATAACCAATCTCCCCTGAATACAATCACCATTTTTCGCCTATCAGGGTGTTCTTTACGTTGCTGGATGACTCAAAATGTTTTGAAGATCGAACCGCGAAGCCGCGAAGAACGCCAAGAAAACCTGCACCTGCGCTTGCAGGTGCAAGTGTAAAACTCTTCGCGAACTTCGCTTCTTCGCGGTAAAAAATAATAGCTGCTGGACTTTAAGAACACCATGAAGACCCAGGTTACAGGTATTGACATGGTTTCCAATCTCTCGTAAAATAGTTTCGATAATTAACCATTAACAATATTAATCAAATTCTCCGGGGGAAGGAAAAATGGACGAATCGAGGCTTTCTTCAGATGAACTCGAGCAGGCAGTGGATGGTTTCTGGGAGACCTTTCCTCCCCTCTGGCGCATGATCCAGACCCACATTCGTCAGGTGGCGGTGGAACAGTTTAACATCACCGTTGAACAGTTCCACATCCTTCGCCACATCCGCAGGGGCCGAGATTCGGTCAGCGCGTTGGCCAAGGTCAAGGATATCAGCCGCCCGGCCATCAGCCAGTCTGTAGACCTGCTGGTGACCAAGGGACTTATCGTTCGCACCATAGACCCACAGGACCGCCGCCATGTAAAACTGGACCTGACAGCGGATGGCAACGCCCTGATGGATGCCATCTTCGGTGATACCCGCCAGTGGATGATGAAAACATTCGCTCTTTTAAGCGCCAACGAAATTCAGGCATTGACCCGCTCAATGGAATCTCTTAAGAAGATCCTTTAGACAATGAACCAGGTTTCCAAACTCTTCTTCTTTCTCAAACCTTACTGGAAAAAGGCTGTCCTTTCACTGGTCCTGCTGACTGCCGTAGTTGGCATGGATCTGGCCATCCCGCGCCTGGTGCAGCGGGTCATCGACCAGGGTATTAATGCGAAAAACATGCAAGTGGTGGGGAGTACCTTCTTCCTGATGCTGGGCATTTCCGTCCTGGATACCATTCTTGCGATCGGCAACAACAACTACTCGGTCCAGGTTGGCGAAGGGGTGGGGCGCGATATGCGCGAGGCCATTTTCCTGAAAATCCAATCCTTTTCTTTCGGGAACCTTGACCGCCTGAAGACTGGACAATTAATGGTACGCCTCTCCAGCGACTCCAGCGTGGTCCAGCGTTTGTATCAGATTACCCTGCGCATTGGTACGCGCGCCCCGCTTTTGATGATCGGCAGCATCATCCTGATGTTCAATACCGCCCCGCAACTGGCGTTGATCATGCTGCCTCTGTTGCTTATCACCTCGACCATCATTGCCCTTTTCAGCATCAAGATGGGACCGATGTTCCTGACCATGCAGCAGAAACTGGACAGGCTCAATAACGTCCTGCAGGAGAATATTGCCGGGGTGCGCGTGGTCAAGTCCTTCGTGCGTGCCCGCTACGAGGGTGGGCGCTTCGAGCAGGCCAACGAGGATTTCACCGAGCGCAACATCCGGGTGGCGCAACTCATGTCCATCCTGGGTCCGATCCTGACCTTCGCCCTGAACATCGGCATCGTGATCGTCATCTGGTCCGGGGGCTTGCAGTCCATTCGCCTGGGCAACCTGTCCACCGGGCAGATCGTGGCTTTTGTCAACTACCTGCAGACCACCATCGTCCCATTGATGAACCTGGTCAACCTGGCGAACATCTGGGCTGCCGCCATCGCTTCAGCCGGGCGCGTCAACGAGGTTCTGGATGCCATCCCCGAGGTCCAGGATGCGCTGGACGCCATTGCCCTGCCAGCCAACAGCCGCCCGCAAGTTGTCTTCGAGAACGTCGGCTTCCATTACAACGGCTCGACCGACGGGTCTGTCCTGCATGGCATTAACCTGACCGCCGAGCCAGGTCAAAGGATCGCGTTCCTGGGCGCAACTGGATCAGGCAAGTCCACGCTGATCAACCTGATCCCGCGTTTTTATGATGCAACGGAAGGGCGTATCCTGATCGATGGGGTGGATATTCGCCAGGTCCGGCAGGACTCGCTGCTGGCCCATATCGGCATCGTTCCGCAAGAGACGGTGCTCTTCTCGGGCACGGTGCGTGACAACATCCGCTACGGCCGCCCGGACGCCGCGGATGAGGATGTGGAGGCGGCGGCGAAAGCCGCCCAAGCGCATGAGTTCATCCTGGACCTCCCGGATAGGTACGATACCCATGTGGAGGAACGCGGTACCAACCTTTCCGGCGGGCAGAAGCAGCGCATCGCCATTGCGCGTGCCATGCTCACCAATCCTTCCATTTTGATCCTGGATGACAGCACCAGTTCAGTGGACGTGGAGACTGAGACGAAGATCCAATCCGCCCTGGATGAGCTGATGAAAGGTCGCACCAGTTTTGTGGTAGCCCAGCGCATCAGTACGGTGCTGAAGGCTGATAAAATCGTGGTCATCGACAAGGGGCAGATTGCCGCCGAGGGTACGCATCGCGAATTGCTGCAATCCAGCCCGATCTACCAGGAAATCTACGCTTCCCAGTTGGGGAACGGGATCAACGGAGCATAGCCGTGCCAGACCAACCCATCCCCCAACACACCGCCAGCGAGATCCGTTCCCAGATGATGCGCGGCGGCCCGGGCCGCCCCGGCAAGATCGAGAAAGCACGCGATCCGCGCCGGGCGTTGACCCGGCTGATACCGTATCTCAAGCCATATGGCGTCATCCTGCTCATTGTATTCGCATTCATCCTGGCCTCCACGGTTCTTGGGCTGATCGGCCCGTACCTGATGGGGCAGGCCATCGACAAGTTCATCGCTGTGAAAAAGATCGCCGGGTTGGCGACGATTGCCCTGTGGATGCTGGCCGTCTTTGTCCTGGGCAACCTCTGCGACCTGGCTTCAGGCTGGCTTATGGCCAGGGTCTCGCAGAAAGCTCTGAAGGGCGTGCGGAACGACCTGTTCGGGCATTTGCAAACGCTTTCGCTCAAGTTCTTCGATACCAACACCGCCGGGGAACTGATGAGCCGTTTGACCAACGATATCGACGCCATCAACCAGGCTGTCTCCCAAAACGTGGTATCGCTGGTCGCCAGCGTGCTTTCGATGGCTGGTATCCTGATCGCCATGTTCATTATGGATGTTTGGCTGACACTGGCCGCTTTGGCAGTAGTGCCATTGATGCTCTGGTTCACGCAATTCGTTGCAAAGTACACCCGCAAGGGCTTCCGCGAACTGCAGAAACACCTGGGCGAGATGACCAGCGTAACGGAGGAGGCCATCAGCGGGCAGCGGGTGATCAAGGCCTTCCGGCGCAACGATTCGGTCATCGAAGCCTTCCGGAAAAGCAACCAGGATGTGTACAAGGCTGCCGTCTATGCCAACACGTATGCCCTGCTGCTGATGCCGCTCACCAACCAGTTGGGCAATCTGTTCGTGATCACCATCGCCGGTCTCGGCGGGTACCTGGCGCTCAAGGGACTGGTGACGATCGGGACGATCGCGGCCTTCATCAGCTATGGGCGCTCGTTTGTCAACCCGCTGCGACAACTATCGAACATCTACAACGCCATCCAGGGCGCGCTGGCTGGGGCCGAGCGTGTCTTTGAGGTCATTGACACACAACCGGAAATAGACGATGCTCCCGAAGCTGTACCCCTGGATAAAGTGCAGGGACATGTGACCTTTGATCACGTCAAGTTTAGTTACTCCCCCGACAAGCCGGTCATCAAGGACATGACCCTGGAAGCGAAGCCGGGTCAGATCGTGGCTCTGGTCGGCCCAACCGGAGCGGGAAAGACCACCATCGTCAACCTGCTAAACCGCTTCTACGAAGTTGACGCTGGTGAAATCCGGATTGACGGCAGGGATATCCGCCAGATCAAGAAGGACGACCTGCGCCGCCAGCTGGGGTTGGTGCTGCAAGATACCTTCCTGTTTTCCGCCTCGGTGATGGATAATATCCGTTACGGGCGGCTGGAGGCCACAGACGAGGAGGTCATCGAGGTCGCCAGGATGGCGGATGCCGACCACTTCATCCGGAAATTGCCGCAAGGCTACCAGACCATGCTTTCAGAACGGGCCAGCAACTTGAGCCAAGGCCAGCGGCAGATGTTATCCATCGCGCGTGCCATCCTGGCCGACCCCTCAATCCTGATATTGGACGAGGCCACCAGTAGTGTGGACACGCGTACCGAAATCCGCATCCAGAACGCGCTGCTGCGCCTGATGAAAGGCCGCACCAGTTTTGTCATCGCCCACCGCCTGAGTACCATCCGGGATGCTGATGAGTTGTTGGTCATCAAGGATGGTGAGATCGTTGAGAAGGGCACGCACCAGCAACTGCTTGACCAGCACGGCTTCTATCATCACCTC
>CAIQQN010000180.1 GCA_903873975.1 uncultured Anaerolineales bacterium
AAGCTTGGCTGCCCCTGCCGCTTGGTAAAATCGGATTAAGTATGTTGAGGCTTGACCTCGGATGCACTAGGTCGATCCCAAGAATTCCGGCTGGGCATTGCCTGGTGGTCAGTCCTTACCGCTTTCAAAGTTGTCTTCTGGCTGGGTGACCACATATTCCCCGCCAAACTCTGTTCTCTACAGGGTTCTCTTGGATATTCGTCCGCTAATGTACTGGAGATACTTTACTTTTTCTCTATAGTATGCTTATCAACCGATTAGCACACCCTCCCGGCAGCTCACGAGCCGACACGAAAAGACTGATTGAGGAAAATGGGGCAGAGCTTATTCATAGAAAACACATACCCTTTCGTAAGGAAGTATATTGATTTGGATCAGGATTTGCTCAATACTATTCATGGTTCGCGGCCAAATTTCCTAAATTTATTTAGCATATTAAGCCGCGCAGGAATAAAAGCTATTAAGCCGAACGGCTTAATCACAAGTTAGGCGCTTGAACACAAGATTCATTGCAGGTAGAATTAGACTAAAAGCTCTTGCACTCATAATAAGTTCAATTAGGGACGTGAGTAAATCCATGAGTTAACCGTTTCTTATACGGAGGGAAAATGCCATCTTTTGTTGCAAACATTAATGGTCGGCCTACCAACATCGAAGCTGAAGCCGAAATGCCGCTACTCTGGGTGCTGCGCGACTTGCTCGGGCTGACCGGCACCAAATTCAGTTGTGGTGCCGGGCTATGTGGAGCCTGCACCGTGCTCATCGATGGCACGCCAACCCGTTCTTGCATCACCCCGGTTTCGAGCGTCACCGGCAAAGCCATTGTCACCATCGAGGGATTGTCGCCCGATGGTTCGCACCCGCTCCAAAAAGCCTGGCAGGAGGAACACGTTACCCAATGCGGCTACTGCCAGCCGGGGCAGATCATGAATGCCATGGCTCTAATCGAGAAAAATCCCGAGCCAACCGATACTGATATCGATGCCGCCATGGCAAACGTTCTCTGCCGCTGCGGAACGTATCAACGCATCCGCAAGGCGATCCACCGCGTGGCGCAGGAGGCCTGAGTTGAGTAACAATCCGTTAAATCGACGAGATTTTCTCAAACTGGTCGCCAGTACCTGTGGTGGCCTGGTTCTGGCGGTTTATCTCGACGCTTGCGCCGCCCCGACTGAAACCCCACCGACTATTACGACTACCGCCGCCCCATCCACCTCGACGCCAACACCGGAACCACCCTCACATGTCGATTGGAAACCCAGCATCTATATCCAAGTTGATCATCAGGGGCTGCTCACAGTTACCGCTTTCCGCTCCGAAATGGGCCAGGGCATCCGCACGGCGTTGGCGATGCTCGTGGCTGAGGAACTGAATGTCGACTGGGCCAATGTCCGCATCGAACAGGCCCCGGCCGATTCAACTTACGGCGACCAGCAAACCGGCGGCAGCGTCAGCATTTCTTTGTACTACAAGTGGCTGCGCCGCGCCGGGGCAGTTGTGCGGCAAATGCTAATCGGCGCCGCCGCCCAGCAATGGAACATCGCTGCCGAGAAATGCACAACAGCAGCCGGATTCGTCATCCACCCGAATGGACAGGAAAAACTGGCCTACGGCGACCTGGTCGATGCTGCCGCAAAAATTGATCGACCCAACGATGTCAAACTCAAAGAGACCAATCAATTCCGTATCTTGGGGACCGAGATCGGCCACTGGGATGCGCCGCAAATCGTCAGCGGCAAGGCCATCTATGGGCTGGATGTGCGACTGCCGGGAATGTTGTTCGCTGCCCTGGCACGCTGCCCCGTTTTCGGCGGGGAATATACCAGTTACGACGATGCCGAGGCCAAAGCCATCCCTGGTGTCAAACAGGTGGTAGTACTCGACCGCACACTCGATCGCAGCATTGCTGTTGTCGCTGAAAACTCGTGGGCAGCCATCCGTGGCCGGAATGCCCTGAAAGTTACCTGGGATGAGGGCTCAAACGCGACCCTCGACAGCCAGGAAATGATGAAAATTGCCACCGGGCGGCTCCAGAAATCGAACGAAAGCACCGTTCTGGGAGCGATCTATGAAATGCCCTACGAGGCGCATGCGACGATGGAGCCGATGAACTGTACAGCCTATGTTCACGATGGGATCTGCGAGGTTTGGGCTCCAACCCAGAACCCACAGGAGGTGCAGCGGGCGGTGGCTGGGGGCTGTCACATTTCGCCGGACAAAGTCACGGTGCATGTTCCGCTGATCGGGGGCGGCTTTGGCCGCCGCCTGCAAACCGACTATGCCCAGGAGGCGGCGCTGGTCTCGAAGGCGATCAATGCTCCGGTACAGGTGGTCTGGACACGCGATGATGATTTACAACATGATTTTTACCAGCCGCTACTGGCCCAATATGCCTACGGCCCGCTGGACAAACCCGGCATACCGATTGTTTCGAGCGCGGGTGGAATGGGCATCCCGACCGGGGCTTGGCGCTCGGTGGAGAATTTTCCCGCAGCCTATGCTAATGAATGCTATCTCGATGAGCTGGCTTACGCCTTGAAACGCGATCCGCTCGATCTGCGCCTGGAAATCTATAGCTCAAAATACATACAAGGCGTGGTCAAACTTGCCACCGAAAAAGCCGGTTGGGGCACGGCGCTGCCTGCTGGTCAGGGACGAGGGTTGGCCTACCATGCCACTTTTGGCGTGACGCATGTTTGCGATGTGGCCGAAGTGGAAGTCGATGCGGCCGGGAATGTGCGCGTCAAACGCATCGTTTGCGCGGTCGATTGCGGTGAAGTGGTCAACCCGGATACCGTCAAGGCGCAGATGGAGGGGGGCATCGCCTTCGGGCTGACGGCAACACTCAAAGCCGAGGCAACGGTTAAAAACGGACGTATCCAGCAGAGCAATTTCTTTGACTACCCGCTGCTGCGCATGGATGAAATGCCAGTGGTAGAGGTTTACATCGTTGAAAGTGACAAGGAACCGAGTGGTATTGGCGAAATGGGCGTCCCGCCGGTCGCTCCGGCGGTGGCAAACGCCATTTTCGCGGCGACTGGGAAACGGGTGCGGCACATCCCTATCCGGCCCGCGGATTTGAAGGCCTGATGTTCGCTCAAACCATGTTCTGCCATAACATACACAGCCAGTTCGCGGCGCTCGTCAGGCTTTAAGTTTTTTGAACAATATCCTTGAGTGCCTGATATTCCAGGCTCAAGTTAGCATACATGTGTTTCAGCCGCCGGTTCTCTACTTCGAGCTCTTTCAGCCGCTTCAGAGCGCTGGTATCCATGCCACTGTATTTCGCTTTCCTCTTGTAGAAGGCACTTTGACTGAAACCATATTTCCGGCCCAGTTCTCCAACCGGGATACCTGTTTCGGCTTCTTTCAGAATATTGACGATCTGTGTTTCGCTGAACTTCGACTGCTTCATGTGGTTGCACCTAGGTCTAATTTTGCCAGAAGTTTCCACTTCCTGCTGGTACTATTTTACGGGAGGATTGCCTATGAGCGTGGAGAGGCTCGAATGCACAGCGGGTGGGTCCACCGCCCGCACGCCACATCGACGACATGAGTCGTCGATGCAACAACAAAAAAGTCCTCTCGAAAAAGAGGACTCTGATGAGCGTGAAGGGGCTCGAACCCTTAACCAACGGCTTAAAAGGCCGATGCTCTGCCATTGAGCTACACGCCCGGTGCGGACTGCATTCTATCATGCACCCCCTGAGGCGTCAATAAACGACGCATCAATCATGACTGCGCAGCAGCCGGTTCAACTCATCCAGATCCACCCTCGCCGTGAAATCCAGGCCGAGCGGCGTCAGCGACACCATTCGCTTGACGCGCAGGACGTACACGTCGCTGTCCTCGACCTCGCCGTCCAAAATGGCGGCTTCCTGGTAATCCACCGGTCCCCGCTCTTCCCACGATTTACGCTTCGGCCTGACCGGGATGAAGTACCGCTGGCGGGACAGCCGGGTCACCTGCCAGGGCGTCTGCCGGGTGGCGTTGGAGGGGACATCCACTTTAAGCAGCTCCACTTCCGAGGGGAATTGCTTCTCCAACAGCTTGCGGGCAAAGTAGGCCGTGAAATAAGCCGCCGCCGAAAAATCAACTTCTGTCGAGTATGAGAGATGGTGCGCCCGGTCGGTTTCCAGCGAAGCCGCCAGGGCAGGAATGCCCTGCGAAGCGGCCTCCATGGCTGCACCGACTGTGCCGGAGATGGTGATGCCGGTGGCAACATTTTCACCGTAATTGATGCCGGAGACCACCAGGTCCGGTTTCTGCGGCATGATCTCCAGGATGCCGTGCAGGACGGCCTGGGCCGGGGTCCCACCGACAGCATAGACAGTCCAATCCTTGCCGCACACGCGCAGGACCTCGGACCGGATCACGCCATCCGAGCTCATCGGCAGGCTGCGGCCCATGCCCGAAGACTGGTCGCGCGGCGCCGCCACGGTCACATATCCCAGGTCTGAAAGCATTTCCGCTGCAGCCCACAGACCTGGTGAATGGATCCCATCATCATTGGTAAGCAAGATCTGGCACTTTTCCATATGATCTCCAGGCAAGAAAAGAAGCGGGGGCCACCCGCTTCCCTGGTGCCCCTTGTGCGACTCGAACGCACAGCCTTTTGGTCCGCAACCAAACGCTCTGATCCATTGAGCTAAAGGGGCAACTCTTTAAGCGGCGAAAATTGTAACCGAGAAT
>CAIQQN010000181.1 GCA_903873975.1 uncultured Anaerolineales bacterium
AAGGCACTGGACTTTCTGGCCGCCCTGGGTTCCGATGAGGCTTACTCCATCCTGAACGACATGGGCGAAACGCATTACGAGAACTACGATACCCAGCTGACCAAGGTGAAGTCCGAGTTCGCTGCCCTTGGCAGCGACTCCTGGACCCAGAACCTGTACTGGAACTGGCTATATTCCCTCCAGCCGCTCATCAAGCCGAAAGGCAGCGCCTATCCGTCCTTCATGCAGACCGAGGCCTGGGCGCGCAAGGATCTGCAAGCCGCTCTCTCATCCTGGACGGAATTGAAGCACGATACCATCCTGTATACCAAGCAGGTGATGGCCGAGATGGGCGGCGGCGGTGGAGATGTGGCCCCGCCGCATGGCTACGTGGAGCCCAACCCGGAAGCCTACGCCCGCCTGCTGGCGCTCACCCAGATGACCTATGACGGCCTGGATGCCCGCAGTCTGCTCACGGATACAACGCGTGCCAACCTGGAGAACCTGATCTCTCAGCTGCAGTTCCTGAAGGATATCTCCGAGAAGGAACTGGCTGGTGAAGTCATCACCGACGATGAGTACTGGCATATCCAGTATTGGGGAGGCATCCTGGAGGATATGACCCTTGCTGCCGCAGACACCACCGACATCATGAACCGCGACCTGAGCGACCAGAAAGCCGCCCTCGTAGCGGATGTGGCTAACGGTCCCGATTCCAATGGCAGCGTAGTTGTGCTTGAAGAAGGCGTCGGTCAGCCCACCCGCATCTACGTGGTGCTGCCCGATTCGCCCTGGCGGGTTGCCATCGGGGCAGTCTACTCCTACTACGAGTTCACCGTCCCGCCCTCCGGTCGCATGACCGATGAGGCCTGGCAGGCCCAGGTGGAGGCCGGGAACAACCCGCACCAGCCCGACTGGACACAGATGTTTGTTTCGCCATGAAAAGTAGATTTAACGTAAGGGCAAGCTTCAAGCCTGCCCTTACTAATTTTTTGATCCTGCTGGCGATTTGCCTGTCAGCCTGCCAGCCCAAAGCGCCCACCGTCATCTTGGCCCTGCTGGGGGACCTGATGATCGGCCGCGGCGTGGACCCTAAACCCACTTCGCTGGCATACCTGACGCCGGACCTGCCCGCTGCAGACCTGGCCCTCGCCAACCTGGAGAGTCCGCTTGCCCCCCTCCTGCCCGCCTCGGATTCGACTTCCTACAACCTGTGCGCCTTGTCCACCCGCGCTGACCTGCTCCCCGCTTGGGGCATTGACCTGGTCTCGCTCGCCAACAACCACAGCCTCGATTGCGGCCCGGACGGTCCTGCCGGAACCAAATCCGCACTGGATGAAGCCGGGATCACCGCCATCGGTCCCGGCATGCAACCGGTGTTCCGGGAAGAGAACAGCCTGCACTTGGCATTCCTGGCCTTTGATGATATCTCCTCCCCGCTGGACGAAAACGCCGCCGTGCAGGCCATCCGCTCGGCACATGCCACCGGCGCGCTGGTGATCGTCTCGGTCCATTGGGGAATGGAATATCAGGGCGGCGCCTCGGATCGGCAGAAATCCCTGGCACAGAAATTAGCACAGGCCGGCGCTACATTAATCTGGGGACACCATCCGCACGTGCTCCAGCCTGCCGCATGGATTGGTGCAGGACCCTGCGAAAATTCAAAACCTTCGCAAGGTTGCACCCTGGTTCTCTACAGCCTGGGCAACGCCCTTTTCGACCAGGGCGGCCTGGACGATACCCGCCAATCTGCGCTGGTGGTGGTCACCTTGGATGCGGATGGCGTGACCGGCTTCCGCACTGTGCCATTTGAAATTGATGTCATCAACAGTCGCATTATCCAACCGGATGCGGCGACGGCGGAGAAGGTCCTGGATAGGTTGAATCTCCCGTAGGGGCGACCCGATGGGTCGCCCCTACGGCGGTATATTCTCCGGTGATGATGCCCTACATCGTCACTGCCATCTTCTAATCTCGCTCTAGGCGGCGTCCCCGCTGCCGAGGACGGCGGCGAGAGCAGGTTTTGTTTTCCCAGGGTTTTCTCTGGTGACAATACTCTGCGTCGTCACTGCCATCTTCTAGTCTTGCTCCAGGCGGCGTCCCCGCCGCCGAGGACGGCGGCGAGATCAGTTTTGTTTTCCCAGGATTTTCTCTGGTGAAGATGTTCCGCCTCGTCACCGCCATCTTCTTACGCTCTGCGTCATAACCAGAGCCAGCGGTATATAATGGGATTATGCCCCGCACCATCCTGCACCTCGACCTGGATGCCTTCTTCTGCGCCGTCGAAGAACTGCACGACCCTTCCCTGCGCGGCAAAGCATTTGCCGTGGGCGGGCGGCCGGAGGAACGCGGCGTGGTGGCCTCCTGCTCGTATGCTGCCCGCCGCTTTGGGGTTCGCTCGGCCTTGCCGACCAGCCGGGCCTTGCGTCTCTGCCCGGAGCTGCTGGTCATTTCGCACCACCGCGGCAATTATGGGGAAATGTCCGAAAAAGTCATGCAGCGCCTGCACGACCTGTCCCCGCTGGTCGAACAGATCTCGATCGACGAAGCCTTTGTGGACATCAGCGACCTGCACGAGTCCCCGCAGGCGATCGCCCGCCGCCTGCAAAAGCGCGTCAACGACGAGCTCGGCCTACCCTGTTCAGTCGGCGTGGCCTCCAACAAGCTGGTCGCCAAGATTGCCACCGAAGTGGGGAAGAAGACCGCTAAAAAAGACCAGCCACCCAACGCTGTGACGGTCGTCCTGCCCGGCACGGAAGCTGCCTTCCTGGAGCCCCTGCCAGTCATCATGCTGTGGGGCGTGGGGCCCAAGACCGCCACAAAACTGGCCGGAGTGGGGATCAAAACGATCGGTGACCTCGCTCACCATCCAGCAGATGACCTCATCCGCTGGTTCGGCGAAAACGGGCGTGACCTGAGCCGCCGCGCCTGCGGGGTGGATGACAGCCCGGTCACCGATGAACACGAGGTCAAATCCATCAGCCAGGAGACCACCTTCACCCGCGATGTACGCGACGACAGGCTCCTGGCCAATACCCTGCGCGAACTCTCGGCGGAAGTGGGCCGCCGCTTGCGCCAGGCGGGCATCGCCGGGACAACCGTCAGGATCAAACTGCGCTGGCCGGACTTCACCACCCTCACCCGCCAGATCACCCTGCCCCAGCCGTCCGACCAGGACGAGGAGATCTATCACCTGGCGCTTGACCTGCTGGGGAAGGTGCGTGCCAAAGGGAAAGCCGTCCGCCTGATCGGCGTGGGCGTCAGTGGCCTGGGCCCGCCGCTGCGCCAGTTGGAATTATGGGGCGCGGTTTCGGAGAGGTCGCGCCGCTTGCAGGAGGCGCTGGATGCGGTGCGCGCGAAATATGGCCAGCAGTCCATCCGGCGCGGGAAAAGGAAAGAATAATCAAGGAGTTCAAGATGCCTGTTAAAACCGGTAACGTTTCCCTCAACACCCACGGCAACACCGATATCTGCGACATCACCAGGGAATTGGAACGCCTGGTCGTCGAATCCAGCCTGAAGTCAGGCACTCTGACGGTCTTCTGTCCCTCCTCCACCAGTGGGCTGACGACGGTCGAGTTCGAGCCAGGCGCTGTGGCCGACCTGAAGCGCATGTTCGAGGAACTGGCTCCCTCGGGCCGCGCCTATGCCCATAATGCTACCTGGGACGACGGTAACGGTCACTCGCACATGCGCGCCTCACTGCTCGGCCCCTCGCTGACCATCCCATTCGTGGAGAGAACCCTGACGCTCGGCACCTGGCAGCAGGTGGTTTATGTGGATTTTGACATCCGCCCGCGCCGTAGGGAATTGGTCGTACAGATGGTGGGAGAATAATCCATAATTTCCCCATTCTTGCTAGCCTGCATATTAACGTTTCAACTTGCCAACGCTTAACGTGCAAACGTTCCAACCTGTCACCGTATCAACCTGCCTTCCAACCGGCAGGATCAAGTGCTGAACATAGGGCGCAAGCATAAATAGATCAGCACCAGGATCCCGGCGAAGGCTGCCAGCGAGAGCAATAGCCGCCCGATCCCGCAAGCCCAGTCCGGTAAGGTATGCGTGCGGTCATCATTGAAGGGCCAGAAAAACGGCACACCCTCCTTTGTCAACCCGTCCGCCAAGATGTGCCACAGCCAGCCCCAGCCGAAGAACAGCCCCCAGATCCAGGATTGCCCGAACGCCGCGAAAGTGGCGCAGGCGGCGATGGTAACCGCCAGGGTAAATATCAACGAATGCAGCGGCCCGCGGTGGTGCAGGCTTCGGTAGAGCAGCCAGGAGAGTCCCATCAGTCCCAGGGACGCAAGCAGGGCGAACAGGCTCCAGCGCAGGATGGCCATCCCCAGCACCAAGCCGCTGAACAGGTTCCATGTTCCCTGCACATCCGGCATGGTCAGCAAGGTGGCCACCGTTGCCAGGATGGGAATGGTCAGGATTGCCAGCGCGATGCGCAGTACGCGCGATGGGATGCTGTGACTGATAAATGATTTGGGATGGTCGAGGTCGGTGGCGATCGATCCGGCAGCAGCCACCACCGCTCCGATCCCCAGCGCGGCCGGAGCCACCTGTAGCACTCCAAGTACTTCCACCACCGCCACCCCCAACGCCGCGGTCCCAACTCCAAAGAGGGCGTGATGAATGTAGTTCATGGCTGTGATTTTATCATGCAGCCAGTAACCTGTTTTTCTGCTCGGACTGAGTCTTCTTGGTTTTCACAAATTCGGGGTTTGGGGGTGGAGATTCCCAGGACTTCCGACCTCGTGAAAGCCCTGACTGAGCCTTTCAATGCAAAATTCCATTTCAGACGTAGCGCTGGTATGGAACAAACCATTCGTTTCATTCGCTGCCAGGCATGTGTCTCTTATTTTTCCTGTTTATTCTCCTCAACAAGTGGTAGCTTCTTGCTGTTGCCTAAAACGCGAAAAGTTACCACTCCCACTAGTAGAGGCAGTCAGAATGTTACAGCCCGATAAATCAACGTGATTAATACAGACGCCCCCAACGGGACCCGCAGCATGTTCAAGGCGAAAGGCAGGATGCCTTCCACTATCCCCACCCCGGAAGGAGTCGGTGAGACGATCAGAAACAAACCGGCGATGCTGACCCCCCCGACCACTGACCCGACCGTGAATGGCGTTCCCACCGTCAGGAAAGTAAATGTCATAACACAAACTAACAACGCTTTATTATTAAGTGAGAATAGGAATGGCCAGATAAGTTCCTTGCGTTTCCCGCGGATCAGGATGATCCCTTCCGCAATCTCCCGTGCAAATAAATGAGCATTTTCTTCTATGAGATAATCCCGGTGAATAAAGGGACGGACAAGCCGGTTGACCAGCCGTGAAAGCCAGGCCAACACCCTGCCCAGCTGCTCGGCAGATTTGTATCCCAGGTAGAACAAGGCTGCCATTCCAAGCGCAAGTACCATCAGGATGGCCGCGGCCACCAGTTCACTCGCCTCGAGAGTATTGCGCCGGATCAGGACAACAAAGCCCAGCGCGAGAATACACATCAACGCCGCGTAATCGTACAACACGTATAATGCCCCCACCACCATTACCCTGCCCGTGGACAGGTCCCGCCGCTTGGCGGAATCTATGAAAACTGCCACCCCCCCGATCCCGCCGCTTGGTGCGACCACATTGACAAAGTTTGCCGCAGTGGCCATCAGGAACAACTGCAGCTTCCCCTCTCTTAACTCCACCAGGTGATACAAAGCACCGAATGTGGTGGACAGGTTGTAAAGCCACACACATTCAAAAAGAATTGCAATACTCAGGAAGACCCAATTACTCTTTCGAAGGGTATCCGCAATATTTTGTAACTCGGACAGTCTCAGGAAAATAAAAACGACTGCCAGTAACAGGACGAGGGCTACGATAAATTTACGCATGGAAATAGTTTCCGGGGATGTCATTAAAATTTCCCCTCAACGCCTTTCCTCGGGAAGAGTCCGCCACGGCTATTTGTTCCCTTTTGCCAGCCGGATGGTTTCCTGCGCGGCTGTGGCAATGAAAAAATAGAGCAGCAGCAGGGCGATTGCCATGACGAACAGGTCGTAGGGGC
>CAIQQN010000182.1 GCA_903873975.1 uncultured Anaerolineales bacterium
CCCATTCCTGACGGAAACGATCCTCTGCCAGACGCTGCATTTCGGTGATTTCGTTGATCCGGCGCTCGAATTTTTGTACGATTTCCTCGTAGGTTTCCTGGGCGTGGGTGGCGGCGCGCTGGATGCCATCCCATTCCTGCAATTGACGATCCATCGTCCCGGTCTGTGCGCGCATGTTGGTCAGGTATTCTTCCATTTCCTTCAAAGCCCGATCGCGGTCAACCTGAAGCCTGGCCTGAGTTTCGATGAAACTGGTCTGGGACTGACGGCGTTCGGCTTCACTGACCAGGATTTCGTTCAATCGGGTCTCGATACGACGGATACTGTCGGGGAACAGATCGTTCTTTTCGCGGACCTCATCCATGCGTTTCCGTGCAGCGTTGATGGCTCCTTGCAGTTCAGCCAGGCGTTTGCTATCCTGGAGGCGAGGTCCCTCGGCGGCTTTCTGGACAAGTTGAACCTCTTCGACTGTCCTGGTCACCTCCTGAAGGCGTTTTTCCGACTCGGAAATCCGTTTGTTGTAGCGGGCCTCATCACCGGAGTGACTTGCAAGTTCGCGCTTGATCTCAGCAATTGGTTCCTGGAATTTTCGCAGTTCAACAATATACTTGTTAAGATTATCAATCTGCATTTGGAAGCGCTTTTCAGCCTCCGGGAGCTTATCCACGTCCTTGTTGCTCATCTCGTCGACATATTTGATGATTTCCGCCCGCTGCAGGCCAAGAGCATCGTGAAACTGGTCAATGCGAGCCGAGATATTGGAATACTGTGACAACTCGGTGCCCAGTTCTTTTATTTTCTTGTTGGCGACTTTTAATTCTCTTTCTGTATTGGCTAACTTTTCTACCAAGGTATCCAATGCAGTTTTATCTTTGCGGTGTTCCTCGTCGAGCCAGTCCAGTCGCTTGATAATTTGTTCAAATTCCATCTGTTCCATCTCCGTAAGGAGTACAAGATATCGTTCTTGGGGATGTATCTTTGTGATTATACTGCTTCTTGCTCAATTCCAAGAAGCCGCGCATTGCCTCAAGTTAAATGTAACTATTGAAAGTATCGTTGCCTCAGAAAGAATGTTACCCTACGGCAGAAGCTTTTGCAATGCCGGAGGAGAACATGATGAGTCAACGCAGCAAGCGAGAGTTATTGGAAGAGATCCGTCCACGTTATCTCAAGGCAAAGAAATCCAAGAAGAAGATCATGCTGGATGAATTTGTAGCAGCGACAGGGTATCATCGAAAATATGCGACTCGGATCCTGAAGCATGGACGCCCTCGGCAGAGTAGCAAGAAGCACGGACTTCCCAAGGTATATCAAGGAGAAGTGGTAGTGGCGTTGGAGCAGATCTGGGAAGTATGCGGGCGGATCTGTTCGAAGCGGCTGCATCCATTCCTGCCAGAGATGGTGAAGGTGCTGGAACGGTGCGGCGAGCTGCAGTTACCAGCGTCGACGAAAATGCTCCTGTTGCAAATGAGCCGCTCGACCATCGATCGTTGTCTGGGTCCGGTCCGCTTTGAGCATCCACATGGTCTGAGCACCACCAAACCCGGCAGCTTGCTCAAGAAAGCCATCCCGATACGCACCTTCACTCCCTGGGATGAAGACCAACCTGGATTCCTGGAAATTGACCTGGTGGCCCACTGTGGAGGCTCCACGGAAGGCCAATATATCAATACTTTGACCGGTGTGGACCTTTCCACCGGCTGGATCGAATGTCTGCCTGTGCACCATCGCTCCCAACAAGCTGTTTTCGAAGCCATCCAGACCATGCGCACCTATCTGCCTTTCCTCTTGCTCGGTCTCGACTCAGACAATGGTGGTGAGTTTATCAACGACCTTCTCTACCAATATTGTCTTTCCGAAAAGATCACTTTCACCCGCTCGCGCCCTTACCAGAAGAACGACCAGGCCCATGTCGAGCAAAAGAACTGGTCTGTCGTCCGCCGCCTCATCGGTTACGATCGCTTCGAGACCGAAGAAGAATGTTTGCTCTTACAAAGCATCTACGCCGACCTGCACTTATATGCCAACTTCTTCCAGCCCGTTTTGAAACTGGTCTCGAAAGAACACGTGGACAAAAAACTCATCAAACGCTATGATACGGCTGCTACCCCTTTCCAACGTGTCCTGGCCGCAAAAGATATTCCTTTCGAAACCAAGGCCCGTTTGACAAACCTGTATATCCAGCTCAATCCGGTCCAGCTCAGAACTTCGATCGATGCGAAAGTCGCCAAACTTTGGAAAATATCACGGTAACATTCCGCTTTGAGGCAACGATACTCACATAGTAACATTTGGCTTTGAGGCATCGCGAGCCGAGGTCGTTATGTTACACGGATTTCATAAAGTTGGAGAATATGGGCTAAAAAAGGCCATTCACCACGGTGCGTCTTCACCTTTTTTGCAATTCGCCTTGTGTGAAAATCGACAAAAGCGGAACCACAAATGCTCCAAGACACGAATATTGATGGTGAAACCCCATTATTTTAGTGGCACCTGTCCCCGTACTTTGGGGATACTGACTTCGTGACTATGAAACTTTCCATCTGTTGAAGTATTCTCCCGGCCTGCGGGGGATCGTCAGACTAAATCCGATGGGTTGTATAAACGTGTGAAACATCCCCTGGCCAATAAAGGTTATTGCCCCAAATGTTCGAAGATGATAGGCAGCTTTGTCCAAAGTGGCTGAGTCCATTGTGGGAACAGCCCAAGCACGAATAGGCTCACCAAACCGACCAGCACAAGAAAGCGCTGCGACTGCGTTTCGCGGATACCCCAGGTTGTCCCTTCAGGTGCACTGGCGAGAGAGGCCAGCGCGCGAACTGCGCTGGACAAGAGGCCCAAGCTTCCAATGAGGACCCAGAAAGCGAGAGGTAATGAACTGCGCGCCAAACCCTCCCAAACCGCCAGGTGCGCGGGGAAGCCTGACAGCAGCGGCAGACCGGCCAAAGCCAGGTTTGCCAGAATTAAACCCGACGTTGCAAAGGGCCAGGTATGTGCCAACCCTTTGACATCTTTGAGACTCAATCCCGGCGCCTGTTCTCGCAGGATGGAAAGAGACAGAGCCCAGACAACCAGGCTAAAAGTCCGTGGAACAAGCAGCAACAAGAAGATACCCACCCCCACCTGGCTTCCCTGGCTGAGAGCCAGCAGGCTGAAGCCGGTCTCCACAAAGATAGCAAACCCCATGATACGTCCCAGATGGCTCTGGAAAGCCGAAAAGAGTCCACCGGTAACGACCATTATTGCACCGGCTGTCGAAAGAACGACTGGCAGGGAAGAGGCATCGCGCAACCAGGTGTAGCGGTCCAGGAATCCAAGGCCAAAAAACAAAGTGGCTGTCGTGAGCGTCCATAGAAGGAAGCCAACTATATACGGGTGGACTTCTTCGGCAAGCAGGGGAATCCAAGTATTAAAAGGGAAAATGGCGAGCAGGAAGGCGAATCCCAGACCAAGCATGATGGCTGCCTGCTGGACAAGAGTGAGGTTGCCAGGATTGGCTCCAATTCCTGCGAGTAGCCAGCCTGAGAAAAGGATAAAAGGTATGGCCAATGTTTGGAAAATGAGAAATCGGATCACCCCTTTGGCAGGCTTGTGTCCCGGAACCGTTAGAAGTGGGATGGACAGGAGAACCGCCATCTCGATGATTAGGGCTGCATACAGGAACGGTTCAACTGCCAGTATAGAGACCAGCAGGGATGTGATGGCCAGTCCCAGCGGAATCAGCGGCCGGTTGATTTTCAATGAAAAGGTCGGGAGAAACCAAAAGAAGGCAGAGCCATAAATCAAAGCCAGGAATGACCGGTCAGCAGAGGTCAGGGTAAGGTTGCGACCCAGGATCGCAAATGAAGGTGTTATTTTAAAAGTCCAGCTTCCAATGGTGAGTGCGGTATCGATGGGGAGCAGCCAGGCGGACAGTGTCAGGAATAACATGAAGAGACAGGCTATCAGAAGAACAACCTTCTGATTTCTCAGGAACAATAACAAACCAGCCAGGGCCATCGGGAGAAAAATCCACAGGAAAGGCGCGCTCATGTGGTTTCCTCCTGAGCAACATTCAGGAAGTAAGCGCCGGCCAATGCCAACCCGAGATTGACAACGGCCAACAATGCAGTGACCAGAGCGGAACTTTCGACTGCTGCGTACAGGATCTCAAACCCGGCCAGCAGTGTCAAAAGGCCTACGATCACCTGGAAGTAATCAGATGTAATTCCCAGATGAAGCAGACCCAGCCCTATCAACAGCAGGGCGCCCCAGGCGACCGGCAGGCTCAACCCCAACCAGCTTACCACACCCAGGGAAAGCGCGAAGGAAGCCACCAAAACCATCCCTGCTGCAAAAACATGGAATGATCGTCCCTGCAGCCAGATACTTTCTGTTTCCTGTCCTGCCCTGGCATTGAGTTGAGCAATGCCAAGCACTGCACATGCCATCCAGCCAGTGACGAGTTTTACAGCAGCCATGGAGATGGGCCAATGGGTCTGGACCATCCAGAAAACACTCACGTATTGGAGCGCCAGCAAACCGAGGCCCCAGCGCCAGTCCCGGCTGAAAAGTAATCCGGTGGCGGTGATGATGGCGAGAAAGAGCGTGACCCAGTTCAGGATAATCGTCATTGTTATTGGCCGCTTGTGGAAAGGATTGATAGGATAAGAGCCAGTAACAAGAACGACCAGAGCAGGCCGCCTTCCCCCTCAAAGGAGGAAGTAATAGCGTCTGCGATCCTGCGTAGAAAGTTGTATAACCACGCCACAATGGAGTAGATCCAGCCAAGTCGGAATATTCGAGTCCATTGTATGGTCATACTGCTTGGAGGAATACGGACCAGGACTCTTTGTGCCAGAATAATAAACCCGGCAGACAGCAGAGTGATCACGAGTGCCGGCCACCACAGACCAACGGACCATGCTCCAATCCAGCCCCAGATTCCAAGAAGAAGTGCAATTACCATCAGGATCAAGAGGCCAGCCGGGTAGATGACCTTTACCCATTTATCCTGCGATTCAAGACTGGTCTCGCCGGGATGGAGGGCATGACGGAAGAACCCGGCCATCAAAAGAGCATGCGCGGGGAGAAATGGAATCACGAAGAGCCATGAGATGGAATTTCCGGTCTGCCAGGCAGGCGCAGTGAGGGAAAATGGCAGAGTTGAAAGCACCCAGAGACCGATGAATGGCAACCATAGGATATTTTTCTGGCGTGCCGAGAATAGAAAAAGCACCCCTCCACACAAAACCAGGCCAACCCCCCAGCCTATGCTGCCAGCCGGATTGCCACGTAGGCTTTCCGCAACAGCCAGTGAAGCAAAACCCAATATCCAGAATGGACGGCCCAGGATTTCGTCGGAAGCGCGCAGCCACATCCACCCAGCATACAGGGCGGTGATGGCAGACAGGATGAGCAGGTAAGGCGTCAGTGTTGATTTCAATGCAGACGCCGGGATGCGCGCCAGCAGGGCCAGGCTGGCCGCGGCCGAGACCAGCCGGAGGGCCGTCCCAAAGCCACGCCGGACAACATTATCCTTGCGATAGGGCAGGTGCAAGGGTAAAACACCCAGGCGAAGTGCCGCGGCGATGAGCAGATAAATCCCGGTGCTGGGAGGCGTGGAGCGAAAATCCAGCAGAGTTCCGGCGGCAACACTGACCAAATTGGCCCACAACACTAAACCAGTACCGGCGAGACGGGCTGCAAAGGCG
>CAIQQN010000183.1 GCA_903873975.1 uncultured Anaerolineales bacterium
CTGGCGCATGAGCTGCCAGTCATAAGTGGCCTCGTAAGCCCGGCGCCCGTTTTCACCCAGGCGCAGGCGCAAGGCTGGCTCCTCCGCCAGGCGGGAAAGGACCGCTTCTAACTCTTCTACATTGCCATACTGCACTACCAGGCCGCAGTCGGCTTGCCGGATTATACGATCCATGTTCGTCCCGCCTGCCACAACAGTGGGCTTGCCCAGCATCATGGCCTCGAAGATTTTGTTGGGGCTGGAATAGCGGTGGTTGGGGATGGCGGGGTCATAGGTGGCAAAGAGCACATCTGCGGAAGCGCTCAATTGCAGGGCGCGCTCGTATGGGATGCGTCCATGCCAGGTCACATTGGGAAGCCTCTGTGCCACGCTCAGGATGTGTTCCTCATCGCCTCCAAAACCAGCCAGGGCGAGTGTCCAATCGAGGTGGCGGCGTAAAACTTCCAGCATTTCCATCAGGCCGCGCTCCACCTGGAGCAAACCAATATAGGCGATATGATACCGGCTGCCCGGCGGGCGAAAATCCTCTCCCTTCATTGTTCCCGGCACCCCTTCCGGCGAGTTGTAGAGCACCGTCAGGCGGCGGGGTTGAGCGTCGCTGATCTGCTCCCGGCGGGAGTCATCGGCCAGGATCACTGCATCGGCGTGGTTGATCGCCCACAGATCCATGCGCCGGATCAGGGATTTGATCCAGCCAGGCGTATGGCGCAAATGTTCGGCGTAGAAATCAAAGATGTCATAGATGACGGGTTTTCGCCAGAGGAATTTTATCAGCATGGCGGGTAGAACGGTGTCGAAATCGCAGGCGTGGATGAGATCGTATTCCTGGCGGTGGCGCACCAGCCAGAGCCACAGCCCCCACTGCCAGCGCATCAACTGGGACAGGTTGCCCATGCCATGCCCAAAGTCAGCCCGGATGGGCAGGCGGACAATTTCCCAGCTGGCACGCGTTTCCTGGAGAGGCAGCGCGGCCGTGCGGTCCCAGCCCAGGGCGCGGACAGGATAACCGGCACTGGTCAGCGCATTGGCTTCCTTTTCCACGCGTGGGTCCGGCGCAATGGGGTTCGAGCGGCAGATCAATATTCGTTTCAATTCAGATATACCAACTTCCGGTACCGGCGTAGCTGATCACTGGTATTCCACCACAGCACTTGGAACTCTGCCAGCAGCCCAAACCAGGTCTTGACCGGCCCCCAGGAGAACAGTTTCGACATCGTCCCGGCGAACCGTTTGAACAGCTTCCAGGGTCCAAGTTCAATGGGAATATACAGGTCGGTCTGCAGGCGATACCAGGTGCGCTCTCCTGCCAGGATGGCTTGCCGGACATGCTGGAGGGTGAATCGCTCCTGCTCAACGTTATGCGTGACCACCGCCTCCGGCTCAACGGCAATGGCATAGCCCAGCTTCTGGATCAGTATCGCCGCGATCGTCTCCTCACCGCCGCCGAAATCGGCGCCGCGTCGCCCATAACGGGTGCGAAAACCTCCCATCGCCAATAAAGCGCCTCTCCGGGCGCACCAATTTGCGCCATACGGGAACTCGAACCAGCGTGTCACCTGCGTCAGGTCGGGATAGTCCGGGGAAAAATGGCTCCAGTGCCTCTCCCAGCCGCCTCGGAACCACTTCGGGCGCAGGGTGGGTGGGGTGAGCAAGACTGTCCCGCCAATCACTCCAGCCTGCGGGGTTATTTCGAATGCCTTCCATACCTTCTCCAGCCAATCGGAAGAGGCCACTGCGTCATCATCCAGGAAGCACACTATTTCACCCAGCGCCTCTGAAATACCTGCATTACGGGCAAATGACAGACCTTCAAATGGACACATGACCAACCGCAACCGTTCAGGCTGGTCGGCAAAGTCAATCTCCCGCAGGCGGTCGACGAGCTTGCTCACCGAAGCATCAGCTGGATCGTTGTTAACGATCAACACCTCGTAACCATCAGCAGGGAAGGTCTGCTTTGCCACGCTGTGGATGGCATCTTCCAGTTGCGCACCGCGCCGGTACGTGCAGATGACCACCGAGATTTTGAAGGAAGACGGGGTGGGATTGAAGATCTCTGTTTCCAGATTTGCCAGGTGGGCGGATTTTACCCGGATATCGATCGCTGTGCAGAGCGTACGCACATCCGATACACTTAGCCAACCCTGGCGAGGGATCGAAAGGGATGGAGGCACCGCTTCATCTGGGATTGTGAGACACAGATCCCAGGCAGGGTCTGTTGTCCTGGGAAGGGACGACTGACCGTCGGCGACCAGGACTTTATATGCACCGGCAGGCCAGGCAGGGTCAGGAACAGCCTTGCTGGGATTTGCGCTGATTTTCACAGCTACAAGAGGCGACCAGAAACGGGACATCTGGTTCAGATCAAATTGTGCTGGGTCAAGTAAAACATGTCTTGCCTCAGCAGCCCACGTGCGGATTTGCCTGGCCAATGCCTGAGTATGGGGAGCCTCGTCCTTGGCGATCAACCAGGCCAGGGGCATGTTATAAAAATCGCGCCGGGCATCTTCAAAAACCATCAACCCCTCCCGGCTGCGGGTAATACCCAGTTCCTCATCCCGGCTGGTCAGCGAGCTTGCATGGAAGCGGTACTCATACACCTGTTGGGGAAAATCGGTATGGTGCAGGGTCATTAGTGCATTGACGCGCATCCAAAAATCATAATCTTCGGTGCCAAAACGATACGGGCTGTAATCACCCAACAGGAAATGCACGCGGTTGCGGTACATGAACGCTCCCCCGATAGTGTTGTTGGCAACCACGTTTAACTCGGATGGATCTCCTGGCAAGTGAACATGTCCGCTGCCGATCGGTTTTTGATAATCATGGTACCACTCAGAGTTGCACAACAGCTGTCCATCCTCCCCGATGATATCCTCGTTGGCATATACAGCCTCCCACTCTGGGTGATGGCACAAGCAGTCTACCATGCGGGCCAGGAAATCCGGTTTAAGGCGGTTGTCGGCGCTCGTCCAGGTCAGGAATTCACCCCTGGCAGCCCGGAACCCGCTGGTGAGAGCTCCCGGCAGGCGCTGGTTGGGCTGGTGGATGACGCGCACGCGTGGGTCGCGCATGGCATATTCATCGAGGATCTCAGCGGTGGCATCCGTCGAGCCATCGTCGACTGCGATCAGCTCCCAGTCAGGGAATGTCTGCCCCAGGAGACTGTCAATGGACTCGCGTACATAATCTGAGCCGTTGTAGACCGGCAAGACGATCGAAATCAGGCCGGGTTGGCAGGGACAGCGTATGCCGCTCAGGTTGCATGGATGCATCCGCAAACGTTCTCGTTTGTAGGTGTCAAATGCCAGCGCCTGCCAAGAGGACGGCAACAATCCCCTCCATCGCAGCCAGCGCCCCAATGGATGGCGGAGCTTCTCGCGAAAGAATTTTTCAGCGCTCATGCCGGTCTATGATCACGGGTGATATTAGAAAGAGCCCTGATGTTGATCACTTGCTTTTTTGCCTAACTATATTAAGACGCAACGCTTTTTTGTACAGGCGCCTTCGTTCATGCAGATCAAGGTGCATCCGTTGCATGACTTGTCCTATCGCTTGAACATAGATCCAGTGCTCCAGCCGCCGGTAGGATGGCAGTCCCCTGCCGAATAATGCTTTAGTTAAATGATCCCACCATTGTCTCTGCAGGGATCGCATTTCCGGCGCCCCGGGAATGTACTGATTGATCTGCAGGCTGTATTCGCTTAACTTGGAAGCATGGATGGTTTTCCGCACGTAATCGAGTGTAAAGCGGTCAGCAGATGGAGCATGGTATATCTGCGCTTGCGGCTCAACCACGATGGTATAGCCCAGGCGCTGGATCAGGCTGGCAGCGGTGATCTCTTCGCCGCCGCCGAAATCGGCGCCACGCCGGCCATAGCCTGTGCGAAAACCACCCATCTCCAACAGGACGCGCCGTGGGGCGCTCCAATTTCCACCCCATGGGAACTCCCACCAGCCCTCTACTGGGGTCGTTTCGTTGTATGGAGGGATTAACTGGCCCCACAGCGGCTCCCACCCCGGTTTGAGCCACTCCGGGCGGGGATCGGGTACTTTAAGGATGATCTTGCCGCCCACTACCCCCGCTTGTGGATATGCCTCAAATGTGCGCCAGATCTGGGCCAACCAGTCCGGGAACGCCAGTGCATCATCGTCCAGGAAACTGACCACCTGGCCATGCGCCTCCGAGATCCCGGCATTGCGTGCGAACGACAGACCCATGAACGGGCAGGTGATCAACCGCAGCCGGTCTGGGCGGTCAGTGAATTCGGAACGACGCAGATCGTCAACGACCTGCCCGGTGGACGCTTCCACCGGATCGTTGTTGATGATGATGACCTCGTAATCCTCAGCCGGGAAGGTCTGTTGCGCCACGCTGCGGATGGCATCGGCCAGTTGTGGCCCACGATGATAAGTGCAAATGACCACCGTGATCTTGACCGCGGGCTCGGGCGGGTTGGCGATTTCGGCCTCCAGGCGGGCCAGATGCGCTGATTTGACGCGGATATCCACTGCCGTGTAGAGGGCGGTAACATTTTCGACCTCCAGCCACCCCTGGCGGGGCTGGTTCAGTCGGGGAAGCGATGCACTGGAAGACGTGGTGATGCAAAGGTCCCAAGCGGGTACTGCCTCCCCAGGCAGGGATGTTTTTCCCCCGGTCACCACCAGCACATTGCAGGCTTCTTCCGGCAGTTCTGGTGTACTGGCAGCTTCTCCAGGGTCAGAGGTTACCCTGACGGCCGCCAACGGGAACCACAGCCGGTGTGCCTGCTTTGGGTCAAGGGGGATTTGGTCGAGCAGGATATGCCTGGCAGCCTTAACCTTGTCGCGGATTTGGTCAGCCAGCGCCCGCGCCTGCGGATCACCGTTGTCGGTGATAACCCAGGCCAGCGGAGTCTGGTAAAAGTCACGCCGGGCATCCTCGAAGACCATCAGGGCCTCACGCCTGCGGCTGATGCCCAGCTCTTCGTCGCGGGCGGTGAGCGATGTCGAATGAAAACGGTAATCGTAGACCTGCTCGGGAAAATCAACGTGTTGTAGGGTGAACAGGGCATTGACCCGCATCCAGTAGTCGTAGTCCTCGGCTCCGAACCGCAGTGGGCTGTACTCGCCGACCAAGTAGTTCACCCGGTTGGAGTACATGAAGGCCGCGCCAACGTAGTTGTTGGCCACGATGTTCAATTCCGAAGGATCGGCAGGCAAAGCGATGTGCTCGCTGCCTGGCGGGGTTTGGTAGCCGCTGTACCAGCCGGATTTGAGCAGAGGCTGCCCGTCCTCACCCATGATGTCCATGTTGGCATAGGCCATGTCCCATTCCGGGTGACCCCGCAGGCAGTCCACCATGCGGGCCAGGAAATCCGGTTTAAGGTGGTTGTCGGCGCTCGTCCAGGTCAGGAATTCACCTCTGGTGGCATGGAAGCCGGTGTTGAGTGCTTTTGGCAGGCGTTGGTTCGCCTGATGGATGACGCGCACGCGCGGATCCTGCCTGGCATATTCATCGAGGATCTGTGGGGTGGCATCCGTCGAGCCGTCATCGACTGCGATCAGCTCCCAGTCATGGAATGTCTGCCCCAGGACGCTGTCGATGGACTCGCGCACATAATCTGAACCGTTATAGACCGGCAGGACGATCGAAACCAGACCGGGCTTGACGGGGAAGTGGAGAGCATACAGACGTTGGCTGTACAGGGCATGGTAAGAGCGTTTGAAGCGCGGGAAAACATAAGCCTGCCAGGAGATCATCGGGGGGGAGGGCCAGTGGAAATGCCTGAGGGAGAGCAGGAATCTCAGCCCGCGGGAAACCATTCTCGCCTGGACGCTGCCGACTGGGAGGATTGCCACTCGCAGTTTCCGCAACCACATCACCAGCTTCCAGGCTCGGCTGTGATGGATCTCCCATAATTGTGCATTTAAGTTCTGTACAGTCCAGTCTCTCTCCCGGACCTGATCCTGCAAAGCGGCAATTTGCTGGTTCCGCTCTCCCACCTGGTCTTGCAATCCGTAGATCGACTGGTCCCGCTCTGCTACCTGTGCTTTCAATGCGTCGACCTGCTGATCCCGACCTGCCATTTGACGGGCTTGATTAAGCATTAATTGCCGGAGGAAATCTATATTCTCGTCCTGAGTTTTTGTGACGGCACCTTTCAGCAAGCTTATGGCCAGTCTTGCATTTTCTATGGCAAGTTTCTCCAGGGCTCCTGCTTTCGTGATCAGGCGGCGGCGGATTTGCTTCCTCTTGCTCCAGGCAAGTTCCAAAGCTGTCCATAGTTGTTCACCGGTCAGGGAGTTTAGATCGAGCGCGTATGCTCCCATCCCCAGGCTGGCCATCAGGTTTGCCACTTTGGGATCATAGATCACCCCTACGGTGGGGACGCCAGCCTTGGCGGCAAATATCAGGGAGTGCAGGCGCATTCCAATGACCATGTCGCATTGTGCCAGGATGCCGGCAATTGCTTCAGGAGAATGGTCGCTGCCTAGGATCATCGCCCTTGAGGAGGCGCGCATCTGGGCGATCACCTCTTCTGCAACCGCGACATCATCTCCAAGAAGGTATCCGGATAGATGTTGAAAGGGGATGAATACTAATGAACAGCCGCTGCTCTCCACGAACTTATCCAACCCGGCCGCGATCTGTTCTTGCCATGCTTCAGGCTCAATGTTCACGTTCCAGTTCCGCAGGCACACACCCACCAGGGGCTTATCATCCCGGCGTGCTCCGGATTTGAGCAAAGCCTCCCGGGCTGCTTCTTCATCCACTGCAAGGCTGAATGCAGGATCAGTTGTAATTTTGACCTGCCTGAATTTTGGATTGAGGGATTGGAGTAAATTTCTGGACTCAACGTCCCGCACGGTGGCAATACTGGCTACTTCGAAGGCGAAGCGCGTCAGTTTTTTCCCCTCCTCGTAGAGCAGGGGGCCTACGCCCACTGCATAGATCATGCAGGGTTTCTTGGTTAATGCTGCCAACAGGGGAAAGCTGCTGAAAAAGGGAATGCCGGTAAGGTTTCGGGTCAGCAGCGTGTCTGCTTGCACTCCCCAGTAGTCATGAAAAAGTCCCCCACCTCCGAGAATGATCAGGTCACTCTCTCTGCCGGCATCCAGGATTGCGGGAACATCGGTCCATGGAATGGCCCGGACATGATGTTGGATGGCGGTCTCATTTGGCCTTATGGAAACCACGATAAATTCCAGGTTTCGTCGTTGCTTGCGTAGGTCGGCTAACATTGCGCTCAAGATGGCTTCGTCGCCAGTATTTCCGTCTCCATAGTAACCGCATATCAGTATCGTGGACATTTCGGGCACCTGTGGCTCGTTTTTTGAAATATTCTTTGAATTAAGATATAACCTTGGACATAAATCATGTTTAATTATAACATGCTCATTTTTTTCGAATAATTAGGGGCTGCACCTTGAGGTGCAAACCTTTGCAAGCGGCCTCGGCAAACGTATAATCTGCCCGCATGAATATCAATCAGAAACCGCAACGCCGCTGCCTCCAGAAATGACACCCTCCCTTCTGCTGCCGACTCGCCGACCCCCACACCCTGATACAATTGGAGAAATTTCTTCGCCTCTTTTTTCTTTGAGGAACAGTTGAGATGGTACCCGGAAATTTGCAGAGCAATGCCAATCCATACCAGGAGAATGCCATGAATAGGTTAATGCACTATCTTTTGCTCATCGTTTTACTGGCTGGCTGTAAGTCGACCAATCCAAGTGCCAGCCAGGTCTATACAGGATTGCCAGAGGATCTCATTTGCCAGGATCAAGACCTGCCGGGTTCATATGCGCTGGTTGAGGCGTTATCAGGAACACGCCCAAACCAGAAATTGATCGACGATAGTACCGATTCTGCTGGAATTACTTCCTACATCCAGGCTACCGGCCGGCTCGACGGTTGGGAAAATCGGTATATACTGGCGGAACCTTCCACGGAGTTGCCCGGTTTCATCCTGTGCGAGGCTGTTATGTTCAAATCCAGTGCAGGAGCAAAGCAGGCTCTGCATTGGCCGGATACGCAATCGCAGCCATATGAGACTGATCGTAAGATCGGAGACGATCAGGTTGTCACCTGGGTCGAGTTCAACAACCCCGATAATGCCGTGTGGCGTGACTACCGGGTTGAATTTACCTATCACAATTTGCTCGGCGTCGTGCACATCGACGCACCCGTAAATATCGCAACGGCAGATTACGCTTTGGACATTGCGGAGAAGATGTTGAGCCGCTTCGAGAATCCTACCCTGGGTGGGACCGCTACGCCAACCTCTCCATGACACAAAACAAATTGATTTCACTTTTTTATATGTTTCTAAAAAAAGAATAACAATCGGTTGCAAACCATTCGGAACATGAGGAAGATATGCATACAAAAAAACAGATTTCATTGGTACGTAAAATTCTATATGGAATGATGTTGCTGGCAGGTTTCCTGGCTGCCTTTGGTGCTGGAAATTTGCCCCCCGCCCGCGCCCAGGGAAACGTTGCGAAAACGCCAACGGGGATGGTCGTCAGCATAAGTGCTGACAAGGTCTCCTTTGGCGCAGCCGAGCAGGTCACCCTGCAAGTGACCATCACCAACCCCAGCGCTGGCTCCATCAGGGTGCTCAGTTGGTTCACCCCCGCTGAAGGTATTTCGGAACCGCTCTTCATCGTCACGCGCGCTGGTGAGCCGGTCGCTTATCTTGGCCCATTCGTCAAGCGCCTCGCCCCAACCGGACGGGATTACATCACGTTGGCGGCTGGCGGGAGCCTGACTTGGGCGGTCGACCTTGCCGCCTATTACGATCTCTCGGTTTCGGGCAATTACTCATTGGGATACGATGTTGCTTCGACGGACCTGTACGCAGGGGGGAATGATCATTCTGGCAGCCTGGTCTCGAATAAGTTGGATTTATATATTGCAGGTCGCGCTGCTCATATGCCACCGGCGATTCACACCGAATCGGTAAGCGGTTCGAGCACTTTTTTCGGTTGTTCTTCTTCTCAGCAGACCGACCTGGTCAACGCCCGTAATGGCACCAGTACCTATGCCGCGGGTGCGGTGGCTTACTTTAACGCTCACAAGCAGGGCGAGCGCTATATTACCTGGTTCGGTGTGTATGACCTCGGCCGGTACAATACAGTTTCCGATCATTTCAGTGCCATTAGTAATGCAGTGGACACCGCCAATCCGATGAATTTTGATTGCACGAGTACAGATCCTTCGTATTATGCCTATGTTTACCCAGACTCGCCTTACAATATTTATTTGGGCGGGGCGTTTTGGAGTGCTCCCATGACCGGCACCGACTCGAAAGCCGGGACGCTCATCCATGAAATTTCCCACTTCTACGTGGTGGCAGGCACCGTGGACCACGTCTATGGGCAAAGCGGCGCCAGGAACCTGGCGATCAGCAATCCTGACCAGGCTATTGAAAATGCTGACAGCCATGAATATTTCGCCGAGAATAATCCGCCTCTGGAAACCACACCCACCTTCGCCATTTCGGGCAATGCAGGTGTTGCGGGCGCAACCCTCACCTACACCGGCGGCTCCACGACGGCGGATGGCGGTGGTCTCTATTCCTTCGCGGTGACCTCCGGCTGGTCAGGCACGGTCACGCCCTCCAAGACGGGCTACACCTTCACGCCGCCTGATAGGGCGTACACGAATGTGGTTGCAAACCAGACCGCCCAGGACTACTCCGCCACTGCAGCCACCTTCACCATCTCGGGCAATGCCGGTGTGGCAGGCGCAACCCTCACTTACACCGGCGGCTCCACGACGGCGGACGGTGCTGGCTTCTATTCCTTCCCGGTATCATACGGCTGGTCCGGCACGGTCACGCCCTCCAAGACCAACTACACCTTCACGCCGGTCAGCAGGAACTACACGAATTTAGTTTCAAACCAAACCGTGCAAGACTACACCGCCACTGCCAATGTGCCTACCTTCGCCATCTCGGGCAATGCCGGTGTGGCGGGTGCGACCCTCACCTATACAGGCGGCTATGTAATTGCGGATGGCAGTGGCTTCTATACCTTCACGGTGCTGACCGGTTGGTCCGGCACGGTCACGCCCTCGCTGTCGGGTTACACCTTTGCACCGCCCCTTAGGACGTACACGAATGTAGTTTCCAACCAGACCGCACAGGACTACACCGCTGTTCTTGCTGTTGCCTTCGCCGATGTGCCAGATACCTATTGGGCTTGGGATTGGATCGAGCGCCTGTACAATGCCGGCCTCACCACCGGCTGTTCGGTTTCTCCCCTGCTGTACTGCCCGGATGACTCGCTCACCCGCGCCCAGTTGGCCGTCTTCCTGGAACGCGGTCTGCACGGCCCCGCCTACATCCCACCTGCCGGGACCGGGACCGTCTTCGCCGACGCGCCTCTCTCCTACTGGGCGGTGGACTGGATCGAGAAATTCTACACCGATGGCATCACCAACGGCTGCCTGGCCTCACCGCTGAGTTACTGCCCGGATGACTCGGTCACCCGCGCCCAGATGGCCATCTTCCTCCTGCGTGCCGAGCACGGCGCCACCTACACCCCGCCTGCCGCGACGGGCATCTTTACAGATGTTCCCACCGCCTATTGGGCGGCGGGTTGGATCGAGCAGTTGCATTCCGAAGGCATCACCACCGGCTGCGTCGCCTCGCCGCTGAGCTACTGTCCGGAAAGTTCTGTCACCCGCGCCCAGATGGCCAAATTCCTGGTGCTGACGTTCACTCTGCCCTAGTTCCGATTCCAGCATATCATCCCGAATCTCTTGCGGGACGGGGCGTAAATATCTGAACCGAAATCCCATGAATTTAGGGCATTTCGATAATTCCATGTTCACAGATTTTTGCAAGAAGCATTAGAATGGTTGTCAAACATCGAATAGAGCATACAATACTGGTTTCTCTACATCTTCCGATTCTCTTTTCTCCAGGAGACTTTTATGAACATCAGCTCTCGCATTCCTGCCCGAAAAGCACTATCTTTGTTCATTCTCGTGGTCTCGTTGCTCGTCCTGGCTCTGGCCACCAGCGGATTTGGGCCTGCACCGGATACGGGCGGTTCCCTGGCTGTCTCGGGAATAAGCAGCGATGGTCTCTATCAAGCACAGGTGGATGCAGCAGAAACCCGGACAGATCAGATCATCATCCAATATAAACCTGATGCGAAGGCCTTCCTCCTCCCCGCCCAGGCTGATCAGATGGAACGGTTAAGCAATACGGCCGGTGTTACTCTGGAATATGTACGTGCAATGTCGGGCGATGCGCATGTGCTGCGCCTGGCTGGTCGCCTTCCACTGGAACAGGTGCAGGCGATTGCAGCGCAATTGAGCTCTTTGCCGGAAGTGGAGTTTGCCGAGCCGGACCAGATTCTCTACCCCACATTAATCCCCAACGATCCTCAATATACAAATCAATGGAGTTACTTTGAGGCTTGGGGGATCGATCTCCCCGCAGCATGGGACATTACAACCGGATCGAGCAGTATCGTGGTGGCGGATATAGACACCGGCATTACGAATCACGCCGACCTGAGCGGACGAACTGTGGCGGGATATGATTTTATAGATGATTCTTTGGTCGCCAATGATGGTGATGGCCGCGATAACGATCCGCACGATCCCGGGGATTGGATTACTTCCGCTGAAAACAGCTCCGGTTATTTTAAGGATTGTCCGGTCTCAAACAGCAGTTGGCATGGCACATTCACTGCTGGACAGATCGGGGCAGCGGGTAACAATGGCCTGGGCGTGGCAGGCATCAACTGGAATTCAAAGATCCTGGCTGTTCGTGTCCTGGGCAAGTGCGGCGGTTATGACTCGGATATCGTCGATGGGCTGCGCTGGGCTGCGGGTTTGTCGGTGCCTGGCGTTCCTGTCAATGCCAACCCCGCCAAAGTGCTCAATTTGAGCCTGGGTGGGCCTGGATCGTGTGACTCGACTTGGCAAAATGCGATTAATGCTGTTACTGCCGCCGGCGCGGTGACCGTGGTTTCAGCCGGAAATTCTAATGCAGATCCCGCCAATTACGTCCCTGCCGGTTGCAATGGTGTTATCACTGTGGCCGCCACCAATCGCAGTGGTTCGCGCGCCTATTACAGCAACCATGGGGCGGATGTGGAGATCAGCGCTCCGGGCGGCTCAATGAGTAGTTCAAATGACCCAAATGGCATCTTTTCCACTCTGAACACGGGCACCACTCATCCGGTTTCAGATACATATGGGTACTACCAGGGCACCAGTATGGCTGCGCCTCAGGTCAGCGGGGTGGTCTCTTTGATGTTCTCGGTTAACCCCTCCCTGACCCCCGCCAAGGTGCTGGAGATTCTCCAAAGCACGGCCAAACCTTTCGATCGTAACAGCAGCTGTAACACATCCATCTGCGGTAGTGGGATTGTGGATGCCGCGGCAGCCGTAACGGCAGCACTGCCCCCCGGACCATTCGCCAAGAGCAGCCCCGCCAATAGTGTCACCGGTCAAGCAACCAGCCTGACTCTTTCCTGGGGTACCAGCAGCGGTGCCACCTCGTACGAGTACTGCTACGACACCTCTAATGACAATGCCTGCTCCGCCTGGACCTCCGCCGGCCCAACCGCTTCGGCGAACCTCTCCGGGCTGACCCCCGCCACCACCTACTACTGGCAGGTGCGTGCCAATAATACCTATGGTTCCACTTATGCCGACGGGAGCAGCACAGCCTGCTGGTCGTTCACAACCGGCGCAGGTACTCCACCGGGGGTATTTGCGAAGATTGGCCCGTCGAATGGCGCCACCGGGCAATCAACCAGCCCGACTCTCTCCTGGGGTACCAGCAGCGGTGCCACCTCGTACGAGTATTGCTACGACACCACCAATGACAATGCCTGCTCCACCTGGGTCTCCACCGGCACAACCGCTACGGCGAACCTCTCCGGGCTGACCGCCGTCACCACCTATTACTGGCAACTGCGTGCTAATAATATCTATGGCTCCACTTATGCCGACGGGAGCAGCACAGCCTACTGGTCGTTCACAACCGGTGCAGGCGCTCCTCCGGGGGTATTTACGAAGACTGGCCCGTCGAACGGCGCCGTTGGCCAGCCCACCAGCCTGTCGCTCTCCTGGGGCGCGAGCAGCAGCGCCACCTCGTATGAGTATTGCTACGACAACACCAATGACAATGCCTGCTCCAGTTGGGTCTCCACGGGCACGAATACTTCGGCAAATATATCCGGGTTGAGTTTCAACACCCCTTACTACTGGCAGGTGCGTGCCAATAATATCTATGGCACCACCTACGCCGACGGGAGCAGCACAGCCTACTGGTCGTTCACAACCGCCAATGACAACCTCCTGCACGATCCCAGCTTCGAGGCTTACACGCCCAATCCTTACTGGTCGGAAGCCTCCACAAATTATGGGACGCCTTTGTGCACCATTGCGAGTTGTGGCGACGGCGGTGGATCTGCCGGGCCGCGCACAGGCTCCGTGTGGAGCTGGTTCGGTGGCACAACCTCTTCCTATGAGGCAGGCTCACTTTCGCAAAGCGTCGTCTTTTCCCATGGCTCTGCCTATCTCCAATTCTATCTTTGGATCGGCTTGGCCGCTCATGGCAGCGACACGTCTGACGTATTCACTGCCAAAATCGATGGAGTGACGGTATTTTCTACGAATGCCACTCAGATCAGCTTTTACTCCACCTATACTCCGGTAATTGTGAATGTCAGCGCTTTTGCCAACGGTGCCGCGCACACCGTGACGTTTTCCTCGGCAACTACTGGACAGGTTGTTAACTTTAACCTGGACGATGTGGCTCTCACACCAGTTCCTACTGCCACCTTTGCCGATGTTCCGGCCACCTATTGGGCCTGGGATTGGATCGACCGTCTGTATAATGCCCGCCTCACCGCTGGCTGTTCGGCCTCTCCCTTGCTGTACTGCCCGGATGACCCGGTCACCCGCGCCCAGATGGCTGTCTTCCTGGAGCGGGGCCTGCACGGCTCCGCTTATACCCCGCCTGCCGGCACCGGGACTGTCTTTGCCGATGTGCCTCTCTCCTACTGGGCGGTCAACTGGATCGAGAAATTCTATGCGGATGGCATCACCAGCGGCTGCGGCAACTCCCCGCTCACCTACTGCCCGGATGACTCGGTCACCCGCGCCCAGATGGCGGTCTTCCTCCTGCGTGCTGAGCACGGCGCCCTCTACACCCCTCCTGCGGCTGTGGGCATCTTTACAGATGTTCCCACCTCCTATTGGGCGGCGGGTTGGATCGAGCAGTTGCATGCCGAAGGCATCACTGCCGGCTGCGGTGCCGGCCTCTACTGCCCCGAACATCCGGTCACCCGCGCCGAGATGGCCAAGTTCCTGGTGCTGACCTTTGCCCTGCCCTGAACCGGGTTTGAGGATGATATTCCTCATCCCTCTCCTGCGTTCTGGAAAGACGGGAAAATAATTTTAAGAAATCCCTCGCACCTCTCGATGCGGGGGATTTCTCTTTGCTGAACCTGGTACCTTTGCCTCTTGAATTTGTTTGCTTTTCTCTGTATGATATACACAGAGAGCATTATGCCTCTCCTCCTTGATTTCTTGTCAGGGGCCTTTACTTTTATTCTGGAGGATGAAAAGATGAAACCTTATCAGACTACACTTAAGCTTTTGACCGTTCTAATCCTGGTCTTGTTAGTCCTGCCGGCTTCACCCGCCCGGACAGTCCAGGCTGCTGCAGAGTATTCTTCTTCATTTCCACCGCCGACCAATGCTTGTGCAGGCAGCGGGTACATGCGCTCACTGTCTCTGACCCAGGCCTTGCCGCGCGGCGATGATAATTCCGGTGGGCCATTTGCCCTGGGATTCACAATTAACTATTACGGCACAAGTTACAGTGATGTTTACATCAATACCAATGGCGATCTGACCTTCGGTTCATCTTCGAATCGCTTCTATACCCGGAATGGCATGACCGACCTCTCCCTGCCTGCCATCGCCCCCTTCCTGGCCGATGCGGATACCAGGGCGGTAGGCAGTCCAAACCTGATCTATTATGACCAGGTCACGGTTGATGGTCACCCGGCCTTTGCTGTCCATTGGGAGCAGGTGGGATATTACAACCAGCATATCGATAAGACCAATGACTTCATGGTCATCCTGATCAATCGAGCCGACCGGGCTGCTGGTGATTTTGACATTGAGTTCAACTACAACCAGATCCAGTGGGGAGCCTACGGTACCATCGGCCTTGCGGACGGCTTTGCCGGTCTCGATGATTACCAGGCACCTGGTTCGTTGGCATACAGTTACTTCTTCGATTCAAATCTCACCACCGGCGCCGTGCATACCGCCCTCAACTCTCCCAACTGCGGCCAGTGGGTTTTCCCGGTGGCGGTCGGTCTTCCTGTAGTGGCAAGGTGGATGGTTTACAGTATGGATAATCTGGGCTGCAATGGGAATGATATTCGGTTTACTACGGTTTTAATTAACGTGACCTTCCCAACCACCTTGCGCTTTCGAACGCTGGTGGATGCCGGGGGTATCCGTTACCAGGACGAGGATGATGGAGTGCCATCATCTGGCAATGCTCCCTATTATTGGAATTTGAGGTATTCTGACACCGGTGGGCCGGCCACGGGCGTCTGGCCGCTTCCAAATGATACGCCCATCGCGGTCCAGTTCCAGTTGATCGATGGCGTTGGCGGTCCGGCTGTTGTCATTTCCGAAGTCCATTTGACCAAATGCAACGGCGGGGCGCTCATGGATGACTTTAAGGATGTACCGGCCGGATACTGGGCCGATTCCTGGATCTATCGCCTCGCCGCCGCCGGCATCACCAACGGCTGCGGCCTCACTCCGCTGATCTACTGCCCCGATGACTATGTCTCCCGCGCCCAGATGGCCATCTTCCTGGAACGCGGCATGCACGGTGCTGCTTACACCCCGCCTGCCGGGACCGGGACCGTCTTTGCCGATGTGCCTCTCTCCTACTGGGCGGTCAACTGGATCGAGAAATTCTACGCCGATGGCATCACCAGCGGCTGCGGCACCGGTCCGCTCACCTACTGCCCGGATGACTCGGTCACCCGCGCCCAGATGGCCATTTTCCTGTTGCGCTCCGAGCATGGCGCCCTCTACACCCCGCCTGCGGCTGTGGGCATCTTTGATGATGTCCCCACCACCTATTGGGCGGCGAATTGGATCGAGCAGTTGCATGCCGAGGGCATCACCACCGGGTGCGGTATCAGCCCGCTGGTGTACTGCCCGGACTATTCTGTCACCCGCGCCGAGATGGCGATCTTCCTGGTGAGGACCTTTGGTCTGCCATAGGGAATCTGTATTCGGAGGCCGGGTTTCTTTTGAATCCCGGTCTCCTTCCTTGCCTTTTCCCTCCTGGCTGGGAATTTGAGAGAACGGTTTCTTATGGAATCCCCCGCTCTTTTCTTTGCGGGGGATTTCTCTTTGCAATACCTTGTCCCAAGCCTTGCTTTATTTTGCACTGTTCTCCCCTCCCCGATTCGGGCAGGAACTGCGGGTGAGGTTAAAACCTCATCCTTTGAGAAGGCCCTGAAACTAGTATCTTTGTCCCTTGCGTTTATTTGCTATTCTTTGTATCATATACCCAGAGAGTTTTTTACCTCTCCTCCTTGATTTCATTTCAGGAGCCTACCCAATTTTAATTCTGGAGGATGAATACATGAAACCTTATCAAGCTGCATTTAGAATTATGATCGCTTTCGTCCTGGCCTTGCTGTTTCTACCAGCTTTGCCCGCCCGGACAGTCCAGGCCGCTGTGGAGCAGTCATCTACAATACCGACCACTGCTTGCACAGGCAGCGGCTACATGCGCTCACTGACCCTGACCCAGGTCTTGCCCCGCTACGACGATGGATATACTGAAACGCCCATTTCTCTGGGTTTCACCATTAACTATTTTGGAACGAACTACAGTGATGTTTACATCAGTAACAACGGCCGGCTGACCTTTGGTTATGGCTCGTCACAATATACTCCCGAAGGTATGTCCGGTTTGGATCTTCCCACTGTTGCCCCCTTCTTCGCCGATGTGGATACCCGGCCGGTCGGCAATCCGAACTTGGTCTATTTTGATCAGGTCACGGTCGATGGCCACCCGGCCTTTGCCGTCCATTATGAGCAGGTGGGATATTACCAGGAACATCTCGATAAGATCGATGATTTTATGGTCATCCTGATCAGTCGGCCCGACCGGGCCGCCGGTGATTTTGACATTGAGTTCAACTACGGCCAGATCCAGTGGGAGACCGGCGATGCCAGCGGAGGTGTGAACGGTTTTGGAGGCACCCCTGCCGCCATCGGCTTTTCAGATGGCACAGTGAATAACATTTATTTTGAAGCCCCCGGCTCGCTGGTGACCGGTTCCTTCCTCGATTCGAACTCGTCCACCGGTGCCGTGCATACCTCTCTCAACTCTTCCCACTGCGGCCAGTGGATCTTCCCGGTCCTCCTGGGCACTCCGCCTGGTACGGAAAAATGGACGGTCACCAGTTTGGATTCGATCGGTTGTAACAGTGGGGATCCCGAGTTCACGATGATGCTAAGCGATGTGACCTGGCCGAACAATCTGGCTTTTCGGACGCTGGTGGATGCCGGCGGTGTCCGCTACATGGACGAGACATTTGCCATGCCACAAGATTGGGCTAACGGCCCTGATGGTTGGGGATTATATTATGACAACAGCGGTGGGACGGCTGCGACGACGACTCCCTGGCCGATCCCGAACAATACGCCCATCGTGGTCGAGTTCCAGTTGACCGATGGCGTTGGTGGCGCGCCGGTTTATATTTCTGTTGCCGCTATTTCCAAGTGCAACGGCGGCACGCTCATGGATACCTTTGGCGACGTGCTGCCAGCCTATTGGGCCGAGTCTTGGATCTATCGCCTCGCCGCCGCCGGCGTTACCAACGGCTGCAGCCTCACTCCGCTGCTCTATTGCCCGGAGGATTCTGTCACCCGCGAACAGATGGCAAAGTTCCTGGAAATTGGCAAGCATGGCGCCGGCTACATCCCGCCTGCCGGTACTGGCGCGGTCTTCGGCGATGTGCCTCTCTCCAACTGGGCCGTCAGCTGGATCGAGAAACTTTATGCCGACGGCATCACCAACGGATGCAGCACAAGCCCGCTGCTCTACTGTCCCGGAGATTCGGTCACCCGCGACCAGATGGCCAAGTTCCTCCTGATTGCCAAGCATGGCGCCGGGTACACTCCGCCTGCCGTGGGAGGCAGCACAGGCTTCGGGGATGTATCCACCTCTTATTGGGCCGCCCCCTGGATCAAGCAATTGGCTGCTGAGGGCATCACCTCCGGCTGCGGTGGCGGCAACTACTGCCCTGGCCAGTTGGTCACCCGTGCCCAGATGGCCAAGTTTCTCGTGCTGACCTTTGGTCTGCCCTGATCCTGGGCCGGGAGGCGTGAGATGACATTCCTCCTCCACCCCCGCTATCTGAAGGTTTGAGAATAGTTGTTCAAAGAAGAAATCCCCTGCACCGAAAGGTGCGGGGGACTTCTTTAATTTATAGGTGGACATGCAGCGCAGTGGAGTGTCCCGGTTCGCATCACATTGGCTATTTCTTAAGGAAAACGCGGTTCGATGGTATTCGTTTGTTATTTGATTGATCCTTAAAACAAACGAATACCGAAGCGGCTCCTGCCCTCTACTCTCTGCCTCCTGCTTACGCCGCCTCTGATTCAGGGTAAAACTAGACAATGACCGTGCTTTCAGGTATCATTAGCCCGCCTTACCCAGTCCGACCCTCAAAAATCGCCCGCGGAGATCGCTGCCGCATGGACTGGATGGATGGAACGACTTTTCGTAGATTGACAGATTCCCACGGCGTGCCCGGATGCGCGACCTCGATCCGGGCAGTTGTGCGTAACTGACTTTTTTTGGTGGCCCGGAGGCTAAATGGCTGACCTTATTAGACAAATTGCCAGTGATTTGCAAAAACAGATTGAATCCTTCGAACCGAAGGTCGGCATTTCCGACGTCGGTACGGTGGTCGAGGCGGGCGATGGGATTGCCCGCATCTCCGGCCTGGCGAATGTCAAATCGCAGGAGTTGGTACAGTTTGCCAACGGCGTGATGGGTATTGCCTTCAACCTGGAGAAGGAGGCCGTCGGCGTCATCATTATGGGGGAGTATTCCGGGATCGCCGAGGGCATGAACGTCCAGACCACCGGTCGCATCGCCTCCGTCCCGGTTGGCTCTGGGTTGATCGGGCGCGTGGTCAATGCTTTGGGCGAGCCGGTCGACGGCAAAGGCCTGGTTCAGGCCAGTGGTTACCGGCCCATTGAGCGCATCGCCGCCGGCGTGGTGCAGCGCCAGGACGTGGATACCCCCGTCCAGACCGGCATCAAGGCCATCGACTCGATGATCCCCATCGGGCGCGGCCAGCGTGAACTGATCATTGGCGACCGCCAGACCGGCAAGACGGCCATTGCCATTGACACGATCATCAACCAGAAGGGTAAGGACCTGGTCTGCATCTACGTGGCCATCGGCCAGAAAAAGGCGGCGGTGGCGCGCACCGTGGCCCTGCTGGAGCGCCATGGGGCGATGGATCACACCATCGTGGTGATCGCCGCCGCCGATGAGTCCGCTGCTCTGCAGTACATCGCTCCTTACGCCGGGTGCGCCATCGGCGAGGAGTTCATGGAAGACGGGCGTGACGCGTTGGTTGTCTATGATGACCTTTCGAAGCATGCCTGGGCTTACCGCCAGGTTTCGCTGCTCCTGCGCCGCCCACCGGGGCGTGAAGCCTATCCGGGCGACATCTTCTATCTCCATTCCCGCCTGCTGGAGCGTGCCTCCCGCCTGGCGAACAAGTATGTCATTGTCAGAAAGGATTTCAAGGAAAGCCTCGCTGCCGAAAAAGATGCCGTGGACGGCCGCCTTTTCACCGGGCCCCGCTCGGGGCACGATGCCGAGCAAGCCCGCCAATCTTTGCAGAATCCCGACGGCCACAAGATCGTAAAATTGGCCGGCTCCGGTGGCTCCCTGACGGCTCTGCCCATCATCGAGACCCTGCTCAGCGACGTTTCAGCCTATATCCCCACCAACGTCATCTCCATCACCGACGGGCAGATCTACCTGGTCAACAACCTGTTCAACGCCGGGATCCGCCCCGCAGTGGACGTGGGCATCTCGGTCTCGCGCGTGGGCGGTTCGGCACAGGTGAAGGCCATGCGCCAGGTGGCTGGCAAGCTCCGCATGGACATGGCTGCTTACCGCGAATTGGCCGCTTTTGCCCTGATGTCTTCCGACCTGGACAAAGCCACCCAGGCCCAACTGAGGCGCGGCCAGCGCATGCAGGAGATCCTCAAGCAGCCGCAGTACGAACCCATGTCCATGGAGAACCAGGTGATCGTGCTTTTTGCCGGGACCAATGGCTATGCCGACAACGTGCCGGTCGAAAAGATGAGAAAATGGGAAGTCGATCTGCTGCGCTATCTTTCCACCTCCCATCCGGAACTTGCCGGGGATATTTCTACCAACCAGCGCATCACCGATGAGAATGAAAAGAAGCTGCGCGAGGCGCTGTCTGCTTTCCAGGCAGTCTGGCAATAGGATAAAGAAAAAAGAATGGCTTCAGCTCGTGAAATGCGGCTGCGCATCCGCAGCGTCAAGAACATCTCACAGGTGACGCGTGCCCTGGAGGCGGTCTCTGCCAGCAAGGTCCGCAAGGCGATGGCGGCGGTCTCTGCAACGCGCGCTTACGCTTCAAAGGCCTGGCAGGTGCTGACGCATGTCGCCAGGCAGCCGGGGCGGGAGAGCCTGCATCCGCTTTTGACGTCCAGACCCGAGGTTCGTAATGTGCTTGTGCTGGTTGTCAGTGGTGACCGGGGATTGGCGGGCGCCTACAATGCCAATGTCATCCGTTACGTCACCCAGCGTTTCGGTCAGTCCGAAGCCCCCGTGCGGTATATCGCCGTCGGTCGCAAAGGACGGGATTTGCTCATGCGGCGCCACCGGCAGGTGATCGCCGAGTTCAGCAACCTGCCGGCTGCACCGTCTTTTGCAGATGTCTCGGCGATCGGCCGCATGGCTGTGGATGAGTTTCTCAAAGGCAAAGCAGACGAGGTTTACCTGGTCTTCACCGACTTTGTCAATATGGCCAGGCAGGAGGCGGTCCTCAAAAAACTGCTGCCGCTGGAAGTGAGCGACGAGACGGGGGGGGTGGAAGCCTACGAGCAAAAACACCTGACGGCTGCATATATTTATGAGCCGGCTGAGCGCGAGATCCTGGACCAAATTGTCCCGCGCTTCACAGCTTTGCAGGTCTACCAGGCGATCCTGGAATCGCTGGCGTCGGAACATGCCGCCCGCATGGTGGCCATGCGCAACGCCACCGACAATGCCATCGAGCTGGTCGGCGACCTGCAACTGCAATATAACAAGGCTCGTCAGCAAACGATTACCAATGATCTCCTGGATATTGCCGGCGGTGCCGAAGCACTGGCCAAGGCGCTTACAGGATAAAAGTAATAAAAGGTGTGACGTCTTAAGTCGTCAGGTACGTCTGTAGAGCCGGCTGCTCGCGGAGCACCCTGCGGGCATGCTGTAGAAAGATGGGCTTCGTTGTAAGGCGCGTCTGAAGTCGTCACCACTAAAAGTAACCTTACCGGAGGAAGCAAATGGCGAAAGCAACTGGCCGAGTGATCCAGATTCAGGGAAGTGTTGTGGATGTGGAGTTCCCCGAAGGGCAACTCCCTGAGGTTTTTGAAGCGCTCGAGATCCCGCGCACAAGCGGCGCAAATCTGGTGCTTGAAGTGGAAAAGCACCTGGGCGGGAACATCGTGCGTTGTGTCTCGATGGACACCACCGATGGCTTGCAGCGCGGTCTCCCGGCCGCGGCTACCGGTGCACCCATCATGGTGCCGGTCGGGGAGGCCACCCTGGGCCGTATTTTCAACGTCCTGGGTCTGCCGGTGGATGAAAAAGGTGCGGTCGCAGCCGACCAGTTCTACCCCATTCATCGTCCGGCTCCACTCTTCTCCGAGCAGTCCACCCGCACCGAGATTTTCGAAACTGGTATCAAGGTCATCGACCTGATCGCTCCCTTCACCAAGGGCGGCAAGACCGGCATCTTTGGCGGCGCCGGTGTGGGCAAGAC
>CAIQQN010000184.1 GCA_903873975.1 uncultured Anaerolineales bacterium
CCCATCCGCCGATCCACAGTAAACGGCATCTTTGTAAACAACAGGCGAACTGCTTACCTGATGTTCTGTCTTGAAACGCCAGGCTTCTTTAGAGGTGTGAGTATCAATAGCATAGATATTTCCGTCGGCAGAGCCAACGAATACCAATCCTTCCGCAGTATAAGGTGAGGCGATGGAACCCTTTCCCATGCGGAAGCGCCAGATGACCCAACCCGCGCGTGCATCCAGAGCGTAAAAACTGCTGTCAAGGGAACCGAAATAAACCACACCATCGGCTTCACATGGGGAGGATGTTATGGCCATTTTGGCCTTGTAATGCCACTTCAACTCGCCGCGGAAATCCACACAGTAAAAATCGCCGTTCTCACATCCGGCATAGACGGAATCATGCGCCACAAGAGGAGTGGAGCGTACCGGTGCGGCTGTTTCGAAACGCCATGCAGCCTGTCCGCTCAACATATTAACAGCGTGGAGGTGCTGGTCATCAGAACCGAAGAAGACATGTCCCTCAGCTATGCGCGGGGATGAATATACCCGGCCTTCAGTGTGATATGTCCAATTCACTTTTCCAGTGCGGGCGCTGATCACATGCAAAGACTGATCCTCAGAGCCGATGAAAATATCGCCCTCAAAAACCGCCGGGCGGGTGACAACTCCACCTTCGGTGGAATACTTCCAATTCAATTTACCATCAGCAGCTTTCAAGGAATAGAGATTATTATCGTAAGACCCAATATAAACAGTGCCATCATGGTATAGCGGTGCGCCACGGATCTCATCCTCGCACTGAAAAACCCACAGGGGTTTAATCCCGCCCGATGATTGAACGCTGGCAGTTACACTACTGGTGCGATTCAAGATGCCGGTCTTGTGTCCCGCGGCCACCAGGGCTTCTTTCATTGCATCGGCGCTATGGAACCGGTCTTCAGGGTTATATTGGAGGGCAGTATCGATGACAGCTTCCAATTCCGCAGAGACGGCCGGGTTAATCTTGCGGAGGGGACGTTCGCCGAAGGAAAACGGAGGCTCCAGGCGTGGGTCACGGCGGGAGAGGGCGTGGTGAATGGTAGCGCCCAGGGCATAGATATCGGCCAGAGGTCCAGCCTCGCCCCGATATTGTTCGGGCGGAGAATACCCCTCCGTACCGATCATGGTCCCTTTTTGCCCGACCTGGAATGGTTTGGCAATCCCGAAATCCACCAGGATGATGTGGTCAGTCGGATTCACCATCACATTGGATGGCTTCATATCCCTGAAGATAATCAGGTCAGGCTTGTGGGCGTGGAGGAAGGAGAGCACGTCACACAACTCGATTGCCCAGCTCAGGACACGTTCCTCCGTCAGGAAGCCGCTCGTTTCATTGATAATGACTTCCAGGTCTTTACCGTGGATGAATTCCAGGACCAGATAAGAACGATTTTCCTCACTAAAATAATCGTAAATCCGGGGAATGGAAGGGTGGTTGAGGGTTGCCAGGATATTGGCTTCACGCTCGAAGTTCTGGACAACGGTTTTTCTGACTAGCGGGTCTGGGGCGCGGTTAATCATCTCTTTCACCGCCACCAGTTTGACCACGCTTGGGAAATGCAGGTCACGGGCGCGATAAACCGAACCCATGCCTCCCACACCGATAACGTCCTGGATCACATAGCGGTGAACGAGTGTTGTTCCCGAAGTCAGTTGCGCGTTTGAGGTGCCTTCTTGCGACTCGTTCATATTTTGTGTTTTGATCTTTTGGGTCTCCAGAGGAACCTCCTGAGTATTATTTAACTGGATGAATTATAGTCATCCCTGTCAGGATTGGCAACCTATCTACCCGGTTTCCTCTGGGCTTTCACAAAGTCGGAAAGCCTGGGAATCCCCACCCCTCAACCCCCGCCCCACGATGGAGGTTTCAGCGCCGCGCGGCGCCGAAACTGCCGATCCCAGCGATTCGATGACTCGTGTCGTCTACCAGCTGATACCGACTTGCCCCCCAGGGGGGCTTCGCGAATACCGGCTCGGCTAATCATGTCGCTGGGACTGCTGATCGGGGCTTGTCCCACGGGGATGCTTCGCAAACACCCCCTTGGCTTGTGGCGGTTTGCCCCTCAGAGATGCTTCGCGAAAGCCGCCTTGGCTGGAATAAGATCTTGGGGTGTTGGCGGACAGCTTTGCAGTCCGCCTACACCCCAAACCCCAAGTTTGTGAAAGCCGTGAAATTAAGCTCTGCCTCTCTTGACGTAATCAGACCGGACAGGTATAATTTCGCTTAATTGAGAGATAATCAGAATCTGCGACATTTGGCGAGCGCTTGAAGCCCAAGGCTTCGAAGCGCTTGCTTTTGCGTGTCTCTGGCATATGCGGAATGTCGGAACAGGGCGGTCAGTCGCAGGTCTTTAGTCTGCAAGACAGGAGACGGTCGAGTGGAAACCAAGGGACTCATTTCGTTACGTATCAGTCTTGCTTCTCCGGAAACCATCCTTACCTGGTCATACGGCGAGGTTCTGAAACCCGAAACGATTAACTACCGCCGCCTGCGCCCGGAGAAAGACGGCCTGTTCTGTGAGGCTATCTTTGGCCCGACGCGCGACTGGCAATGCTACTGCGGAAAATATAAAAACCCCCGTTATAAAGGCATCACCTGCGATAAGTGCGGCGTGGAAGTGACCCGCTCGTCGGTACGCCGCGAGCGCATGGGACACATCATGCTGGCAACACCTGTGGCACACATCTGGTACACGAGGCGCATTCCCTCCTACCTGGGCATGCTGCTGGATATCTCCCGCCGCAACCTGGACAGGGTGTTGTACTTCGCCCAATACATTGTCAGTTACGTGGACGAGGATGCCCGTCAGAAAGCCCTCAAGCGCCTGGAAGATGAAATCTCTGTTTCAGAACGCGAGCAGGCGGCAGTCATTAATTCCAAGATTGCCGAGATTAAGACAGCCCGCGATAAGAAACAGGCTGAACTCCAGACCCGCAAGGTTGAGATGGAGCACCAGTTCGATGAGCAAATTGCTGCCAAGCTGGAACCGATCATCCAGGAAGGCCAGCGGCTGGAACGCTATCTTCAGGATAATAAAGGCCAGGTGCTCAAGGAAGCCGTTATTTTTGGCAGCACCGGCACGGTGATCGTTGATGCTGGCATCAAGGTCGGCGCGACGCATCTCGGCAAGGTGCAGAAGTTCGTCCAGGGACGATTGGAAGCCATCGAGAACGAGCTCAAGGATGAGAAGCTGCGGGCCCTGGAAGCTGTTAAGATGGAAGCCGCAACGATCAAGGCGGAAGCCGACGAGCAGATGAACGCTCTACGCAGCCAACTGGAAGACCAGACCTCAACCAGTCATGATGCGAACGCCCGTCAACGCGACGAACTGATGGAACTGCGCCCATTCACCTTCCTGGGTGAGACCCGTTACCGCGAACTGAAACAACGCTGGGGCCAGGTCTTCCGCGCGGACATGGGCGCAGAGGCCTTCTATGATATCCTGCGCCGCCTCGACCTGGATAAACTCTCTGAAGAA
>CAIQQN010000185.1 GCA_903873975.1 uncultured Anaerolineales bacterium
GACCACTGCACCCCGCCGTACTGTCAAATTTTCTGGGCAGGGTTTGTATTTGACAATGCAGACAGGGCCCTGACGGCATTCGATCTGTTGGATAAAGAGATTAAAACCGCTACGGTTGAGTATAAAAGCCTTGGGTTTAACGATGCGGGTTATGCTCCAGCCCAAAGCTGCATTTCCCAGCTGGTTCCCGCCGGGAACGATGGCTCGGTGACCGGCCTGTTTCAATGGGACAACCTGGTCACCGGCATGCGCACCATTGCCCCGGGCACTGCGGTCCAAAATTTTGTTGATACGTCGCTTGAATTAATCAACCAAATTAACCAGGCCTGGGATCAGACCCTGGTCGAAAGATTGAAGGCCATCCCATAAGTGGTTCTCTCGCTAAATTCGCGAGAAAGAACCTCAGCCCAACCACTGGCCCCTTCCCTGGAGTTTGGCTCTTTTAAAAGAGGGCTTGAAAAAAGGATGCGCTTTCGGTAAAGTATTGTTTCCAGACAAAAACTGACCGAAGGAGCGCATCCCATGAAACAGGATAGCACAAAAAGCAACCAAAGTGAAGCCTTACTGCAAAATATGTTCGAACTGATTAGATCTCATCGTGCGGCCTTCCAGCAAGAACGGCCCTATCAACGGGCAGAATGGCTTTTCTTGAGTGAGCTGTTCACCTTTGCCGGACACACGGTCACGCAAGGGCTAATGGCCATAGGTGAAACGGAATGGGATTGGAGCGGGTGGTATCGCTTGTTCAGCAAGAAACGGTTTGACTATTCGAAGCTGACAAGCATCACGCTGCGAGAGACGGTCAAAGAAGTGCCGGCCGAGCAGCCCTATGTGGTAGGGATAGATGGGATGCTGGTGCCACGCAGCAGCCAGAAGATGCCGGGGACTTCGTGGTGGAAGGCTTTGGGCAGTGCGCCCTTCAAGCCGGGGCTGGCCCGAGCCCAACGTTTTGTGCATCTCAGTTGGCTTACACCTGTGCAGGCGGGTTACAGTCGGGCCATTCCCTTGCAGATGATTGCAGCTTTTCCGGAGAAAGCCGTGGCGGCTGAGGAGAAAAAGCGTAAGGACTGGGAAGCCGGGATTGAGGGCCTGACTTGGGTACGCAAGGAACTGGATGCTGCCGGGCGAGAAGGGCAGTGGGTGTTGGCCCTGGTGGATGGCGGATTTGAACGGGTAGCTGCATTCTGGCGGCAACTGCCAGAGCGGACCATCCTGCTGGGCCGCACAGCCCGTAGTCGGGTCTTGTATAGCTTACCCGGCGAGTATTCCGGCTGCGGCCGCCCCAGGAGCTATGGGGAACGTGCCCCCAAGCCGCATGAGTGGCTGAAGCAGAAATCGGGCTGGAAAACTGTGGCTGTGAAGGTGCGAGGGCGAGAACGGGAGATGCGCTATCGGGTTGAAGGTCCGTATCTGCGCGAGGGATTGGTGGAACAGCCCTTGTTCCTGATCGTGGTGCGGGGCATGGATCGCAAAGTCAACGGGCGGCGGATCAAACGCGATCCAGTCTTTTATTTGGTATCAGCCATCCAGGTCGCTGAGAGTTGGGTCTTGCCACTCCCGGAGGAAGAGTTGTTGGCTTGGGCCTGGCAACGCTGGGAATTGGAGGTGGCTCATCGCGAAATGAAAAGTGGCTTGGGCCTGGGTGAAAAGCAATGCTGGAACCCTCGCTCGGCGGTCACCTCGGTCCAATGGTCGGCCTGGGTGTATGCCTTGCTCTTGCTGACCGGCTATCGCACCTGGGGATTGCTGCAGGGTCCGACCCCTCCGGCTCGCTGGTGGAAGGGCTCAGGACGCTGGTCCTTCAATACCCTCTGGCGGGCTTACCGGGCCGCCTTATGGGGCACTCGCGACTTTCAGGCGGTTTGTTCCTTAACCATGGATAATTGGCAGAAAAAGGACGCCTGGCTCACTGCTTTGACCAATGCTACCGTTGCTGCGGCTCGTTCTTGAGGAAAATTAGGCCCCTTATGCCTATCTCTAATTTGTTAAAGAGCCAAACTCCAGGGAAGGGGTTGGGGATGAGGAGAGGTCGAACGTTGGTGATAGATCGTTCATTTCGCGAGAAAACCACGAAGTTGATGGTTATTAAAAACCGCTCGTTTCAACCGCCGGAGTGGGTGTGATCTGTTACGTCCCTCAACATAGGCACCGTGCGGCTGACCCACGCCAGGGCCGGGTCTTCGACCGCAGCCGCGACAC
>CAIQQN010000186.1 GCA_903873975.1 uncultured Anaerolineales bacterium
CTCCCAGCGATAGAGCGGATTGCCCCACAGTTGCCCCGTCTCGCTGAAATAGTCAGGCGGCACGCCGGCGACGACGGTTGGCTTGAGGTTCTCGTCAAAATGGAACAGGTGGAGATTGACCCAAACGTCCGCGCTGTCCCCGGAGACAAAAATAGGGATGTCGCCAATGATGCCCACCCCTTTCTTGTGAGCATGATCATGTAAAGCATTCCACTGTTGGAAAAAAGCAAATTGATAAAAAATGAAGCGCAATATCGACGAAGCCAGGGTTTTCCTGGCTTCGTCCAGCGCTGCCGGGTCTCGCTTGCGTAATAGCTCCGGCCAGCCATCCCATGAACCGCCGCCGTGGGCTTCTTTGATCGCCATGAACAGGGCATAGTCGTACAGCCAAGAGGAGTTTTCAGCACAGAAAGAATCAAAGCTTGCCTTTAGCGAAATTGATAGGTCAGCGCGAATGGTACCGGAACCCAAAGAGAAATGGATGAAAGCCCGCTCAAGCAGATTTAACTTCCATGGGATGAGTACCCCAAAATCCACCCGCTCCGAGTCAAAGTCCAGTTGCTCGACGAGGTCATTCGAATGGAGCAGGTTGTCACGTAATAGAAATTCTGGGCTGATAAGATAGGGATTCCCGGCAAAAGCTGAAAAGCATTGGTAAGGTGAATCGCCGTAGCCGGTGGGGCCAAGCGGGAGTACCTGCCAGAGTTTACAGCCGGCGCCTGCCATCCAATCCACCCAGCGGTAGGCCGCCGGACCGAGATCGCCAATGCCGTAGGGACCGGGGAGGGATGTAGGGTGGAGGAGAACTCCGGAAGCGCGTTCAAATTTCATAAGGTTGTCTTTTTGTCTCCAAAATTTCGCCCGATTTCACCACCGGGCTAGGATAATCAGAGGCGGTAACATCGGTTCCGATAGTAGCCCCCGGCTCGATGATCACGCCTGACGGGATGATGCTGTTTTTACCCACCACAGCCAGTTGTATGTCGGGGTTGGCGATGCCGCCGCCAACATGGGCATTCTGCTCGACCTGCACGTGTTTATCGAGAATGGCACGCTCAATTACTGCCCCGCTCTCAATGATCGTATCTGTCAGGATGATGGATTCGCGCACCACGGCTCCAGATCGCACAATCACCCCTGGTGAGAGCACGCTGCTTTCAATACGTGCGTTTTCCTGGATTGTGCAACCATCCGAGATCAAGCTGGCAAAAATGCTTGCGTTTTGGGGAATATGAACCGGCGGGCGTTCCTCTGTACGGGTGTGGATGACCCAGCTGCGGTCGTATAATTTCAACGGTGGATTCGGGGAAAGCATATCCATGTGCGCCTGCCAGTAGGATAGGATGGTACCGACGTCCATCCAATAACCGGTAAACGGGAAAGCGATCACCCGGCGCTTGCCTTTGACCAGGCGCGGTAGGATATCCTTGCCGAAATCGTGCGTGGAGTCTTCGCGCAGGTGGTCCTCCCAAAGAGCCCTGTCAAGAAGCTCACGGTTGAACAAATAAACACCCATGTTAATCAGTCCCGAAGGCGGGTTCTTGGGCTTTTCAATGAAGGATTTAACGCAGTACTTTTTATCTACCGTTAGGACACCGAAACGGGAAGCCTCTTCAAGTGGGACGCGGATTGTGGCAATTGTCAGGTCAGCCTGTTGGTCCATGTGAAAGGTGATCATCGTGTCGTAATCCATCGTGTAAATGTGGTCGCCTGACAGGATAAGGATAAGGTCAGGAGAACCTCTTTTGATAAAAGAGAAGTTCTGCTGTACGGCATCCGCATTGCCTTCGAACCAATCCGAATCAAAACGGGCTTTATAGGGGGTCAGGATGCGGACCCCGCCAGTAAAGTCACGATTCAGGTCCCACGGAGCTCCTGCGCCAATGTGTTCAATCAGGGAGTGCGGCCGGTACTGTGCCAGCACCATGATATCGAAAATATTGGAATTGACACAATTCGAAAGCGCAAAATCAATGATCCGGTATTTGCCCGCGAAAGGGACAGCCGGTTTCGTGCGCTTGGCGGTCAGCGCACTCAGGCGGGCCCCCTCCCCACCGGCCAAGATAATCGCTCGAGTTTTCATACGTCACCTCTTAAGGATGTGGTTTCCTACAGATCAGACATTAGCGAACGATAAATGATGGCATACTGGCATGCAGAGCGAGGCCAGGAGAAATCTTCTTTCATGCCGTTGCGCTGCAAGTGCTGCCATTTCTCCGGCTTGGCATAGACGGTCAGGGCGCGCTCCAACGTTTCCACCATGGATCCGACCACCGCTTCCTTGAAGAGGAAGCCAGTCTTGCCCTCCTGGACGGTGTCCTTCAATCCACCTGTGGCGCGCACCACCGGAACACATCCGTAACGCATGGCAATCATCTGCGCCAGGCCGCAAGGTTCGTAGCGTGAAGGCATCAGGAACATGTCCGCTCCACCGTAAAGGAGGCGGCTTAGTGCCTCATCGTACCGGATAGCAACCCGTACACGGTCGGGGAAATCCGCCTGCAGGCTAATAGCCGCATTTTCGAGCGCCGGGTCACCTGAGCCAAGAAGGACAAATTGCCAGCTTCTGTGTGCCATCTGGTGCAAGGCTTCGAATGTAATATCCAGACCTTTTTGCTTGTCAATCCGCCCTATCATCACTAGGAGCGGGAGACGCGCATCTTCTTTCAGGTCAAGTGCTTTTTGTAAGGCAGTTCTATTGACCGCCCGGGCGGGGAGTTCATCAGCAGTGAAACGTTCTGCAAGGGTTTTGTCTGTTTCTGGGTTCCAGAAATTAACATCAAGGCCGTTCAATATGCCGGTCATACTGTTCATGCGGGTCTTAAGATAAGGATCCAGACCGCAGCCAAAATCTGGGGTCAGGATTTCCCTTGCATAAGTCGGTGAGACCGGGATAATGGCATCCGCTGCCCACAATCCTAGAGGCAATGGTTGAGAGTGTGCCCACGTGGGCAGGGAATCGTCGTTGAGCGGTTTGAGGCCATAAGCAGATAGCACCTCCGAGCTGTCACCGCCCATGTAAGGAAGGTTGTGAACAGTGAACACAGTGCGGATACGTGTCTCCGCCAGCCCGTTAAAGTTGGTACGCAATGCATAGATCGCCAGAGCAGTATGCCAATCGTTGGCATGGACAATGTCGGGTTGCCAATCCAGATGGCGGGTCAACTCCAGCGCAGCAAGTGAGAAGAATATATATTTTTCACGGTCCGGCGCTGGGTCCTGGGAATAGACGGAAGGAGTGCTGGAGAGCGGGACGCCGTTGATAAAGTAGACCGGCATCCCGCCCGATGACATCTCAAATACCTGTACGGGTATGTTGCCGCCACGCCGGTAAACAAAAAACTCTGCCGCCAGATGCAGAGCAGCCGATTCGGCGCGAATGGTGCGGTGCAGCGGTAACACCAATCGGACATCGAGGGTGATGCCGCGCGTGGCCTGATATGGAAGGGCACGCAACGCCAGAGGCAGCGATCCGGCCACATCGGCCAACCCGCCTATTTTTACGAATGGTTCCGCCTCCGCAGCAAGGAAAAGGACATTGATTTTGGCAGACATTGAGTCTATTTTACAACGGAAACCAGTTTTTCAGGGTCTCGTAAAAAGGGTGTGTCTATTGTTTTCGGAAATATCATAAAGTTAAACACCTGTAAAACCTGCAAGAACATCACTTCTTCTCAATCATCTTCTCAGGTTTCCATGAAACCCTCTAAAACCGGGGTTCCAGGAATCACCGCTATTACAGGATAATTAGCCTGTTGCAATAATTCCCATAGGTGTTCATTCACAAACCCGGACAAAAAAGCAGTATACTTAATACAAGTTCAAGAGAGGCAACTATACAGAATAGACGTAAAATTAACCGGCGTTACCTTTTATATTTCGTCCGAGTCTATGATGCTGCCACCCGCCAGCAGATCGGCAACCTGGTGGATATCACTCCTCAGGGGGCTATGATCGTCAGCCAGGACCCGATCCCTGCCGACCAGGATGTCCGCCTGCGCCTGGAACTTACCACTGATGTCGCTGACAAACCTTTTTTAGAATTTCCAGCCCGCAGCATATGGTGCCATCCGGATCTTGAACCCAGCCTGCACAACACTGGTTTCGAGATTCTGGAATTAACACCGGAGGATGCCAGGATCATTCAGAAAATCATCGAAACCTTTGGATTCCGGGATAACGAGCCTACGAGGTGACATGCCCACTCCCATTGGTAACTTCTTTATGAAGACGCTGGTCAACTCGCCCCTCCACCCTCTGCTGGGCAAGAGTATTGCTGTGATCACAATCACCGGATACAAAACCGGTAAGCCCATTGAAACGCCTATCAACGTAGTACGCGTCGGTGAGGCGCTGATGGTCATAAGCATGCCCAACCGGACCTGGTGGCGAAATTTGCGTGGCGGACGCATGGCACGTCTCCGCCATCTTGGGAAAATAATCCCGGTGCGCGGCGAAGTCGTTGAGACCTCTGCTGAGGTCGCGGCTGGCTTGGCAGATTACTTTACCCAGTATCCTGGCTACGCGAAGTATTTCAAAGTCAGACTCGACCCGGTTGGAAAGCCGGACCCCCAAGAGTTGGAGAGTGTTGCCAGGGAACGTGTAATTATTAACCTGCGAGCTGCCTGATACTCAAATCATTCCCTATCCTTCTCCATAACAGGTCTTCTCAACATATGACACCAAATTAGGTTTTTTACCAAAGGAGGCAATCATGCCAGAACGAAGGAAGAGTCAACGGCGAAGTATCTCTTACTATTTGCGGATCATTGATGCTGGCACAGATCAAATGATCGGGCACCTGGCAGATATTACCCTGCAGGGGTTAAAAATGGATAGCCAGAAACCACTCCCGGTGAATCAAAAGTACCGGCTGCGCATTAATACGACTTCAGATGTGGCAGATAAAGATTTCATAGAGTTTGATGCTTTCTCAAGATGGTGTGAGCTTGATCCGCTTCAAACGGGCCTTTTCGAAATTGGCTTTGAAATCTTGAAAATAGATCCACACGACGCCGGGATTATCCAGCATATCGTGGATAAATACAGTTCTCGGGGAAACAACTTTAACTTCTAAATCTGTGATCGACTCCTCCCTTCCCCTCATAGAGCTGCACCGCCATCTGGACGGTAATATTAGGCTCCAGACTATCCTGGAACTGGGCCGCCAGCACAATATCCCCCTGCCTGCCTGGGAAGTGGAAAGCCTGCGCCCGCATGTCCAGGTCACGGACCCGCAACCGGGGGTGATGGCTTTTATCGCCAAATTTCATTGGCCAATGGCGGTTCTGGTAGATGCAGAAGCCTGCTGTCGCGTTGCATATGAAAACGTGGAAGACGCAAAACATGATGGGCTGGATTACATCGAACTTCGCTTTAGCCCCTGGTTCATGGCTGAGACGAATGAGTTGCAGCCAGCCCTGGTCGTCGAGGCTGTCGTGGACGGCATTGCCGCGGGTGTACGCGACTTCGGGGTGAAGGTTAACTTGATCGGCATCCTAAGCCGCACCTACGGCCCGGAAATCGCTGCGAAAGAATTGGATGCGCTCCTGAGCCAGCGCGTGCGAATCACAGCCCTCGACCTGGCTGGGGATGAAGCGCATTTCCCTGCTTTATGGTTCCGCGACCACTTCCACCGCGCTAAAGATGCCGGCTGGCATATCACCGCTCACGCCGGGGAAATCGCCAGTCCGGAGTCCATCTGGCAGGCAATCCGCGACTTGGGCGCGGAACGCATCGGTCATGCCATCCACGCTCCCGAGGATCCGGCACTTATGGAATATCTGGCTGAACATTCCATCGGCATCGAGTCCTGTCTCACCAGCAACGTGCAGACCAGTTGCGTACCGGACTATCCCAGCCACCCATTAAAGACTTTCCTCGAGCATGGCCTGCGCGCCACCATTAACACCGACGACCCAGGCATTAGCGGGATTGACCTGCCTTACGAATACTATGTTGCTGCCCCCCAGGCTGGGCTGTCGCGGGCTCAGATCCACCAGGCACAGGTTAACGCGCTGGAGGTAGCATTTTTGCCGGAAGAAGATAAACAGTTGTTGCGGGAAAAGCGAAAATTTCAAGGCGAAGATTAAAAGGCGTGCCATGCAATCACCTGCTTTCAACGCCAGCTCCCTCTATACCGATTAACTTTTTTTCTCTTCAAATTGATTTTCACTACTTTACTACCGGAGGGCATCATGTGGAGAATTAGAAGAGGCAGATCAAGGTTTATCTGGAGCAGAACCCACTGGATCGGGTTGATTCTAATCCTCATCGTGCTTTGCGTGGCAGTTTTCTTCTGCTGCAGCCTTTGGTGGTCGCGGCTGGTCCATTGACCTTCAAAAAAAAATAAAACTACGCATGCCGCTTCGGGGTAAAGTTCTGTCTCATATGTCTAGATGGATACTCAACCTTTGGAGATTATCCCCTTGCCTTCCGGTACCGACTTTTTCCGGTTTACCAACCAGACCCCCGCAAGGATCAACATACCTCCCGTCAACGTGGCAAAGTAAAGGTGTTCATTCAGGATCAGCGCCGCGACAATTACCGTGACTACCGGTTCCAGGTATAGGAACGCCCCGGTCTGCGCCACGGGCAGCGCCTGCAAGGCGTCGTACCAGAAGATATAAGCCAGGCCGGAACAAAATACTCCCAGAAAGACGATCCCTGCCCAGCCATCCCAGGGAATGGTTCCAATCTGGCTCAATCCTCCCTGTGCAAAGAAAAGAACGGAAGAGAACAGCCAGCCAAATGCCATCACATAGAACATCATTAAAGTAGCCGGATATTTTTGCAGGCCGCGCCGAGATAGGACGGAAAAGATCGCCCAGTTCGGCGCGCTGACGAGGATGAGAAAATCCCCCATTGTCCCGAATTTACCAGAGGCAAGCAGGAGCAGGTCGCCGCGTGTGACGACCAGCAGGACCCCGAAGGCTGAGAGCAGAATTCCCGCCACCTGCAACCAGAGAAGTTTTTCTTTCAACACCAGCCAGCCCAGCAACGCCATAAAGACCGGGATGCTGGCGACGATCCAACCGGTGGTCGTGGCCTGTGAAGTGACCAGCCCGGTGGATTGCAGCCATTGATGGAAGGTGATCCCCAGGAAGCCCAGCAGGGCAAAGTATAGCCAGTCCCGTTTTTCAGGCAGGGCGAACTTCCTCCCGGCTAGCACAGCAATCCCCAGGATGATCACGCCCATTGCGAATCTCAACCAGACCACCACATCCGGGCTGGTATAACGCAAGGCGACCTTGGTCGCCACGAACGAAGCCCCCCAGACCACGACAGCGAAAAGCGCCTCGATTATGGCGCGGCGGCGGTTTATTCCCATGGCTGGAGAGTGTACCACAAGATAACTCTAACAAAACGTTTACGCCGCTAAGCGGTGGAACCAGTTAAAATAATCTCCTAGAAGTTAAATTCTGTAATATGAATTCCCGCCCACGTATTCTCGTAAACGTCGCCATGAGCGCCGACGGTAAGATCGACTCCGTCGCACGCAAAGGCTCGGTCATCTCCTCCATCGCGGACAAACGCCGCGTGGATGAGTTACGCGCCAGCGTGGACGCTGTTCTGGTTGGCGGGCGGACGCTGCTTAACGAAGATCCTCAACTGACAGTGAAATCCGCTGAGTTACGCGCCGAGCGGCTCCGCAAGGGGTGGTCGGAAAACCCAGCCAGGGTTGGAGTGGTAACCGATATAGGGGCGGCCTTTGGCCCCTTCGGGGATAATGTGTTCTCCCAAAAAAGATCGGGACAAGTCCTGCCCCTGCAACATTTTTTGACCTCCGGTCCGGCACAGGTTTATCTTTTCACCACCCGCTGCACCGAACCCGAAGTTCGTGCACACTTCGAGACCGCTGGGGCAACGGTTCATACTATGGGACAGGAACGTGTCGACCTGGTGGCTGCTTTCCAGTTCCTGCACAAGGTAGGCATCCGCTCGGTGCTGGTTGAAGGCGGTGGGACGCTCATCGCCGAGTTGTTCCGTCTCAACTTGGTGGATGAACTAACCATCTATATCGCCCCAAGAATTTTCGGCGGCAGCTCGGCGCCAACATTGGCCGACGGCTCTGGCTTTTTTCCGAATCAGGCTCCCGGTCTGAAACTGATATCGGTTGAAAAAATCGATGACGAGGGTGGTATCCTCGTCCACTACATTGTCAAACACAAGGAGTAAATATTATGGAACTCAATCACATGCAAATAAAAGAACTGCTTGACGAGGGGCGCGCCCATGCCTGTGACGGTGTCGGCGCGGACCACATCTGCGTCAAGATCGCCGCGATTGCCGAACTTCCCTCTCGCTTCGGCCAGTTCCATATTGTTGCCTTCTACAATAACAAGGATGGCAAGGAACATGTCGCCATCGTACGAGGTGATGTGACTAATACCGATAATGTGCCGGTACGCGTTCATTCCGAATGCCTGACAGGTGACGTGCTCGGCTCGCTGCGTTGTGACTGTCGTGACCAACTTGAAACGGCCCTGCGCATGATCGGTGGCATGGACAAAGGAGTTCTGCTCTACATGCGCCAGGAGGGCCGTGGTATCGGGCTGATCAATAAGATCCGCGCTTACGGCTTACAGGAGCATGGCTATGACACGGTGGAGGCCAACATCGCCCTTGGTTTTCGCGATGATGAACGCGATTACAGTGTGGCCGCCCACATGCTTAATTCTCTGCATATTAAATCCATCTGCCTCATTACCAACAACCCAAAGAAGATTGACGATTTGACGAAAAACGGCATCAAGGTCAATGGGCGCATCCCGCATGTCATGCAGCCCAACCAGTACAACCGTTTCTACCTGGAGACCAAGGCACTGAAATCTGGACACCTGATGGACTTGCAAGGCAAGGAACACCTGCCCGAACAGGCTGACATCCCAGTCATCGAGGGCATGAACGGGGAGCAAATAAACCTGATCAGCAAAATCTATCAAAACTATTCGCGGAGTGGCTCGCGTACGCGCTAAGCACTTGGAGAAGCTATGGCTCTTGAAAATCGCGTTGCTGTCATTACAGGCGCCACCGGTGGTCTCGGTTCAGTCGTAGCCCACGAACTGGCCGCGCGTGGGACGAATCTGGCCCTCCTGGACCGCGACTCCGTTAAACTGACCGCCCTTATTAACAGCCTGCCCATTCCTGATAGCCGCATTCTTGCACGAACCGTGGACTTGCTCGATTCATTTGAGACGAAATCCACTACCGAAGAAATTGCAACCAAATTTGGTAGGATTGATATCCTGCTGCACCTTGTCGGCGGCTGGACTGGCGGAAAGACCCTCCTCGAAGCATCCTCTGACGATCTGGCTTTCATGCTCAACCAGCACGTCTGGACGAGCTTCAATGTTTCCCAGGCTTTTGTCCCGCAACTGGTCAGAAACGGCTGGGGGCGCATTGTGATGATCACGTCCCCTTTTGCAGCCCACCCACATGCCAAAGGCGGACCCTACGCCATCGGCAAATCCGGTCAGGAAGCCCTGATGCTGACGCTCTCGCAGGAATTGGAAGGCACCGGCGTCACCGCCAACCTGCTCCAGGCCAGGACAATTGACATCAAGCGCGAGAAGGTTTCCGCGCCCTCACCCGACAACGCCTCCTGGACCACACCCGAGGAACTAACCGCTGGTATCCTGTACCTGCTCTCCGATGAGGCCGGAACAGTCAACGGGGCAAAGATCCCACTCTTTGGCTCTTACTAAACCAAAATCCCCGTCACTTTAATCTGACGGGGATTTTTTCTTCCTCCTTAAAGTTACCAACCTGAACTTTTCTTTTCGCTTATACTTTGGCTTGCCGTCCGGACAGCCGTAAACAAGCATCCGGACTCCAAAACAACGGTTTTTTACGTAATTCATATTCTTTTTGGAGATTCTTTCCCCCATGCTCACCACCTCCGGCAACCAATTCCTGCTCAACGACAGACCCTTCCGCATCCTCTCCGGTGCCATCCACTATTTCCGAATCATGCCTGAATACTGGCGTGACCGGCTCGAGAAGGCCAAAGACTTCGGCTTGAATACAATTGAGACCTACGTGGCTTGGAATCTGCACGAACCGCGCCCCGGCGAATTCTATTTCAATGGGATGCTGGATCTGGTCCGCTTCATCGAAACTGCCGCGGCCATGGATCTGAAGGTCATCCTCCGTCCCGGACCCTATATCTGCTCCGAGTGGGACTTCGGCGGTCTGCCCGCCTGGCTGCTCAAGGATCCACATATGCAGGTTCGCTGCATGTACCCGCCCTACCTCGAGGCTGTGGACCATTACTTCGACTCCCTGTTCAAGCGGATCACCCCCCTATTGGTCTCTAACGGTGGCCCAATCATCGCTGTACAGGTGGAAAACGAATATGGCGGGTTCGGTAACGATCAGGAATACCTGCAATACCTGGCTGACGGCCTGCGTAACCGTGGTGTGGACGTGTTTCTCTTCACCTCCGATGGCCCTAACGATCATTATCTTCAGGGCGGTTCCCTGCCCAACCTGCTGAAGACTGCCAACTTCGCCTACAACGCCTGCTCGGCATTCGCAAAACTACGTCAATACCAACCCGATGGCCCTTTGATGGTCTCCGAATTCTGGTCGGGCTGGTTCGACCACTGGGGTGAGCATCATCACATCTCGATGGGCGGTCTGCCCACTTCCCTGCTAAGCCAGTGGACGCTGGATAAGATCCTTGCCTCTGGAGCGTCAGTTAATCTTTACATGTTCCACGGCGGGACGAACTTTGGCTTCATGAACGGGGCCAACCGTTTCCCTTGGGCCGGATACCTGCCGGACGTGACCAGTTATGACTACGACGCCCCGCTCGACGAAGCTGGAGACGCCTCCCGTAAATTCTTAATTTACGGAAACCAGCTCCGTCACCACATCCCCAACTTGCCTCCCCTTATCACCCCGCAACCCGTCCGCAAAAAGGCGTACGGTCAGGTGCAGTTGACCGAAAGGGTTAGTCTGTTCGAAGCTCTGGGAGAAAAACACGTGCGCCCAGCCCCCGAGCCGATGGAAGCTTTTGACCAAGCCTATGGTTTCATCCTCTACCGGACACAGGTATCAGGTCCGCGCCCTGCCGCCCGGCTGGAAATCCTCGAACTGCACGACCGCGCTCAAGTCTTCCTGAACGGGCAGCCCACTGGTATCCTTGAGCGCGAGTTCCCTAGGCGTAAACTCTCCATCACCATCCCAGCCGGCGGCGCAACGCTGGATATCCTGGTGGAGAATATGGGAAGGGTGAACTTCGGCCTGTACTTGCTCGACCGGAAGGGCATCACGAGCGGCGTTGCCCTTGGTAAACAGTTCCTCTTTGGCTGGGAAATTTACCCGCTCCCGCTTGACGACCTGTCCACCCTGAATTTTGTCCCCCTCAACAGGTATGGGGCGATGCCCCAGACCGGTATACCGGGATTCTGGCGCGGTTCCTTCCCCGTTGATGATCCCGCCGACACCTTCCTATCCCTGCCCGGTTGGACGAAGGGCGTGGTCTGGGTAAATGGCTTCAACTTGGGGCGTTACTGGCGCCGCGGTCCTCAGCAGACACTCTACGTCCCCGCGCCACTCCTAAGAAAAGGCCGGAACGAGATCGTGGTTCTGGAATTGCATGGACAGCGCAAGCCGGTGGTGGAATTCGTCCCCAAGCCGGACTTGAAATCGCGTCGCTGGTAAAACCGGCGGATTTGGAGAATTGACATGAGTATGCAATCTGAAATCTTTGAACAACCCGAAATCCTGTCCCACCTGCTGCAAAGTCAGCGGGAGACAGTGGAGAAAATCGCCACGTCTATCCGCAAACGTAATATCCGCTATGTTTTTCTTGCAGCGCGCGGCACCTCGGATAATGCCGGTCGATATGCCAATTACCTGTGGGGCGCAATGAACCAGCTACCCTTGGCACTAGCAACCCCCTCGTTATTCACCTACTACAACCGTCCTCCAAAAATGGACGGTGCGCTGGTCGTTGGCGTATCCCAGTCGGGGCAATCGCCGGATATCGTCAGCGTTATCGAGGAAGGACGCCGCCAAGGCTGCCTGACCCTATCCATCACCAACGCGCCTGACTCGCCTCTGGCTCGTGCCGCCGATCTCGTCTTGGACGTCCAAGCGGGAGATGAAAAGTCCATCGCCGCCACCAAATCCTATACAACCGAACTAATGGCAATTGCGATGCTGTCCGCTGCTCTTGCAGACGATAAAACCCACTGGCGCGAATTGGGAAAAGTCTCCAGCTGGACCGAAAAAGTACTCAAGCAGGATGCGTCGATTACCCGTATGGTTGAACGCTACCGTTACATGCGGCAGTGCGTCGTGTTGGGGAGGGGGTTTAACTACTGCACAGCCTTCGAATGGGCATTGAAACTCAAGGAATTAACTTACACCGTCGCTGAACCATATTCTTCCGCCGATTTCCAGCACGGCCCGATTGCCCTTGTGGAGGGTGGATTCCCGGTCCTGGCGGTCGCTCCACAGGGAAAGGTCTTCGACACAATGCTGGAGATGCTGAGCCGCCTGCGCGGTGACCAACTGGCTGAACTGGTCGTCATCTCAGACGATAAGCGCGCTCTTTCGCTGGCGCAGTCTCCGATCCAACTGCCGGAGGGGGTACCCGAATGGCTCACTCCCATCGTCAACATCGTTCCGGCCCAACTTTTCGCCTACCATCTGACACGCGCAAAAGGGCTCGATCCCGAAAAGCCGCGCATGATCGGAAAAGTGACTGAAACACATTAAAAACAACCGCCGCGGACCGATTTCCTGCTGCGGTTTGCTTCAAGGCTTGTCACCATTGTTATTTCTTCCAAAATTGCGGCAAATAAGCTTTATGGGTTTCAAGCATATCCTCGAGCACTTCTGGGATCTTATCCGCGCTTGGCCCGAGCGGATGAGTAAGCAAGGCTTGATACGCTGCGTTGCGGTCACCGTGAACCGCCGCTTCGACCGTTAACAACTCGTACGCTTTGACTTGCGCGATCAGCCCAAAGCAGACGGGTGGCAAAGGATCTGCAGGAAGTGGATCCACACCTCTGCGGCTGACCCTTGCCGGCATTTCCAGAACCCACTCCGCAGGCCACTCCTTTACAGCCCCATTATTTCGTGTATTGACGATATGCGTCTCGCCTAGATCGTTGTAATGTGCATTGAGCAACTGGGTTGCGACCGTGGAATAGTACGCGCCACCGCGCTTCATCAAGTCAGCCGGAGGTGCCTTTAGGTTGGGATCAGCATACTCGCGCAGCAGGTCTTTCTCGATTTCGATGACTTCCTCTGCCCGTGACGGCGGCCACGCTTCCTGGGAAGCCAGCTTTTTATCGGTATGATAGTAGTATTGCAGATAATAATTGGGGATCATGCGTAGAGACTCGATCGTGTGCGGATCCCATTCGGGATCTTCTTCCGCCTTGAGCGCTGTGATAACCCCTTCGATTACCTGTGGCCAGACATCCTCCCCATCCACGCTGAACCCGCGGTGCCAGGATAGATGGTTCAGGCCCAGGGTCTGCAGTTCGGTACGCGCGGGTTCAATGTGTTTGCCGGTCGCCCGTTCAAGCTCATCTATGATCGTCATTTTGGTGGTGATCGCGACATTACAAACGCCAACTGCCGTCACTTCCGGAGCATATTTGCTCAACGCCTGTGTCACCAGACCGGAAGGATTGGTGAAATTCACCAACATCGCACCTGGAGCAAGCTCCCGCATATCCTCAGCAATTTTGAGGATGACCGGTATCGTCCGCAGAGCCTTGGCCATACCACCCACACCGGTCGTCTCCTGCCCGATCAGGCCATGCCGCTTTCCCAGGTACTCGTCCTTGCGGCGCGCTTCCATCTGGCCAACGCGTAACTGTGTAGTCACATAGGATGACCCCCTCACGGCCTCACGCTGGTCAGAGGTTAGCACAACCTTGAATGGTGATCCCCTGGCTTCCACCATGCGCTGGGCAAATCCACCAACGATTTCAAGCCGGGCAATATCAATATCCATCAACCAGAGTTCTTTTAATGGAAATTCATCCATGCGGGCTAAGAAGCCATTGACCAGTTCAGGGGTATAGGTCGAACCACCGCCAATCACTGCTACTTTCATTGGATTATTCCTCTCAAAACAAGCCTGAATTCATTATTGGGCATTTCCATGTAAGCGTTTACATCGGTTTTGCATGTTATACCACCTCTCGCATAAAAATGTTAGGAGACCTGTTCACAGTCCAATTCCTCCTTGACTACCTCTTTCGCCTCCCAAGGAATGCCAGAGGCGAATTCATTCTCCCGCTGCCGCTAGCCGAGGTGGTAGTGATAAAAAATTGCCCTCGCAAGGAGGGCATTCGTCGGCGGGGACGTCGCCTTAAGCATAATTGGAGGGCTGACTGATGGGGGTCGAACCGTCAACAGTCTGATCCGCTGTTGTACCTGGGTCTGTCTGCCCAGCGAGTGCATGATGGGGATATTCCACCTAAGCAAACAAAATCTCCTACCAGGAAACCGTCTCCTTGATATGGATATCGCTCAACTTTAACTCCTCCAGCATGGAATTGTAGTTCTCGCCACTTACACACTCTTCAGGGGCGCGGACGCCGGTCAGGTTAATCTTATTCCCGGCCACCAGTTTGCTGCCAATCGCTGCCGGGAAGCCGGTGACACGTTGCATGCCGGTGAATCCGTTCTGAGCTTCATCCCACATGTGGTATTCCACTTTGGCTTCTTTACCGTCCTTCTCGCCGATGACGGTGTTGTACATCACGCAAGCATCCTTGTCTTCGGGAAGAGGCGCCAGTTTCGGATTCAGAATACCCAGCAGGAACTCACGCGGTGCAATCTTGCCCCATTTGGTTTCCACCGGCTCCTGCATAAGCATACCCGATTCGATCAGAGTGCGGATGCCGGAGTAATGACCCGGCCAGCGCACGGTCTTCTCGGCGAAGTAATTCAGTTCGGGGTGGGTATAGACGAACGAGGGCATACCCGGGGTTACAGCGCATTCCAGGTCGAAGTTCCTGCCAAATTCGCCAAACTTGAAAATTTCCATCTCCGCCAGCGCCTGGA
>CAIQQN010000187.1 GCA_903873975.1 uncultured Anaerolineales bacterium
GGGGGTGCACCATTGGCAGTCATAAAACAGTACATTGAAGATCAGCAGAATGTCTGATATGGATGCGGATCAGGGAACCAGCCTCTCCTGCCGGGTGATGCGGGTGCGGTTTCATCGAACAGCAGGCATCACGCGCACATCGGATCGGATGCGGCGCTCGATGGCGGTGCTGTGGAACGATATGGTGCGTGTGCATCTGCGCATCCGGAGATCGCACTGGAAGTGGCCCAGGCAAAAGGCTTTTGACGCACACTTTATTCGGCGGAAAGAGCGCTATGGTGGTCTGCCATCCGCCTGTGTGCAGCAGGCGGTCAGGAAGTTCTTTGGGAATATCAAAACCACGCAGGCGAACCGCAAGTTGGGACTGAAGGCCCGCTTCCCGTGGCGGGATCAGAAGCGCTATGCCACGGTGATCTTTCGCGGCGATCTGGTGGCGTGGCAGGGCGGGGAGCTCAGACTGGGAGGCGGGAACGGTTCCCCGGCTCTTTCGATCCCGCTGCGGGAGGACCCGGGAAGGATCCTCAAAGCGGAACTGTGCTACGACGAAGTGCTGGTCACGGTGGAGTCTCGGGTGAGAGTGCAAGAAAGGGACACCGCCGGGGAACCGGTCATATCTGCGGGGGATCCGGGGCAGCGCTGGGCCTGGACCTTTCTCTCGAGCCATGGGGAAAGCCTGATGATCAACGGTCGTGCCATCGTGGCGGAGAAGATCCGGCGGGAGAAGAAACGTGCCTATCAGAAGGCGTACCAGGCGCATCGAAAGCCTGGATCCCGGCGTCAGAAGAAGACCAACCGGACGATGGCGCGGCAGAAGGCGAAGTCGGTCCGCCGGATCCGGGATGTGAACCACAAGGTGACGCACCAGGTGGTGGAGTGGGGCGTCGAGACTGGTCAGACCAGGATGATCCTGAGCCAGCCGACCGGCATTGCAAAAGCCAGGGGAGGCAGATCTCAAAGGCAGCGCAACGGATATTGGGAATATGGGCAGCAATCCCGTCTGATCGAGTACAAGGCCGCAGGGCGGATCGAGATCGTCCGGGCCGAAGAACGCGGCACCAGCTCAACGTGCCCCAAATGCAAGCATCGTTATCATCCTTCGGGCAGGACATTTCGCTGCCCGAACTGTGGCTGGAGCGGACACCGGGATCTGGTGGGGTCCGGCAACCAGCTTGGTCGGCATGACCCCCATGCCGATGTCGCTGCGCTGATCGAACAGGCGCATCCAAAGTATCTCCGTCCCTGGCAACAGGGTAGGAGTAGCGTCGATGAAACCGACCGTCCGCAGATCGGGAGGCCTGCGCCTCTGGAGCAGGCCTCCGAACCAGGAGATCAGCGGAAGTGGCTCGCCAGAGACTACGGCGGGAGGGCAGCACCGGGAGACCGGTGCCGAGAGGCGGCTGCTCAACCGTTCGTGGAGCGAGGAAAGATCTTGGAACAAAGCTGGACTTGAGCATGTTCTTCCAAGAACCCCCGCCCTTTAGGGCTGGGGAGTTTCAGGAATCACTCACAAGTTATTTGAAAAATAAGGAGGCAACCGGAGAGTTTTCTCAATAGAACCATCCGTTTTCCTCGTGTCAAGAAAGAGCGCACCATCGAGGCACCCGCAAACTTTATAAAAAGGAAAAAAGCAAATGAAACTCTCATTCAAAAAATTGTTTATGTTCTTACTGACCGCCCTGGCTCTGGTCTTCAGCACCCTTGGGGTCACTCCTGCATACGCAACTTCGACGGCGTTGGCAATGGCCAATGCTCTTTTTGAAGACCAGACGCTTATTACCGGAGCCAGTTACACCACGATTGCCAATAGCGCCCAAACGGCAGTGTTTACTTCTGCCCTGACCGGTTTCCCAAAAGGTGGGGATGCAAGCTTCGCGGTAATGTCCACTGGAGATACAGCTGCCATTCCAATTCCAGACTCATTTGCCAACACGGATTATGCTGGAGGGAACATACGCGGAAATTCAGACTATGATGTGGCCATCCTGAAAATTGATTTCAACGTCCCCGCAGGAAAAAATTGTCTTACATTTCAACTTCGTTTTCTCTCTGAAGAGTATCCAAATTACGTAGGTTCACAATACAACGATGCCTTCATCGCTGAATTGGATACCAGCGACTGGACAACCACCGACGGCACCATTACAGCACCCAATAATTTTGCCACCGTCTCCGGCGCGAATGTAAGTGTGAATTCTCTGCCAATGAGCGCATCGAATGGCGCGGGCACTGCTTTTGATAGCGCTGGTTTTGGAACAGGCGGAGCCTCAACGTTGGGTTTTCTGGCAGCTCAAAGTCAGCTTACCCCTGGCCACCATTCCCTCTACCTTTCCATTTTTGATCAGAGTGACCACATCTTAGATTCGGCTGTATTCCTGGATGATCTCACCATTAACAATTCAACATCCTGTACAAGAGGGATTCTGGGTATTAACAAATTGTTATTCCTACCGTTAATCGTGCGCTGACATCCTGGCCGGATACCCGCCTGGAGACCGCCAGATATAGCGGTTACCAGGCCACAATATACTGCGCCTCGTTGATCGTTTTTGGGA
>CAIQQN010000188.1 GCA_903873975.1 uncultured Anaerolineales bacterium
CAAATTGCCTGAATTTTTGCGTAAAAACTGTTAGGCAACTTTGGTTAACCTGAATAGTTAAACTTTGTTTCTCTGATTAAATTCTGTGTGATTATCCATAAGTGGCTGGAATATTACAGCTAGAGGGATTGAAATGACCATTCACCTATTCAATGGTTTCACCTGCAACGCCCGAATCCCGCGTCACTGGGAATGCGGCACGCTTGAAATCCTGATCGAAACGAAAGATGGCCTGGTGCTGGTGGACACTGGCTTGGGAACGGATGACTATGCCCATGACAGCGGCATCCTTAAGTTATTCAAGGTGCTCACGCGCATGCCGCTCGACTCGAACCAGGCTGCCATCCACCAGGTGACCCGGTTGGGATACCGGCCAGAGGATGTGCGCAACATTGTTTTAACGCACATGCACTTCGACCATTGCGGCGGCTTGCCCGACTTCCCCAAGGCTAAAATCCATGTCTACAGGCGGGAATATGAAGCGTTCCTGGACAGACCGCGTCAATTTGCGGATCTGGCTTATGTCCGCCGCCACATTGCCCACGGACCGGATTGGGCATTCTATGAGGATATTGGCGAGAAATGGTTCGACTTCGATGCCATCCGCCTGCCGTTCGAGCCGGAGATGTGGCTGGTGCCGTTAGCGGGTCACACGCGCGGTCAGTGCGGAGTGGCTATTAAAACTACGGGCGGTTGGCTTTTCCAGGCATCCGACGCAGCCGCTCTTTTTAATGACGAAGCTCCAGCCTGGTTAATCCGACTAGCGCTTGGTCCGCACCAACCGCGCATTCGTCAATTTGCGGCAGCACATCCCGAGGTGCGCGTGGTGACCGGGCACATGTGGTTGGATTGGTTCGAGAGAAACAAAACGGCCTAATGGATCTCCCCGGTCACTTCGCCTTCGACTTTATCCGCCCAGGGATAGTGTTCTGTCCCCAAGGCGCCCAAGCGAATGGCCGGGTCGTCGGAATAATAACCACGCAGTTCCGTAGGAAGTAATTCCGCAATGCGGCGCATGATCTCGTGACCGATCTCATCCAGCCGGGCGCGGTGTTCCCTCCCCGAGCCGGAGGCCGTGAATGGTCCGAATGGCTTGCCGATATTAATCGTGACGCGAGCGCGCTGGCCGCGTCCGAGGGAGCGGAAGACTTCGGTGAATCCATAGAATCCGACTGGCAGAATCGGTGCCCCTGTCCATGTCGCCAGGTAGGCGGTCCAGGGGCGCGGTAGGCGCAGGACGGTGGCCCAGTTCCCGCCATCGGGGAAAATGCTTAAAACCTGAGTTTATCATCCTAGTGTCCCGAACTCAGGCGATTTAGCACAGGTTTTACAGCGTCAGGGATCTCCGGTTCCGCCAAAAACTCATTGCCATTGATGGTCACAATACCAGACCTGATCGGGCGGAGCAGTTTCACGAACTGCTTGATACTGATCCCTGTTTGGTATTCAATATTTCTGCCGATTGCCAAAGCTGCAAACACAATCGTGAGATGAGCCTCGATCGCATCCCGCTTGCGATGAAAAATGGGTCTGGCCTTCAAATCGGATTTTGCCATTCGAAAAGTGGCTTCTACCTGGAATAGTTGGTGATAGTGGGCAATTACCTCTTGGTCCGGGATATCCAGATTTGTGACATAGCCTTTGATACCGGCAAGGGCCCTTGCTTTATCGATCAATTTCTGATTGAGCTGTTTGCTCTTGGCCTTTATGCTCAAGAACTTGGTTCTATTAGCCGGGATCTGCCCGCTAAGAGCTTTCTTCGCCTTGGCGACCTGCTTTTCAATGTTACGGAGATCCAATGCTGCTCGTTTAGCGCGGTACTGGTAGATCACCCGATACCCCTCCTGATGACTGACTACGATCTGTTGGTCGCTCATTTCTCCAGTCTTCTGGTACTCGGCGATGTCGTAGGGTACTTTGTGCAGTCGGGAGCCAACAATGTAGGTGTAACCGTCTTCTGTGAGAGCTGCCAGATTGGCCGCGCTGAGCATGGCGGCATCGGCCACAATGGTTACTTTAGTGAGCCCATGCTGTGCCTGAAAAGCCTCGATGACAGGCAGAATGGTCTTGGTCTCAGCTTTATTGCCCTCGAAGCTGTGTAAGCCCAAAGGAAAGCCATTTTGATCAACCAGAAGCCCTATGATTATCTGGGGCTCTAACCGGCGTTCCTTACTCAGACCCGGTTTCCGATAGTCATCTTCTTTCTGAACCTCGAAATACAGGGTAGTGACGTCATAGAGGATGAGAGTAAGACCATGTCCACTCGCATGCTCAAAACAGGCCTGGCTGATGGTCTTCCGGTAATCCTGTTCCGCAGCTTTAGCCAAACTCCGGTAAAGCTTGTTCTGGTCGATAGGCCCCACTCCCAGGTCCTCCAAAACTCTCAAGCTGTCTAATTTGGAGGTGGGTTCTACAATCCTGGCGAGGCATAGAGCTTCAAACGCCTCGTCATTCAGCTTGCTAAATCCCATCTTGTGGTACTGTTCTCGCAGAATATTCCATAACAAATCGGAATAGGACCGCTTGATCCCCACCCGCAGGGACGGTTGAGCTTCTGGAAATAACGCCAGTTGGTCTGCCTGTAACCGCTTGTGTGCTAAAGCTAGCAAGATATTCAATTCCTCTTTGGTATGAGCACTACCAATGTGGATGATCTTGACGATCTTACCTTTTTGTTTATATGCGATCTGAACAGCGGTTGCTCCGCTAGCCGTTTTTACCCTCCGGATGAATGCCATGTATTCAATTGTAGCCCATCCTCAAACTCCGGCTAGTGTCCCGAATTTTCAAGTTTTACTCGATAAAATGCTAAAAAATGGGGTGAATGATAAACTCAGGTGCTGGGAATGACCAAGCTCATGAACCAGAAGCAGGAATACATGGAGAAAATGATCGCACTGCTCTTGCTCATCTTCCCAATCGGTTTGTTGCTTGGGGAAGCTTAGCGCGACTTCCTTTATGGAGAAACTATTGTCTCAGGCCAACAAGTCTCTGATAAAGAACTCATCCCCGGCACCTCCGACCATAAGAAAGGTAAAAAATGGAAGCGTTACTCCGGCCTATTCATCTTGCTCAGACAGAGGTGGTATTTGCCCCAGGATGATCAGTTCAAATTCTCTAATGCCGTTCTCCTTGCTTTCACCAATTTGGTTCTTTTGCCCTGTCCGAACTTAAGTCCGAACCTCAGAGGTCTTTTCATCGTCCAGGGCTTTCTCAAAGGTGGAGAAAACCCTGTTGTGCAGCCTATCCTCCTACCCTCTCACCCCTGCGGGTGTGCTTCGCGATCCCAATTACGGTAAGGGGGAAATGAGGCGAAAATAAGGGTGCGAAGTACCCACCGCACCCGTATTTTCTCACAATCCTCACCTCGTTAGGCCGATGAGGAGCAGAAATTGGGCTGCAAATCAGATGGCAGCCTATCCCATGGGGATACTGTGCAAACGCTGCCTTGGCTAGATGAAAATCTTGGGGTATTGACGGGCGGTAAACCGCCCGTCAATACCCCAAACCCCAATCGAATGAACAACATATGGTCAAGGAAAAGCGCGTCCAAAGGGGACAATCAGGGTTATACTTCTCGTCAAGCCAAATGTGTCAAACCCCCTGTTGGAGGAGAAAGTATGTCAAAAGTTGCAGTAATCACTGATAGTACCGCCTATATTCCCGAGGTACTTTTAAACGGTCTCAATATATCCGTGGTACCCCAAGTTCTGATCTGGGGCGATGAAACATTCCA
>CAIQQN010000189.1 GCA_903873975.1 uncultured Anaerolineales bacterium
AATTCGCCACCGCCAGGTCGGGCTGGCCGTCCCCATCTAGGTCGCCGATTGCAACGCACACTGGAGTTTCTCCCGTGTTGAAATCCACCTTGGCGGCAAACGAGAGGCTCCCGCTCGTGCTGGTGTTCCGCAGCACCGAGATGGTGTTGCTTCCACCATTCGCCACAGCCAGGTCGGGCTGGCCGTCCCCATCCAGGTCACCGATCGCAACGTCGTATGGATCGGTTCCCGTGCCAAAACCCACTTTAGGGGCAAAAGAGACGTTCCCGCTCGTGCTGGTGTTCCGTAGCACCGAGACGGTGTCGTTATTATAATTCGCCGTTGCCAGGTCGGGCTGGCCGTCCCCATCCAGGTCGCCGATCGCAACACTGGTTGGATAGAATCCCGTGCTGAAATCCACTTTGGTGGCAAACGAGGTGGCATCAATGGCCGCCCGCGCCCCCCGGCCCGGAAAGGACGCCATCCCGGCCACCAATGCAAGGATTAAGAAGACACGCAAAATAATTCCACGATTGAAAGTTGGACGTTTCATTCTGCCCTCCCGAAACAGTTATCCGCCAGACGGATATGCCCGACGTGAACAGGGATGTCAGAAAAGGTTAACGGCTATGATGAGATCGACAGGCAGTATTTGGCTGTGCGGTGATTGTGAAATTAGTTACATTGTACAATCAAGGTGATAAAACTACAAGCGTTTTTTCGATTTGCTCTTGAATTAGAAAAATAAGCCAGGCTTCTGGTGAGAAACCCGGCTTCTGTATATCCTTGCTTATTTCTTCTTGCTCTTTTTGCCAAACTTCTTCTTCAAAATACCTTCCAGCGTGGGCTGGCCGATCTCCTGCAGTTCGTAGCGCACGCGCTGGTAAGGCTTGGTGATCTTGAGAACACGCGTCAGGTCGATCGGTGTGCCAATGATGACCAGATCCACATCCGCCTTCCTGATGGTGGCTTCCAGGTCTCTCGTCTGCGCTTCACCGTAGCCCATGGCGGGCAGGATGGGGCCGGTCTTGGGGTACTTCTTGAAGGTCTCGGCAATGGATCTGACCGCGAACGGGCGCGGGTCCACGATCTCTTTGGCGCCGAAGCGTTTGGCGGCCACGAAGCCGGCGCCGTAAGCCATCTCGCCGTGGGTCAGGGTGGGGCCGTCTTCGATGACCAGCACGCGCTTGCCCTGGATGGCAGCCGGGTTATCAACAAAGAGCGGGGAGGCGGCTTCGATGACAATCGCTTTCGGATTCAAAAGGCGCATGTTCTCGCGTACTTTGATGACCGCCTGCGGGTCGGCTGTGTCCACTTTGTTGATGACGATCACATCGGCGTCGCGGCTGTTGACTTCGCCGGGGTGGTAGGTGCTCTCATGCCCGGGGCGGTGCGGGTCGGCGACGACGATCTTCAGGTTGGAAACATAGAACGAGAAATCATTATTGCCACCATCCCACAGGATGATGTCCGCTTCCTTCTCGGCCGCGCGCAGGATCTTCGTGTAATCCACTCCGGCATAGACGACGATGCCGTTGTCAATGTGGGGTTCATATTCTTCGCGCTCTTCTATCGTGCACTGATGTTTGTCGAGGTCGACGTAGGTGGCGAAGCGCTGGACTTCCTGCCTGACCAAGTCGCCGTAAGGCATCGGGTGACGGATGGCCGCCACTTTGTAGCCCATATCGCGCAGGATGAGCGAGACACGCCGGGTGGTCTGGCTCTTGCCCGAGCCGGTGCGCACGGCGCAGACCGAGACGACCGGCTTGGTGGATTTGACCTGGGTGGATTTTTCGCCCATCAGGCGGAAGTCAGCCCCGGCGGCCAGCACCATCGAAGCCTTGTGCATGACCACTTCGTGGGGCACGTCCGAGTAAGCAAAGATGACCTGGTCCACCTTCTTATCCTTGATGAGCTTCAGCAGGTCGGTCTCGGCATAGATCGGGATGCCTTTCGGATACAGTTTCCCGGCCAATTCCTTCGGATAGGTGCGGCCTTCGATGTCGGGGATCTGGGTCGCAGTAAAAGCCACCACTTCATAATCCTTGTTATCACGGAAATAGACATTGAAGTTGTGGAAGTCGCGCCCGGCGGCGCCCATGATGAGAGTACGGGTTGGCATATTTTCTCCTTA
>CAIQQN010000190.1 GCA_903873975.1 uncultured Anaerolineales bacterium
GGGAAAGTCCACATTTCGGCGTACTTCTGTGCGCACGAGACGAAGGGGATCTTCTCCATCTCCAGCCGGAAGCCGACGCCTGAATCTGCAGCCATTTCGCACCCGTGACCGAGTATGCTGAAGCCGGTCACGTCCGTGCCGCCGCGCAGACCAAACTCCACGGCCAGAGCGCCGGCCTCCCGGTTCAGTTTTTTCATCCACCCCACTACTTCGGCTACATCTTCCGGTGTAGCTTTTTCCTGTTTCAGGGCAGTGGTCGTGACCCCAAAACCAAGCGGTTTGGTCACCACCAGAACATCTCCAGGGTGTACGCCGCCTTTGGTGAGCATCTTTTCCGGGTGGACAAAACCGATGACCACCAGTCCATACTTCGGCTCTTTATCCTGGATGGTATGCCCGCCTGCTATTACTACTCCGGCTTCGAGACATTTCTCCGCTCCACCGCGCAGGATCTCAGCGTTTATTTCCGGCGGCATGTCAGGCAGAAGGGCGGCCACGTTCAACGCCAGGAACGGCTGGCCGCCCATTGCATACACATCCGAGAGGCTGTTCGCCGCGGCAATGCTGCCGAAATCGTAGGGATCGTCCACCACCGGGGTGAAAAAGTCAGTCGTCACCACCAGAGCGCGCGCCGAATCCAACTTCCAGATGGCAGCATCGTCAGGTTTGCCGAGGCCAACCAGGAGGTCAGGATAGTTGCGGGCATCAAAGATCTTTTCAACAGGGCGCAGAACCTGCGCCAGCGTCTCCGCGTTCAGTTTCGACGCTCAACCTGCACAGTTCGAATAACTGGTCAACCGGATCTGACGCCCTGTTGGATGAACATCTGCCATACAGTCACCTATTGTTGTGGTGTCACTGACGGTAGAAGCAGAGGGGTGCCGCTCGGCAGGTACATCACCTGAACGTTGGGAGCCAACTTGTTGATATAAGTGTAAGTCAATAGTTCAGGAGTGAGCGACTTGGCAAGAACATCATTCGCTTCTGCTTGAGCCTGGGCTTTCAACAGGATGGCCTGCGCTTCGCCCTGTGCGGCAATGACAACGGCATCCGCCTGACCCTGGGCCACCTGGCGAGCCTGTTCAGCTTCCTGTTTCTTCTGCTCGACGACAAACTGCGCCTGGAGAGCCTGCTGCTCGGCGATCTGCTTTTGCTCCACCGCCGCGGCGTACTCGTCGCTGAAGCGAATGTTGCGGAGAAGGAAATCAACCATTATCAAGTTATTGGACGTCAGGCCCTGGCTTATTGTCTCGCTAATGGTTTGTTCCAGTTCAGCCCGTTTGGTGCTGACAATCTCTTCAACCCCATATTGCGACACAGCATCCCGGATGGCCGACCGCGACACCGGCCGCACCACATTGTCTTCAAACCGGTTTTGCCAGGTGATATGCAGGTTCACCAAATATGCCGGATCAATGGAATAGATGACCGAGGCGTCAATGAATACCTGCTGACCATCTTTCGTCCTGGCCTGGATGGAATCGTCGCCCGCCACCTGCCCTTCGCCTGTTATGGTCGCCATGGTATAAGTCTGCTTCGCAATGGAGTAAGGCTGTACGTTCTCGAGAAACGGGACCACCCAGTGCAAACCTGGCGCTAATGGCTGAGGGCGATAGCCTGTCGGCTGGAGCGCAGAAATCACGATGCCATATTGGTCAGCCTGCAGGAACACCAACCCGGCACTGACGGTAGTCAACAACAAGGAAAAAATAGCTGTCCCGATCACCAGCCAGACGGCTCCTTTCAACGGTTTCGCCCGGCTGGCGCGTACCACAGCCAGGATGATGATACCAACCACCAGCACCCACGAGAATGTGGCCAATCCTTGAAGCACACTTGCAATATTCATTTGGACCTCCTGAAACAACTCTTTTGGGATGAATTGAGATTATTATACCGGATACGGGTACCAATTATTGAACGGATGCAGACCCGCCCAATACCCCCATCTCTTTTCCTCCATCACGGAACTTTCCAATATAACTCAGTGGAAATTCAATAAAGATCTTACAATGCGACCGGCTGCCTGCCCATCTCCGAACGGATTCACTGCTTTCGCCATTTTTGCGTAAGCCCCTGCATTATCCAACAACCGGTTCGCCGTGCGGACGATGAGCCTGGTATCCGTTCCCACCAGCTTCAGCACGCCTGCTTTCACCCCCTCCGGGCGCTCGGTCACTGCGCGCAAAACCAAAACAGGGATGCCAAAGGCTGGGGCCTCTTCCTGGATGCCGCCCGAATCGGTCAGAACAAGGGTGGATCGCCTGATCAAATGCACCATCGGCAGGTAATCCAACGGCGGCAGAAGCGTGACATGCTGCACATTCCCGAGCAAACGCTTCACCGGTTCCTGCACATTCGGGTTGAGATGCACCGGGTAGACAATCTCCACATCCCCACGTTCAGCCAGTTCCTTCAACGCCGCGCAGATATTCTCCAGAGGCTGGCCAAAATTCTCGCGCCGGTGGGCGGTTACCATTATCAACCGTTGTCCCGTGCTGGAACCCGGACTACCACGTCCCATGCTGGGAACGGGACCACCGCCTCCTGACCCGCCAATCCCCAATTGCCGAATTATTTGAGCAACTGACTCCGGCTGCGGTTGTTTCGCCACAACCTGCAAAGCATCAATCACCGGGTTGCCGGTCAAGGCGATGGCCGAATCGGGCACGCCTTCGCGCAGGAGGTTATGCCGCGCCCATTCGGTGGGAGCAAAATGCAGGTCCGCGGCAACGCCCGCCACGCGCCGATTGATCTCTTCGGGGAAAGGCTGCCACTTATCGTGTGTCCGGAGACCGGCCTCAACGTGTCCCACCCGGATGCGGCGATAATACGCCAGCAGGGAGGTGATTGCAACCGTTGTGGTATCGCCCTGTACCAGCACCCAATCGGGTTTCAAGTCCGTCAGTACCGGATCGAGGTCCTGGAAGATGCGGGCGCTTAGTTCCGCCAGGGACTGGTCAGCGCGCATCAGGTCGAGGTCCACATCCGGCTGGATGTCAAACAGGGTCAGCACCTGGTCGAGCATCTCCCGATGCTGGGCTGTTACACAGACGAACGACTCTACGCCCGGCATGCGTTTGAGTTCTTGCACAACCGGGGCCATTTTCACGGCTTCGGGGCGGGTGCCAAAGACAGAGAGGATTCGCATTGGAATCACGTTATCAAGTTATCACATTGACACATTATCGAGTTGTCAATTGATGGATCTGATTCTCGATCACCGATACCATGGTCACTTTCGAACTCCCAACCGGAATATCTTGAAACCTGCTCCTTCCCAATCTTTGCCTGCCCAACCATTGACGGTATCAACGAGAATTCGGGCAGGGGTCATTTCCGCCAGTTCTTCGGGAGTCAGGGCGCCCAGTTCTGTGTGATTGACGAGCAAAAGGACCGCGTCGGCATCTTTCAAGGCGGCCGCCAGGGTTGGGACGGCAGTTACGCCGGGCAAGTCGGCCTCCGGTTTGAAAGGCTCAAAGGCTTTGACGGTTGCACCTTCATCCTGGAGCAGATGGATCACTTCCACAGCAGGACTTTCGCGCAGGTCATCCACGTCGGGTTTGAAGGCCAGACCGAGGGCGGCGATCTTCTTGCCATGGAAATCGCCGACCGCTTTTCTGACCAGTTCAAGCGCAAAATGGGGCTGGGAATCATTGACGCTCCGGGCGGCATAGATCAACGTGCTCAAATCGGGCGCAGCCTCGACAAAGAACCAGGGGTCCACGCTGATGCAGTGACCGCCCACGCCGGGGCCGGGGTTGAGAATCTTGACGCGCGGGTGCAGGCTGGCGATCTTGATCGCCTCCCACGCGTCCACTCCAAACCGTTCGGCCAGGCGGGCAAATTCATTGGCGATGGCAATGTTGACATCGCGATAGGTGTTCTCCATCAGCTTGACCATCTCGGCGGTGGTGGCATCAGTGACGACAATCTGTCCCTTCACGAAAATGGCATACAGGTCCCGACCCGCCTCGGCCGATTCGGGCGTGACGCCGCCAATGACGCGCGCATTCTCGACCAGTTCCCGCAGGATCTGTCCGGGTAGGACGCGTTCCGGGGAATAAGCAAGATGGAAGTCCACGCCTGCTTTCAGGCCGGATTTTTCCAGGATGGGAATCAGCAAGTCAATGGTGGTGCGCGGCGGCGAGGTGGATTCGAGCACCACCAGGTTGCCCTTGCGCAGCACCGGGACGATCGCCTCGGCAGCCGATGCCACGGCGCGCATATCGGCTAGTTTGTATTGCTGGCCGTAATACTCGCCAAATTTGTCAGCATGGAAGGGCGTTGGGACAGCGATGATGTAAGCATCCGCCTCAACCGGCAGCTCGTTGACGGTCAGGTTGCCAGTTTTCAGGGCAGCCTCGAGAGCCTGGTGCAACCCTGGCTCGTGGATGTGGATTTTGCCCTTGCGTAAAGTGGCAAGCACGCGCGGATTCACATCCACGCCCACAACCTGAAGGCCATGCGATGCAAAAGTGGATGCGGTGGGCAGGCCAATGTAACCCAGCCCGAGGACACAGATTTTTTTGAATTTCACAGCGGCTCCGAATTCTGGACTCCAGCAAATTGACCCGGGGTATTTCGACCAGTCAGCCGGTCGATTCCCTAGTAAAGAGGTATTCTACCCTAATCCTCCTCACTCGTAAAACCGTACCGTGCCCTAAAACGTATACATATATGACTGCGAGTCCTTCAATTCGATGTATAATCATTCTGGCGTCTCCAGAAAGGAACCGCTATGGACATTCTCCTCAACCCCAATATCGCTTATATTTTGCTGGTGATTGGCTCAGTCCTGCTTTTGATGGCCATCGTCACTCCCGGAACGCATTTGCTGGAGGGCGGAGCCTTATTCATGCTGGTGCTGGCCGGATATGCAATCTACAATCTCGGCTTCAACCTGTGGGCATTAATCATCCTGATACTTTCGCTCATCCCGTTTGTATACGCCACTCGTAAACCCAAACGCGAATGGGCGCTGGCTTTAAGTCTCCTGGGTGTCATCATCGGTTCAGTCTACCTGTTCCCATCCAGCGGATGGCTGCCGGCGGTCAACCCGCTGGTGGCGATCATCGTCTCGGCGCTCAGCGGGGGCTTTTTATGGCTGGTTGTCCGCAAGGGCCTCCAGGCGTCTCACGCCCGTCCACTGCAGGACCTATCAACCTTGATCGGTAAAACCGGTGAGGCCAAGACCCAGGTCCGCGAAAGCGGCTCGGTGCAGGTCGCCGGGGAATTGTGGTCTGCCCGCAGCGCGAAATCCATCCCGGCGGGAAGCCGCGTGCGTGTCGTCAGCCGCGAAGGATTCGTCCTGGTCGTCGAACATGACGACCAGACAAAAAAGTGATCAATCCACATTCAGTTCTCCAAGGAGGAACTAATGAATACTTCTACATATTTACTGTGTGCCGTCGCTTTTGTCGTCGTGGTGCTGGTGCTCTTCCTGGCCAACGCCATCCGCATCGTCAATGAATACCAGCGGCTGATCGTCTTCCGCCTGGGTCGCTGTATCGGCACAAAAGGTCCCGGCCTGGTACTGCTCATCCCGGTGATAGACCGGGCCGTCAAAGCGGACCTGCGCGAGCAGGTGCGCGAGGTACCGCACCAGGTGTCCATCACGAAGGATAATGCCCCCATCTCGATTGACTTCCTTTGGTATTTCAAGGTGATGGACCCGACCTTGAGCGTGGTCGGTGTGGGCAACTTCGAACTGTCGGCAGCCGGTATGGCAACCACCACCCTGCGCTCCGTCATCGGCGGTATCCCGCTGGATGAAGTGCTCTCGCAGCGTGAACACATCAACCAGACCCTGCGCGCCAAATTGGACGAAGTGACCGAGCGTTGGGGCGTCAAGGTGACCAACGTTGAAATCCGCGAGATCATCCCGCCCAAGGACGTCCAGGACGCCATGAACAAACAGATGTCTGCCGAGCGTATCCGCCGCGCCGTGGTAACGGAATCAACCGGTACGCGCGAGGCCGCCATCAACGTGGCCGAAGGCGAGAAGCAATCCGCCATCCTGAAGGCTGAAGGCTCGAAACAAGCTGCCATTTTGGAAGCCGAGGGCCAGAAGCAGGCCCAGGTGCTGAAAGCCGAAGGTTTCTCGGTGGCTTTGGAGAAGATCTTTGCGGCTGCCAAGACCATTGACCAGAAGACGATGACCCTGCAATACTTTGAGACTCTCAAGAACATCGGCCAGGGCGCGTCCACCAAGTTCATCTTCCCGATGGAATTCACCAGCATGATCGAGAATTTTATCAAGGGAAATAAGTAGAAAAACAAGAAGTAAAGGGTAAAATAGAGGCCTCCCGGAAATCACGGGAGGCTTTCTTCATCCTTCCGATTTCATCCTTCTACTTTTTATGGACATCGTTCCCGCAAATCTCCGTGACCTCGGCAGCCTGCGCCGCATGGAACAGGCCTGTTTCCTCAAGGACGCTTGGCCGTTGCTCGACCTGATCGCCGTTCTGACCTGGCCGGAAGTTATCCGTTTAAAGGCAGTCGAAGACGGCCTGATGATCGGCTTTATCGCCGGTGATCCGCGTCCTTCCGACCATCTGGCCTGGATTGGCACGGTCGGCGTCCTGCCCGAATACCAGCGGCGCGGCATCGGGCGAGCACTGCTGCGGGAATGCGAAAAACGGCTGACGCAGCCGCGCCTGCGTTTATGCGTGCGGGTTTCCAACGAACCGGCCATCCGTCTCTACCAGCAGGAAGGTTATCTGACAGTGGATACATGGCGGGAATATTACAACGACAATGAAAACGCACTGGTCATGGAAAAAATCCGTTAATCTGTGCCGGTAAAATCCACATAGATAAGCGGATATAATCAAGGGCGATGCAAGCCGAAAAACTCCTGCCCCCTGTTTGGGTTGCCACTCCCGCCGCCCTTAAAAAAATGGCGGACGAACTGGCATGCTGGACGCGCATCGCCGTGGATACCGAGTCGAATTCCCTGCATGCATTCCGCGAGCAGTTGTGCCTGATCCAATTTTCCACACCGCAAACCGACTACCTGGTCGACTCATTGGCGCTGGACGATCTCTCTCCCCTGGCCTCCATTTTTGCCAACTCCCGGATTGAAAAAATTTTCCACGCCGCAGAATATGACCTGATCTGCCTGAAACGCGATTTCGACATTACAGCCACCAATATTTTCGACACCATGCAAGCCGCGCGCATCCTGGGTTATAAACAAGTCGGCTTGGACTCGATCTTAACCGGAAAACTTGGCATAATCTTGAACAAGAAATACCAGAAAGCCGACTGGGGCGAGCGCCCGCTCTCACGGGAAATGCTCAACTACGCCCGGCTCGACACGCATCACCTCCTGGACCTGTGCGACTGCCTGCAAACCGAATTGCAGGAACGCGGCCGCTGGGAACTGGCGCTCGAAGAATTCCTCCGCCTGGCACAAGGGAACGCGAATGGCAAGACGGAAATCCCGGCCTGGCAGCGTGTCAAGGGGGCGCAGAAATTCAGCGACCGTCAATTGACCATCCTGCAGGAATTGTGTGCATGGCGCGAGAAACAAGCCAGACATATGAACCGCCCTTTGTTCAAGGTGATTGACGATAAACGCCTGGTCGCCATCACTCAAACGCTGCCGCAAACTCAGGATGATCTGGCAGCCCTCGGTCTGACCGCGCGGCAAATCCATATTTACGGTGACGAAATCTTGCACGCCGTGAGGCGCGGCAAGCAAATCCCTTTGATCAGCCGCCCTAGCAACTTACGCCCCAATCAAGCCTTTATGGACCGGTTGAATATCCTTTCTGAGTGGCGTAAAACCGCCGGGTTAAAAATTGGCGTCGAATCAGACATCATCCTCCCAAAAAACTGGATGCACCTCATCGCCGAGAGAAATCCGAAAAACCTGAATGACCTTGCTGCGCTCATGCCGCACGCACCCTGGAGGCTGGAACAATACGGCGAGGAAATTCTAAAAATTCTAACGATGAAGCCTGCGCCCGTTGCAAAAAAGTCAATAAACACAAAAGTCAATTAAAGCAAAATCTCCTCGTGCATGGTGGAGCAGATGCTGAGCCGCTTTCCAGGCATTCCTGCACCTCAACGGCCTCGACCGGTTCGTCCACCTTGATTTGTATGCAAGCATGGAGATTTAAGATATAATCGCCCCGCTGTTCGGAGAGGTGCCAGAGCGGTTGAATGGGACGGTCTCGAAAACCGTTGTGGCCTTATGGGTCACCGTGGGTTCGAATCCCACCCTCTCCGCCAGACAGCCCCTGAAGAGTTTCAGAACTTCAGGGGTTCCATTTTATGGGCTGGAAATGGGACACGAATCATTTTGAAAATCTCTGATAAGAGTGGGCGTTATCCACATTTTCGGCACTCGTCCAAGTACTGTTAACAAACCATCGGTTGGCTGGACTATTTTCTCTTCCCTTATTTTAGCTCTGCCTTTTTTACATTTTCAGCAACTCTGAATTTAACAATTTTACTTATCAATTCCAGCGGCAATGGTCTATCGATCGGGAATCGAACAGTACCTTTTGCACCTTCATAAATTAACAATTCCTTTTTAAAAGCTTGAGTTCCACTTGATGTTGGATAGAATCCAATATGGTTTTTATAAGCAGCAAAATGAACCAGATTCCCTTTCAGAGCGAAAGTGGGAATTTGATAGCTGGTTTTCTCTTCTGTTTCAGGAGCAGCGACTTTAATAGTTGCCCGTAATTCCTCCTCCAGTATCTTTTGTGTTTTTTCAGGGAAGGATGCTATGTATGCATTAATTGAAGCAAAACCATCTTTATTACTTTCCATTTGTTCTCCTTTGCATTTCCTTATTCCGAAAGAAACTGCCCGGATGGCAAGCCATCTTCAGGGCACAGGAAACAGCGGGCAAAAAAAAGTTTCTTAGCAACAGGTGTTGAGCGGTATTTATTCTCAAGTATTACCATATCCATGGAACGATCTTCTTTGTATGACGCCGGTACTCTTCATATTCGGATCCCATTGAGGCAAGGAGAGCAACTTCTTCAATATGGATCCGGTAAATAAGAGCCGACAAAGGCAGAAATACCGCCATAACCAGGGACAGCCAATTCTGAACTGCGATACCATATCCCACACACATCATCAGTATTCCACTATAGGACGGATGCCTTATCAGCTTGTATGGCCCGCCTTTAACCACTTTCTGGTTAACGTGTGTTTCAACAGTTGTACGAAATGAAGTACCTAATGTGGAAACTGCCCATATGCGAAGCGAAAGACCCAGCAACATAATAATAAGACCAATCCAAAAAACGGTACTTGTCCTTCCACCCGGAAAGAAGAACTGAGAAACGCCATTAAGAATTGCCGCTCCGGTTATTCCAAGGGCAATACATATAAAATTTAAATACCTTGTGCCTCGATCGATTCCGGGATTACCTTTACCTTGCTTCCGATCTATAATAACCAGCCAAATCTCAAAAACAATCCATACCACCGATATGGAAGTCAGTACAATCCAGAAAACCGCCATTGCAATATCTCTCCTTCACCCTAGATCAATTATCTGGCGCAACACTTCATTTCATCGAAGCGCACCTCACTTATGGGTTTATTTCAATGTTAAAATGCCAAATGTGAGTTTCAGAGACTCCGCGCTGAGACAGATCATGGTCAACACCCCACCTATTAAGAATCCTGGTTCTGGGTTGCCAAGAACTCCAACAGTTCCCGGTTGAACCGCTCCGCCTGGTCCACCGGGACGGCATGACCCGCATCCGGGATGATCACCTGCCGCGCGGCGGGGATGCCCTCCACCAGTAAGCGCTGGCGGGCGGGAGTCACGGTGGTATCGTCTGCACCAGTAACGATCAGTGTGGGGATTTTGATCTCCCCCAGTCTTTTCACGGAATTAAACAGCCCAAGTGAAGCCATGGCTTTGCGATAGGCGCGCGCGTCAGCCCGTGAAATTGTCTCTATCAGCATTTCCCGCAATTGCCCATTGCCTGGGCCGGGAAAGATGCGCTGCGCCACCACTTTCGCCTGGGCGGGCAGACCCAACACGTTGACCAGGAAAAATCGCTGCATGAAATACAACCAGCCGCTCAATGAATCGGGGCGCAGGACGGAAAATGTGCTGACCAGCACCAGTCTGCGCGTCAGATGAGGGTAGTCCAGGGCAAATTGCTGGGCGATTGTCCCGCCCATCGAGAGGCCCACCACGTGCGCCGGTCCGGTCTGCAGTTCTCCAAGCAGGCTTGCCATGTCGGCGGCCATACGGCGGATGCTCCAGCCGCCTCCGTCATAGGCCGACTGGCCGAAACCGGGGGTATCGGCTGCAATCGGGCGGAAGCCGGCCCCGTTTAGCGCGGGCAGTTGCAGGGTCCACGAAGTGGCGTCTGCACCCAGGCCGTGCAGCAAAAGAACGGCAGGATGTCCGGCAGGGTTTGGGTCAAGATAATGGATTGTGGTCATATCGCAAGCAAAAGCCCTCCGCCAGCAGGCAGAGGGCTGATTCGTCCAATTCGTTATTTTTCTTCTTTCGGGGGTTCCGGTTGGTTCTCATCCTCTTTCTTCTTTTCTTCTTCCTTACCGCTCAGGCCATCCCGAAAAGAGCGGATGCCTTTGCCAAGCTCGCCGGCCACTTTGCCAATGCGGCCCGGACCGAAGAGGATCACAATGATCACCAGGATAATCAGCAGTTCAGGCAATCCAAAATCACGCAAGAAACTCATAAATTTCTCCTTCCGCCGTTCATTGACGACGGTAAATTTACCACATTCAATCCAAAATTACCAGACGCCATGCAGCGTCTTCCAAACTTGCTGGATGTGCGCCCGGTCATGACCGGCGACGATGCCGACCAGTTCCTGCAAAGTGGTGGAACCAAAGATGGCGTGCCGGGCCGTTCTGGACCATTCAGCCTGCAGACCGTTTAACAAGCCAAGTGATTCCTTCCGAGCGGTGATGAAATCAGCCAGGGACTGACGGCCATCCTGCCTGTTGTAATGACGTTCTTCTACCCAACGGTCGGTGACTTCGCCAGCCAGGAATGGATTCTCTTCTGCCAGCAACTTGCGGATGCGCGGCAGGTTGACATCGCGCTCCACATCACGCAGGTGGCAGAGGATTTCGGTCAGGCACCACTCACTAGGCGCAGGCTGACGCCTCCAACCATCCAGAGACATCGATGAAACCAGCGTGGCGATGGCAGCCGGGGTGGAAGCCAGGTTGGCCAACAGCGCCTGGGGCGTCTGGAATGATATTCTGAGCGTTTCAAGGTCGGTTTTTTCCAGCCAGCCGCGAAACGATTTCAATGTCCCCTGAGGGACCCCGGCTGGTTCGGCAGACACTTCGCCAGATTTCCGGACCCAGAAGACCGGGAACCCGGCCACTTGAGTGGGTTTGACTTCCCGTTCGATATCGTCACCAACCATCACAGCCGGGTCTTCCGGCCAGCCCAACTGCGCCAATACTTCCGGATAGTAAGCGACCGTCTCTTTAGTAAAGTGAAATGTCTCGTAGGAAGTTACCAGCGCAAACGGGTATTTTTCCGGCGGCAGCCCGGCCCAGCGCAGACGGTGATGGATGGCTTTCAACGGGAAGAAGGGATTGGTGGCAATGGCCACCCGATGGCCTTGTGCGAAAGCCCAGTCCACCAGGCGAACGGCCTCCGGGATGGGTTTTGTCAAGGCACCCAGGGTGGGGAAGATTTCATCATAAAAGCGGTCAATCGCCGCCTGGAGTGTGTGACGGTCCAAGCCGAGCTTGGGAAAGAAATAAGAATCGAAGACATCCCGCAGGCTGAGAGCAGGGTCCGTGTTAACCATCATTGCTTTCGTCCCTCCTGTCAGGGCCGGGATCATCACTTCCGGTGCCACTTTTTCTGCCAGTGCGGTAGAGAGAGCCTTGAAATAGGCCGGGATGAAAATGTCCATGTTGGTTTCGAGCAGGGTGTCGTCGAGGTCAAGCAGGAGTGTGATGGGCATGGCAGGCTCCAGGCAGCGTCCTCGCCGCCATGCCCTTCAAGGGTTATTCGGGACGGCAGCGGGAGCTAATAGATTTATTTCTTCACTTCAAATACGGGCGGAAGAGGATGGCATTCCCCACAGCCGATGTGCGGGTCGAAACCGGATCGCCGGGTCTTTTCGCAAAAAGCTGTCACCATGACGCGGTGCTTGAATGCGGCTGTCAACGGACGGGTCACCTCGCCGCGCAGTTGCATGGATTCACAGGCATTTGCCTGGCCAATGGACGGGACCGGGCAGGTGCGGCACAAGTCGCGAGTCCAGGCAGCGCCGAGCAAGCGGCACTCCTCATGGTCGCGGCCGCGATAGTAGTCGCCGTAGAAATATTTACATTCAGGTCCAGCAGGTGTTTTCATTTTGCAGTGAACGAACTCCCGCAGTTTTGAACCCTTCACTTCGTTCAGGGCAAGCCTGCGGGAGGACTTGATTACACGCGAGTCAGGTACTCGCCGGTACGGGTGTCAACGCGAATGGTATCACCTACTTTGACAAAGTTCGGGCACTGCACCTCGAAACCGGTTTCAACCTTGACTTTCTTGGTCACGCCGGTGGCGGTATCACCGCGTACAGCCACTTCAGCATAGATGACTTTCAGATCCACCGAGGTGGGCATTTCTATATCAAGAGGCTTGCCTTGATAGAAGGTCA
>CAIQQN010000191.1 GCA_903873975.1 uncultured Anaerolineales bacterium
GGAACGCTCTCGGACGGGAAACTTGCTGCCGGTGACGAAGTGGAACTCCTGCCATCCGGCCTGCACGGCCGCATCCGCGGCCTCCAGACACATAAACAGAAAGAAGATACGGCGGTCCCTGGAAGCCGCACTGCGGTCAACATTTCCGGCCTGGATGTGGAGCAAATCCAGCGCGGTGAGGTGGTGACATGTCCCGGCCAGTACCAGGCCACCCAGCGCCTCGACCTCAGCTTCCGCCTGCTCCCGGATGTTTCTGCCTCCTTGCAGCATCACTCCGAAGTCAAATTTTTCATCGGCACCTCCGAGACCATGGCTGACGTGCGGCTGCTGGGCGCGGAAATCCTGAACCCCGGCGAAACCGGCTGGCTGCAACTCGAACTGCGCACACCCGTTGTGGCCGTGCGTGGTGACCGGTACATCCTGCGCCGCCCATCCCCCGGCGAAACGCTCGGCGGCGGCAGCGTGGTGGACCCGCAGCCGAAGAGGCGTCACAAACGCTTCGACAAGGCGGTGCTCCAGGCGCTGGAGGCGATGGCGCAAGGCTCCCCCGCCGAAGTGCTCCTGCAGGCCGCGCTCGCTCTCGGGCCAGCACCGGTCAAGGATGTGATCGCCCGTTCCCGGCTGGAAGGTTCCGCGGCCGAATTGGCTTTGAAGGAACTGATTGAAAGCGGTCAACTGGTCAGCCTGGAAGATGTGGCAATTGCTGCTTCGCAGTGGTCCGCGCTTAAAGAGTCTGTGGTAACGGTTTTAGCCGTTTATCACGAAACCTACCCCCTGCGGCGCGGCATGCCGCGCGAAGAGCTGAAGAGCAGGTTGAAACTGGCGCCACGCCTCTTCAACCTGATCGTGACGAAAATGGCCTTGGAGGGCGTCCTGGCCGAGAGTCCGAAATGGGCCGCCCTGCCCGGTCATGTTGTCCGGTTTTCGCCGTTCCAACAGGTGAAAGTGGACAAGCTAATGCCACTGTTCGCAACCGCGCCGTACGCTCCGCCATCGGTCAAAGAATGCGTGGCTGTAGTGGGCGAGGACATTTTTAGCGCCCTGCTGGAGTTTGGCGACTTGGTGGCTGTCTCCGGCGAGGTGGTCTTCTGTAAAACGGATTATGAGGCCATGGTGAAGAAAATCCGCCAGGCGCTCCAGCAAAAGGGACAAGTGACCCTGGCTGAGGTGCGCGACTTGCTCAATACCAGCCGGAAGTATGTACAGGCACTGCTCGAGCACCTGGATATGATTGGTGTGACAGTGCGGGAGGGTGATATCCGTAAGCTCAAGGAATGATGAGGCGGGATTCCTTTTGGTTTGGTCAGGAGCGTATCACAAGTAATTCGGGGGTGGAGAAAGAAACGTTTGAGTGTATAATTTTTTAGGCTGTCCCACAAGTTGGGGAGGATGTCAGATGCGCCCTGTGAATCGGGAACGTTTTCTGCAAAGTATCAAATTAATTCTAAAACTGGTCGACTGGTGGCCAGTGGCAGCCAGCGCGGCTATCCTGGCCGTTATTTTCATCCTGGAACTCCACTTGACCGGATCCGAAGGCGCGTTCGAGACGATGTACGTCCGCCGGACCGTCGAAACGATCGCGCCGTTACTCTTTGCCATCCAAGCGGCCTTCCTACTAGGGCCGGACAACGAACCTGCCCTCGAGCTGCTGCTCGCCTACCCTGTGCCGTTGCCTCGCCTTTTCTTCGACCGGTTGTTGCTGGTGGCAGGGATGCATCTGGCAATCGCCCTGACCGCCACCCTGGTCTTCACAGCTACCTGGGGAGCTGAGAACCTGGCGCTGGCGGTGGTCCGCTGGCTGGCGGCCGGGATCGTGTTGGGAGGTGTGGCTGTCTTTACCACCCAGGTCACCCGCCAGGGGGTCTTCGGTACCCTGCTGGCATCCCTGCTGTGGGCCGCCAGCCTGTATGGGGGCGATGGGATTCTTAAGCGCTGGCCATGGTTCTGGCCCTTTCACGTCTACCTGCAGCCGGAAAAATTAGGGCTGGGAATCTACCTGCTCAACCGGCTATTCCTGGTCGGGATTGGCCTGGGGCTGTTCCTGCTGGCAATGAAGTTCCTGGGCGACGAAGACCGCATTCTGGGCACCCGATAGGAGGGGAGAAATATGAAAACCTTATGGCAAATCTTTGCCATCGCCCGAACTGAGTTCCGTTTTGGCCTGCGCCGTGGCGCGCCGGTGGTGGTGACCGCAATGATTGGGCTAATCGTCAGTGCCACGATACTATTAACTCCTTTGTTGAATCTGAATGGTTTATATCCGGACTTCAGTAATCTGACTGCCGAACAAATAGGAAGACTAGCGGAGAAAGGGATTACGATCGAGAGTCTCAGACTCCCGGTACGCGACTCGCTGGCTGATTCAATTGCGCACTTTACTCCGCTAGGCTGGATATTAATGCTTCTTGCACTCTTGTTCCTGCCGGTTGCAACCTCCATGACCATTCCGGCGGACCGGGCGTTCGGCGTGCAGGAATTACTGCGCAGCACACCAATGAGTGGAACAACTTACCTCGCCGGGAAAATTCTTGGCGTGCTCGGAACAGTGCTCTTCATCGGATTATTTCCGATCTTGCTGTTTTATTCTGTCATCGAAATTACCTTGCTCAGAGTCACCTATTATGGCCTGCCTTTCTATCTGGTCAAATTCTTTATTGAGTTGATATTCATGGATGGGCTGCCACTCTTTGTTTTCGGCTCGATTGTTGGTGTTCTCACCGGGGTTGCATTTCGAACCCGCCGAGGAGCAATTTTTCCTGGCTTCGTGATTGGCATTCTCAGCCTCTTTTTCTGGATGGTTGTATTCAAGACCCCTCCTGCTATACCTGCAACCACAGATGCCGCCGCGTATTATGTGTTCCAGGGCTACACCGATGTTGCACCGCTGACATATGCAAAAGTTTACGGTGGAAATCCGGTTTTCTTTAATCATGGTCTGCTTGGAGAAGGAGCGCCAATCGTGGGGGTGGGACAGGTCCTCGTAATGTACGTCATCATCCTGGTAACCATTTTTATAATCGCCCTCCTAGCTCGTCTTTGGCTCCGATGGAAGGAGAATTTTTGATGATCACCATCTCGCAACTGACCAAGACCTATGGCAAGAAAATTCATGCTCTGCGCGGGGTGGACCTGGAGATAGGCACCGGCATGTTCGGGCTGGTCGGGCCCAACGGGGCTGGCAAGACGACCCTGATGCGCATCCTGGCCGGGCTGCTGCGGCCCACCTCCGGCAAGGTGAGTGTGCTTGGAAACGATGTGACGACCGGCCGCGGAAAACTGGCTGTCAAGTCCGTGCTTGGTTACTTACCCCAGGAACTTGGCCTGTATCCCGACCTGACCACACTCGAATTCCTGGAATATGTGGCATTGCTCAAAGGAATGACGGACAGAGCGGAGAGAGAAAAACAGATAAATGAAACCCTTGAACTGGTCGGACTAACCGGGGACTCCCGGCGCAAAATGCGCACCTTCTCGGGCGGGATGAAGCGCCGGGTTGGAATCGCCCAAGCCCTGCTTGGCTCCCCGCAGTTATTGATCATAGACGAACCGACGGCCGGTCTCGACCCCGAGGAGCGCGTGCGTTTGCGCAACTTGCTGGCAGAGATGTCGGCGCGCTGCACCGTAATCCTTTCCACGCACATTGTCGAGGATGTCAGCCAGAGCTGTAACGACCTGGCCATCATCAACATGGGACAAGTTCTGTTCCGTGGCAGCCCGTGTGACATTATTGAAAACGTCCGTGGGAGAGTGTGGCATGTCACCACGGGTGGCAAGAAACCTGATCCGGGCATGGCAATCGTCTCCACCATGCAGACGCAAAACGGCGTGCAGTACCGCCTCGTGTGTGAGCGTGTCGATGGCTGGCCTGCCATTCCCGCCGAACCAAGCCTGGAAGATGGTTATATCTGGCTAATGCAGCAGGCACGTATAAACCAAAACATCAGCAAGTAGTACAATAATGGCGTTATTCCTGTTCTTTTCCCTGGGAGTTTGAAATGTGTGGACGATTTGCATTAACCGTTGATCCTGCTGATCTACAGGATGCCTTCCCTGAATTTGCATTCCCAGCGCAGGGCGCCCCGCGCTTCAATATCGCCCCCAGCCAGCCCATCCTGGCCCTACCCAATGACGGGGCGAACAAGGCTGATTTCTTTGTCTGGGGTCTCATCCCCTCCTGGGCCAAAGACCCGACCATCGGCAGCCATCTCATCAACGCACGGGCTGAGACACTGGCTGAAAAACCGGCGTTCCGGTCTGCTTATAAATATCACCGCTGTCTCATCTTTGCGGATGGGTTCTTCGAATGGCAGGCTCAACCGGGAATGAAGTCGAAGGTTCCGCATTTCATCCGGCTGAAATCAGGAGCACCGTTCGCCTTTGCCGGGTTGTGGGAACACTGGCAACATGCAGACGGGTCCGAAGTCCGCTCCGCAACGATCATCACCGCCGAGCCAAACGAGTTGATGGCAACCATCCACAACCGGATGCCGGTTATTCTGCCCCGCCATGCCTATGCGCAATGGATCGACCCGACACCCCTTTTCCCGATAGCCCTGAAAAGCCTGCTCGTCCCCTACCCAGCCGGGGAGATGGACGCCTATCCCGTCTCAACACTGGTCAACAGCCCTGGCAATGACCGGGCAGAGTGTGTCCTCCCGGCATAAGCCCTTTAGTCTCAATCCTAAAAATTGCTCTCGCCACCGCCCCCGGCGGCGGGGACGCCGCTTAGAGCATATTTTCACATAAGCTCCGAGGCAATAATCCCCTAATCTTCCTTTAATACCTTGCTTGACGGTCATTTGGGGGCATGTTATGATGACACGCTATGGACAACAAGCCTTTGCAGGAATTTCCTCAGCAGAACGAGGAAAGCCAGGGGGAACCATCAGAACAGCGGCCAAGTCTGGTCACAAGATGGATGGAACGCCTGGCCCACTTCGGGCTGGGTGAGGTAACGATCCGTATCGGTACGAACGTACTGGCTGTCCTGCTGGTCTTGACAGTCGTCTGGTTGCTCCAACGGGCAAACCTTGGCGTGACCTCAAGCCTGCCTGCACCATCCAGCCTTACCCCGGTGCCCACGCAGCCAGTCTCGCAACTGCCGGTTGAAATGGCGTTTGCCCTGGACGGAATCCCGCGCCAGGCAGAATTACATACGACCATCCCAAGCCGGCCGCGTATGGACGTAATCACTTATACTGTCCAGGCGGGAGATTCCATCTTTGTCATCGCCGATAAATACGGGCTTAAACCAACCACGATCTTGTTTGGCAATTACGACACTCTCAAGGACAACCCGGATTTACTGTCGACAGGCCAGAAACTCAATATCCTGCCCGTGGACGGGACATACTACGAATGGCAAGGCACGGAAAGCCTGGCAAAAGTGGCAGAAGTCTTCGGCGTTGACGCCGAGAGCATTGTCAATTTTCCCGGCAATCACCTCGACCCGGATACCATCGGCGACCTGAGCCATCCCAATATTGCGGCCGGTACCTGGCTGGTTGTCCCAGGCGGGAAACGCGAATTCACATCGTGGACAGCGCCGGCTCAACTGGTGAGGTCAAACCCGTCAACCCGTGTCTGGGGGCCGGGGGTGTGTAGCGGTATCAGTTATGTTCAAGTAGGCTATGGCACGTTTGTTTACCCCACCACTGACCACTGGCTCTCAGGAACCCCCTATCGACCGGATCTAAGGCACTTCGGAGTTGACTTTGCCGGTGCACAAGGAAATGCTGTCTACGCCACGGATGCAGGTACTGTTGTCTATTCCGGATGGAATGACTGGGGATATGGCTGGCTGGTCATCATCGACCATGGCAATGGCTGGCAGTCGCTCTACGCTCATCTCAGCCAGATCAACGTTTCGTGTGGGCAAAATGTGGGGCAAGGCGATTTGATCGGGTTGGTCGGCATGACCGGTGGCACCTCTACCGGCCCGCACTTGCATTTCGAACTGATGAATTCCATTCTTGGCTATGTAAATCCGCTTGACTATTTGCCTGCGCCGTAAGAATCCTTGCAAAAGCCTGTGACCTCGGCTATAATCCCGGTCACTTCGGGCGCGTAGCTCAGTTGGTTAGAGCGCATCACTCACATTGATGAGGTCGGGAGTTCAAGTCTCTTCGCGCCCACAATCACATTGATGTCCCCGTAAGGGGATGTTGAGGCCGGGTCCAAGTCTCTTCGCGCCCACAAGACCACCCTCTCCGGTGGTCTTTCTCATTGAAGTCCCCGAAAGGGGATGGTAAGGCCGGGTTCAAGTCTCTTCGCGCCCACACAAACCATCCTTTCGGGTGGATTGATTCGCGTCACATTGATGTCCCCGAGAGGGGATGGTAAGGCCGGGTTCAAGTCTATCGCGCCCACAAGACCACCCTCTCTGGTGGTCTTTCTCATTAAAGTCCCCGAATGGGGATGGTAAGGCCGGGTTCAAGTCTCTTCGGGCCCACAAAAAAACACCGGTCAGGGTGGCTTTTTTTTACTAAGGCAACAATATTTTCAATCGCTCGGGGAAAATCCGGTATTCCAAGTCCTGGATGCTGGTGGAGATAATCTCCCCGTCGGCGTGCACTGGGGCGGGACCCTCGATATGGATTTTAACCCAGGTCGCCTGGCGTTCCCACATCCCTTCTTTTTCCACGTAACTGCCTTTGCCCGGTTTCATCGTCAGCGGGAGTAGTTTGAAGATCTGGCCGCGCGTCTTACGATAGCCGTATACAAACGTTAGCTTGCCATCGAACGGGTCAGCGTGCGGAGCCATGTAGAACACGCCGCCGGTCCGGGGTCCGTTACCGACCGTAACAAGCAGAACTGGGCCCTCATAAACACCGTCGTCCCATTCGATTTTCGCCGTCCACTGCGGATTGTCCATGATGCCAAACACCGCTGCCACCAGGTAGCGGATTATGCCCTTGATCCAGGTGATGCGCCTCTCGATTAAGGTGACGTACGGTTCCAGACCGATGGCCGAGTTGTTGGCGAAATAAAAATCATTGACGCAGCCCAGGTCCATCAGGCGGGTCTTCCCCGCCGCGATCACCCGCGCTGCTTCGACCAGGTCTTTCGGGAGGCCGAGGTTATCCACCAGGTCATTGGCTGAGCCAAGCGGCAGGATGCCAAGCGGCCCCAACAATTCCTTTTCGGATTGGGCGGCGTATGCCAGCCCATTTACAACCTCACCGATTGTCCCATCACCGCCGGCGGCAATGACCGGTGAAAATCCCTGGCGGGCAGCCTGTTCAGCCAGCCCGATAATGAGGCCCGGGCCTTCAGAGATAACCAGTTCGAAGTCCACGCCGGCAGCTTTGAGTGCTGATTCTGCCTCCGGCCAGCGGGCTTTCGCTTTCCAACGATTCGCATACGGGTTGAGGATCACTTTAGCAGTCATATGGCTCTCATTTTACCATTTCTCACCTGCACCAGCGCAACCGCAACCAGGATCAAGGCACACCCCGCCAGTTGCAGCGGAAGAAGCATCTCATGCAAGAACAACCAGCCAAACAGAGCCGCAAAGACCGCTTCCAGGCTGAGGATTAGGGCGGCATCACTGGGCGGGGTATGCTTCTGGGCAATCACCTGGAACGTGAATCCCAGGGCTATCGAAAAAACTGCTGTATAGAGAACCGCTGGCAGGACAAACAGCATGTCTGCCTGACTGGGATGTTCGATCAATGCACCAATAACAAGATTCAACGCCCCGCAGAGGATAAACTGTCCCAAGGCGAATGGGAGTGGGGCAATCCGTCCCTGGGCTTTTGCGATAATAATCACGTGCATGGCCCAAAAAAACGAGCCGGCGAACACCAGCACGTCTCCAGGCTGGACCCGGAAACTGCCACCGGTACTAAGCAGGAATCCACCCCCAATCGCCAGCAGGAGGGCGGCGCCCATAAATGGAGAGGGCCGCTCGCGCCAAAAGATCCACAGCATAAGCGGAACAAGAACCACATACAGGCTGGTGATGAAGCCAGCGTTTCCGGCAGTTGTTGTAACCAATCCAGCCTGCTGAAAGCCAATGGCGGCAGATAACGCCAATCCCGCCAAAGAGACATAAACCAGGTTGGAACGATTGAATGCTCCCCTGAGTTTTGTCAGCGGTAAAAGGAGCAGGCCGCCCAGCAGGAAACGTGAACCATTCAGCAGAAAAACAGTGTGATACCCCGCGGCAAGGCGCATAACAGCAAAACCACTCCCCCATATCACTGCGACAAGGAATAATTGAAGGTCAGCTTTGAGGCGCATAAAGAATAATGGGTCTTGGGGAGTTCTTGTAATAGAGGGAAAGATATAGTGGTGTTGGGCGGGCTTCGCGATCGCACCCAACACTCCCTATTTTCCTTATTACCACGGTGATTCCACAATAATTCGGGACGGATCTTTACCCAGCCGACCGGTCACTCCCCGTCTTCTTTCCAGGCTGAGGCTTTATCAAGACCGATTTTTTCGGTAGGTGTGAGATACACATCCATTGCGCCAAGGTTATCCTTCAATTGCTCGACCGAATTCGCTCCGATGATCGGGCTGGTGATGAGCGGGTCAGCCAGAAGCCAGGCCAAAGCAACCTGTGAGATGTTGGCATGTTTCTCTTTCGCCAGCGCATCCATCTGTTCAAGCAAGCCCCAGTTGCGCTCGTTGAAATAGCGTTTCGCGCCACCAGCACGGGCACTAATCGGTACGAGGTTGCGGCGGTATTTTCCTGTCAGGAAACCTCCAGCCAGCGGGCTGTAGGGGATGACGCCAAGATGATAAGTTTTACAAACCGCGGCCAGTTCACGCTCGAACTCGTCGCGATGGACCAGGTTATAGTGCGGTTGGAGGCTGTCGTAACGGGACAAGCCGATCCGGTCCGAGGTCCAGAGTGCCTGCATCAACTCCCAGGCAGAATAGTTCGAGGCGCCCAAGTAGCGAACTTTTCCTTGCTTGACCAGTTCGTCGTAAGCGCGCAGAGTCTCTTCGATGGGGGTTTTTTCATCCGGCCAGTGGGCCTGGTAAAGATCGAGATAGTCCGTCTGCAAGCGGCGCAGGGAATTTTCCACAGCCTGCAGGATGTGTTTGTGTGAAAGCCCTTCGTCCTCCGACCCGCCGCCCATGTTGCCGCGAACTTTCGTGGCGACGACGATCTTATCGCGCGGGATACTATTTTGCTTCATCCAGCGACCGATGATCTGTTCAGCAACTCCGCCAGGGTTGCCGTCGGCCCAACGGGAATAAATATCAGCGGTGTCAATGAAATTAATACCCTGCTCATACGCCACTGTAAGGACGCGCTGCGAAATGGCCTCATCCGCCGTCCAGCCGAACTGCATGGTGCCCAGGCAAAGTGATGAAACATTCAGACCGGTCAGCCCTAGAACGCGGTACTCCATAAAACGCCTCCAAATAAAGAACTGATAATATTATTGCCAGCCACGCATGGCTTTGCCCAGCAAGTTTTGTATGGTCTTGCGCATGCGCTCTTTCTCGGCTTCACTCACAAAAGGCTGTTGAATGAGTGATTCGTAAATTGTAACCGCCCGGTCATTGTGGCCAAGTTGAGACAGGTATTGCGCCTTTTTCTCGACATTAGCATAGCGACAATAGTCTTGCTCGTAGGAAATGCCTTTCTCATACCAGTTCATTGCTTCGTCGGTATTCCCCATTCGGTCATAAACAACTGCCAGTTCCGCGCACATGTCTGCCTTATCAAGATCCGAGATATCGCTCAAGAACAACTGGTAGAGGGCTTTCACCGCTTCCTTAAAGTGGGCCTCTTGGATCAGTTGTGAGGTCTGCTGGACCTGTTGAACATATTCCTGATATTGCATGGTTGCTCCAATATGTTAATTTTACTCTAATAATCAAGATATTGCTCCATATGCAACTCCGCGCTATAATCTCTTCACAATAAGGAGTGATCCTATGACCGAAACAACCGCACGCACACATGCACCATTTGAAGGTAAGATTCCCGAAGAGACCCGCCAGCATTTCCAAGCTGCCCGGGAAGAGTTCCACAAGGCCTTTGAAGGGATGTTCCCGCCGGAGTTATCCGAGCATCGCCGCAAAGCCCGCAAAGAAATGCTCCTGGCCTGGCGCAGCATGATCGACGCCTCGCTGGAACGGATGGATGAGCCAAAGAAAAAAGCTTGACGATAAATCAAGACCGCCCCGTTTGGAACGGGGCGGTTCTCTCTTTAAGGGTGGAACCGCCGCGGACCTGCCCGGCTGAAAAAGATCGTCCAAATCAGGGCCAATCCGGAACATCCAAATAAAATATAAGCAAGAAGCTCTTTCCCAGCACCATAGAGCATAATCCCGCCAAGCAAAAGAGCTGCAAAAATGACGCTGCCGGTCAACCGATTGACAGCCTTCTCCAGGGAACCCATCTGGCGGCTGACTGCAGGCACCTGAACAGTCAAATCGCCGCGTTCCACCTGGCTCAGCACCCGTCCCATTTTCGTTGGGAGGGCTATCAATTCTTTAAGCACGTTACCAAGTTCGTCCAGCCAAACGCGCCAGTTGGAACCAACTTCCTGGGAGACCAGCTTGGTGGCGTAGGGTGCAAGCTGATTCCAAAGGTTGAAGTCCGAGAAGAGGCCTGTACACATCCCTGACAAAATTGCCACCGTCCGGCCCAACATCAGCAGGTTTTGCGGGAGTTGGAATGGCATGTTGTACATGAGGTCACGGAACCGGTCTGCAAACCGGAACATCTCTTCGGGGCTAAGCTGACGAATATCGTCCATGGACTTACCCCAGAACATGTCAAACATCGACGCGCTCATCTGCTCAAGTTGTTTCAAATCCGTGCCGGGTAGAAGCACGTGAAGGGTCTGGAAAGAGCGAATCAGCCGGGCTGCATCCTGCATTCCTATGGCGATCAGCATCTCGCGCAGACCAATACGCAGGTTGTCAGGGACGCGTCCCACCATGCCGAAGTCCACAAAGGTGAGCCGCCAGGCCGGTTTCTCGTTTTCCAAATGGCTGGGCAGTGGCGTCACGAACAAGTTACCGGGATGTGGGTCCGCGTGAAAGAAACCGTCCTCAAAAATCTGCTTAAGGTAAATGCCCAGCAATTCATTCGCCACCTCGGCCCGGTCGATCCCGGCGGCGGTGATGGCATCGTAATCAGTGATCTTGATGGCGAACACATCTTCAAGCGTCAGCACACAGCGCGTGGTGTGGCTCCATACAACACGCGGCACATGGACACGTTGCACATCTTTGAAATTTACCGAGAACGTCTCAGCATTGTGCCCCTCGGCCTGGTAATCCACCTCCTGGCGGGTGCTGGTGGAGAATTCCTCCAGCAGGGACGGCACATCCACCCGCTTAGCCACCGGCGGGTATTTTTGCAGCCAGCGACCCACCTGCCGCAAGGCCGCAAGGTCCACCTCGATCAACTGGTCGATGAACGGACGCTGGATCTTGACCACCACGTTGCAGAACTCCCCCCCCGCATCGGCCACGCATAAGCGGGCGCGGTGGACCTGTCCGAGCGAGGCGGCGGCCAGGGGTGTTTCCTGGAATGATTCGAATTTATCCTCCAGGGAGGCGCCGAGTTCCGCCTCGGCCAGGGTGCGAATATCCTCGAATTTTTCCGGCGGAACCTCATCCTGCAGACCGGCCAGTTCCTCCGTGATCTCCTGCGGCAGGACATCCAGCCGCGAAGACAGGAACTGCCCCACCTTGATCATCACCCCCCCCATGCGGATTGCCAGGAGGCGGAAACGGGCCGCCACCTGCCGGTAGCGGTTCGAGCGTGTCCGGCGCGTCAGCCCGCGCAAGCCAAGGTGCGACAGGATGATTTCCCAAAAAATAAAATCGAGCGTAGCCCGTCCGAAGAAGAGCATGATGCGCCAGTAACGGGCGCGCAGTCGTGGTGCTTTCATCCGACCTCCATAACAATATACCGATTGTATCATCAAGCCTAAATCAAATTCAGCATGCTGCCCCAATCCGAAGACCAGAAACTGGAGGACGAGGAGGCAAGGCAGCAGGAAGAAATTCCATTCAAAAACCTGGAATTCTATGCGCGAACACATAATGGAGACTAAAGAAGATTGAATTGGACTTGTTTCTCAAGCACTTGCATTTTGAAAGTAAACACCATATACTAAGTAAAGCGCTTGGCGCAAAATTCATTCAGCTAGTTGCTGAATGAATAATCAATCCTTATTTCGGAGACACTCATGCTTAAACAACCTAAAACACCCAATCAACCCAATCAACTCAATCTGGCAAATTTGTTCCGATCTGTTGCAGGTTCGCTAACCGCTCAAAAGGAGAATCTAAACAATGCCGATACTTACAACCACGATCATGGCAACAACATGGTTCAAGTTTTCAATGTGATCTCACAAGCCATGCAAGCGAAACAGAATTCGACTCCTGCAGATCAGTTAGCATATGCCAGCGAACTATTGCGCCAACGACAGAGCGGTTCAGCGCAATTGTATGCGCAGGGACTTTCCCAGGCGTCCAAGGAGTTTCAAGGCCAGCAACATGTGACTCCAGATAATGCCATCAACCTTATCCAAGCTCTGTTGGGTGGCGGACAGGCATCGACAGCGCAACCCCAGAGTGGACTGGGCGATCTGCTTGGCTCCTTGTTAGGCGGAGGATCCACAGCCACGCAGCAATCCCAGAGCGGACAGGCATCCACAGCGCAACCCCAGAGTGGAATAGGCGATCTGCTTGGGTCCCTGTTGGGCGGAGAAACCACGGCCACACAGCAACCCCAGAGCGGGCAGGCATCCACGGCGCAACCCCAGGGTGGGATAGGCGATCTGCTTGGCTCCCTGTTGGGCGGTCGAACCACGGCCGCACAGCAACCCCAGAATCAGCAGGCTTCTTCAGGACTGGATGTTGGCGATCTGCTCAACGCGGGGATGGCATATATGAACACCAAGTCCCAGGGTGGTAATAATATGCAAGCAATTGTGAACGCCCTGGTATCCGGCAGTGCAATGGGAAATTCCCAGCATCGCTCCCAGTCTGGCGCAGTGGTCGTTAATTCCCTCCTGCAAGCGATCGGTGGTTTGGCAGGTAATAAGTAATCGATTCCTCGACAGCGAATTGGATCAGACAAACGAAAAGCATGCTTCGCGCTGTCTTGTATTAAATACACAGGCTCCTGCATATCAAGCAAAACAAGGCGGCTTTAGCCGCCTTGCTGATTTCCATGTGATCAAGTTGTTCTCGAAATGGATGTTATCAAATCCGCTTCTATATTACAATAGCTTGTGGTCATGATCTATCAAGTAAAGGAGGATAAATAATATGGAAGACTATGAAAAATTAGGTACCTTCTATCTTGGGCGGGTCTATGATCTGAAAGCGAACAAGCCCAAAGACGAGCTCTTACTTTATGATTCAAAAGATCTTGTCACGCATGCGGTGTGTGTTGGCATGACAGGCAGCGGCAAAACCGGCTTGTGTCTCGCTCTCATTGAAGAAGCAGCAATTGACGGCGTCCCCTCAATATTGATCGACCCCAAGGGAGACCTTGCCGACCTTATGCTGACCTTCCCGAATCTTACCGGGCAGGATTTCCTTCCCTGGATCAACCTGGACGATGCCCAGCAGAAGGGCATGTCGCCAGTAGATTATGCCAATAAGCAGGCTGAAACCTGGAAAAACGGTCTGGCAAGCTGGGGAGAAGATGGCGCAAGGATCCAGCGCCTGCGGGACGCCACTGACGTTCAGATCTATACACCCGGCAGTAATGCCGGTTTTCCCATTTCCATTCTCAAATCCTTTTCTGTACCTCCTTCAGCAATTCTGGAGGATGAAGACTTACTGCGGGAACGAATAAGCACGACTGTGATGAGTCTGCTCGGATTGGTTGGGATTGAGGCTGATCCGGTCCAAAGCCGGGAGCATATTCTCCTATCTACAATTATCGATACCGCCTGGCGACAGGGACAGGATCTTGACCTTGCTTTGCTTATCCAGCAGGTCCAAAAGCCTCCTATAACCAGGATCGGTGTCCTTGACCTGGAATCTTTTTACCCATCAAAGGACCGTTTTGCCCTGGTTCTGGCTTTGAACAACCTGCTGGCCTCGCCAGGCTTCAATGCCTGGTTGCAAGGGACGCCTTTAGATATTGGCCAAATCCTGTATACGCCCAATGGGAAACCGCGGGTGGCCATCTTCTCGATCAGCCATTTGAGCGATCCTGAGCGCATGTTCTTTGTCTCCCTTCTCATGAATCAGGTGCTTGGCTGGATGCGTGGCCAGTCAGGGACCACCAGCCTGCGTGCCATTGTCTACATGGATGAGATATTCGGCTTCCTGCCGCCAATTGCGAACCCCCCATCGAAATTGCCCATGCTTACGCTCTTGAAGCAGGCTCGCGCCTTCGGCGTTGGAATGGTATTGGCTACCCAGAACCCGGTTGACTTGGACTATAAAGCACTGGGTAACGCCGGGACATGGTTCATCGGTCGTCTGCAGACCGAGAGAGATAAAGCCCGCTTGCTGGACGGTCTGGATAGTGCCGCGGCCAGTTCCGGCGCTCAATTCAACCGGTCACAGATAGAAAAGATAATCTCCAGCCTGGGCAGTCGAGTATTCTTGATGAATAATACGCACGAGGACGCACCGGAAATCTTTCAATCCCGCTGGGACCTTTGTTACTTACGTGGCCCTCTCACCAGGGATCAAATAAAAACACTCATGGATCCTTTGAAAGCCTCTGGTTCAACTGGAACAGCTGAGAGTCCAGCTTTAGAAGCCGTGCCTGCCTCACCTGTCCCGGTTTCAACGAATGCTACGCAACCAGCCTCGTTACCTCCAGATATTACGAGTTTTTACATCCCGGTACGAGGCAGTGCAGCCCCGGGGAATAAATTATTGTACCTGCCCAAGATTTTTGGAGCCGCCAAAACCAATTTCTCAGATCCCAAAATCAAAATTGAATTCACGGAATCCAAGGCATATATTACGCCTGTTACCGACAATGCGATTCCCGTCGTTTGGGAAAATGCTTCAGAGAGTAATGTACCGGCAACGGACCTTGAGAAATCGCCGCAGGGTAACGCATCCTTTGGAGAACTTGCCTCACCGGCTTCCCAGAGTAAAAATTATCCGACCTGGACGCGCGATTTCAATAACTGGCTGTACGGAACCCAAAAAGTGGAACTGTTACAAAGCCCTAGTTTGAAAGAAGTATCCCAGCCTGGCGAGGGTGAACGCGAATTCCGGGTGCGGTTACAGCAACTCGCCCGTGAGCAGCGCGACATGCTGGTAGAACAGCTCCGCAAGAAATATACCCCCAAAACTGCCTCCCTGCAGGAACGTTTGCGCAAAGCACAACAGGCTGTGGACAAGCAAGCCGAACAAGCCAAACAGGCAAAATTCCAGACTGCCATTTCCATTGGCAGCACCCTTTTGGGTGCCTTCACCGGAAGAAAAGTGGGCAGCTCCACGATCAGCCGGGCTTCAACGGCCATGCGCGGTTTCAGCCGGTCGATCGATGAAAGCAAGGATGTTGCCCGGGCAGGTGATACCGTTGCATCCATCCAAAAGCAACTGGCAGACCTGCAGGTTGAATTTGATAACGAGACTGCAGCCTTGGAGGCTAAAATCGATCCAAGCACCGAGGCTTTGGAAACAATTGTGGTCAAGCCCAACAAATCAGATATTATGGTCCAGCTGGTCTCGTTGGTCTGGGTGCCATACTGGCAGGACGTTCAGGGCAACACTGCACCTGCTTGGTAATTACCCCTGGGGCTGTGGGTGTTTTTTGATTTTGGGATGAGTTTTGGGTTGAATGCAAAACCCGAAACGGTCCTTCAAAATGACGTTGCAAATCAAGTAAGAAAATTGCCTTCAGCTATTAAGCTGAAGGCAATTTTTAGGTAGAATTAAGCAGTACCCGCTCTGGAATAGATCGGCATGAGCCGGAAAAAATGGATCGTAAAGCCGAACTCGTCCGCGATGTTCCAGAGCGATTAATGAAGAAGGTTTTGCGGAATATTACCGCCGTTCTCAGCGATCTTCTTCAGTAAGGCTTTGTGCGTCCAGACGTTCCTCTTATAGGAATCGCTTAAATCGGGTTCGGGGCAGCCGAGTTCGACTGCCAGCTCCTTGATGGCATCCGGGCTGTGATCCATTCCAAGAAGCGCCATCAGATCATTGATCGAAACCTTCCAGTCGAGCTGCATGGGATTCGCTTTGGCAAGGCTGTCAAGCTTGCTGACAACATCGACCATCGGCATCTCAACCGGCTTGGGAGGGAGGGGTATGAACGTTGTGGGTCGCGGACCTGGTACGCCCATTGGGGCAGGTTGGCCGGGTGTGAATGTTGTAGGCCGCGGTGGACCATTTGGAGCCATCTGGCCTGGTTTGGGGGGTACGGCAGGCGCGGTGGGCGCCGGCGGCGTGGCAGCTTTTTGGATACCAAGTTTCTGGAGGATAGTATTGAAAATACTCATAACAGCTCCTTTCGAAAGGGTGAGAGGGTTTGAGTTGCAAGCGAACAGTTTATTTCAATTCGCTAATCTTTATTATAGCCTTTTTTTAGAGGTTAATCCTTAAAGAATTAATCGTCAGACGGGGTTTTCTCAAATAATAGGCTTTTACCCCACCCCCTGCCCTGCAAAGATTGATCCACTTTTCTTTACACCATGCTTCGAGGACGCTTCCTACGCAGAGACGGCATCGGGCCGCCAAATAGTTCAGCTACCGATTGGTGGCTCACCGCAAATGAGTTTAATCCCAACTTTAATAATTCGTTAAGAATAATACTCCGAATTAGTGCTATTATTAATTTTGAATCCAATTCAGATTCAAAAAGGAGAGTAATATGAATGAACTTGTCAATCTCATTGTCAAGAAGACCGGTATCCAGGCCGCAACCGCCCAGACCATTGTCAAAATAGTCATTGATTACATCAAGAAGAAGCTGCCCGCCCCCGTCGGTGCCCAAATCGACGGCCTTTTGAGCAATGACGCTGCCGTCAAGAAAGCTGAAAACGTGCTCGGCAACTTTGCATCTAATCTGGGAAAAAAGAAGAAATAGCTTATAATAAAAGATAGAACCTTTTTAGAATCTAATTGAGCACAGCAGGGATTCATTTCAACCCCAAGATAACCATCCTCCAAAAAAAAAGCTAAAGGAGAAGATTATGAAAATAAGTGATATCGAAGGAATTGGACCGGCATATGCCGCCAAATTGACGAAGGCTGGCATTCGCTCTGTAGAAGCGCTTTTGAAAAATGGCGCATCCGACAAAGGCCGCAAGGAAATTGCAGCTGCAACCGGCATCACTCATACTTCAATTTTGGAATGGGTGAACCGGGCTGACCTGTATCGAATCAAAGGGGTCAGCAGCCAGTATTCCGATCTGCTCGAAAAAGCTGGCGTGGACACCGTGGTGGAACTTTCCAAGCGCGTGGCCGAAAACCTGTATGGCAAAATGGTTGAGGTCAACAAGGCCAGGAACCTGGTCAATAAAATGCCAGGTGTCAAGCAGGTCAAGAAATGGATCGCCCAGGCCAAAAAACTGCCCAGGGTCGTTACCTACTAGAACCTGACTGCTCGCACAAGAACGCCAACCTCCTTTCCAATTCCGGCGAGGAGGTTTTTTTATAGAGCATTGCATTGCCAAAAACTTTGACAAATCCCCTTGCACCTGCTATACTCCCTCCGCCTTGAAGGAATTTCACCTTCGTGTATTTTAATCATAAAAGTAAACTTTTACTGCCTTCGGGCAGTTGGCAAACTCACAATTTGACTGTTCCCCCAACCCCTGCAAAATGCAAGGGGCGTTTTGTGTTTTATTTAACATGGCGGGCAGAATTACAAAGGATAACACATGAGTAAAGAACAAAAACTACGCATCATTCCCCTCGGCGGCCTGGGCGAAGTAGGCAAGAACATGATGGCCTACGAGTACGGCGACCGCATCCTGGTGGTGGATGCCGGGATGATGTTCCCCGATAACGACATGCTGGGGGTAGACTACATCATCCCTGACTTCCAGTACTTGCGCGACAATGCCGACCGGGTGGACGGCATTATCATCACCCACGGACATGAAGACCATATCGGTGCCATCCAGCACCTGCTGGCAGTTGTACCGGCGCCGGTCTACGCCACCCCCCTGACCCGGGGCCTGATCGAGGTCAAACTGGCGCGTAACGGCCTTTCGGGCAAGTCCGAATTGCTGACGATTCAGGCCAGTGAAACGATCCGGATTGGCCCGTTCCAGGTTGAGACCTTTCATGTCTGCCATTCCATCCCGGATGCCATCGGCCTGGGCATAACCACCCCCGCCGGGCTGATCGTTCACACCGGCGATTACAAGTTTGACCAGACCCCGGTGGATAACTGGCCGACAGACTTTGCCAAACTGGCCGAGTTTTCAGCGCGTGGTGTAGCCGTCCTGCTGGGCGATTCGACCAATGCCGAACGTCCGGGCTGGACACCCTCCGAGCGGGTGATCGGCCCGGCTTTCGATGAGGTTTTTCGCACTGCCCCAGGTCGCATCATCATCGCGACCTTCGCATCGCTCATCGCCCGAATGCAGCAAGTGGCTGACGCGGCCGTGCGGCATGATCGGAAAATGGCTTTTGTGGGGACAAGCATGGTGGATAACGCCAAGATCGCCCGGAAAATGGGCTACCTGGAAATACCCGAAAAGACCCTGGTCAGTCTGGAAGAAGCCCTTCACCTGCCGGATAAAGATGTGGTATTGATGTGCACCGGTTCGCA
>CAIQQN010000192.1 GCA_903873975.1 uncultured Anaerolineales bacterium
AGAGTAAGGGTCATTGAGTTCTACAAACAAACGGACGGTAATGATTGGATCTATCGAAGATTATCGATAGAAATGCTGAACATTCGACATGAGCGGCAGGTGCCGGACTTCCGCCAAGCCTTCGCTGCCGTTGCGGTCGATGAGACGCGAACGAGGAGCAGTCTCAATGGAAGTCCGGAGCTTCATGACCCCGAACCTGTCGTGAGACCGGTTGCAGTCGCGTTGACCGAGTTGGTCACGCAACCGGATCAATCGGCGTCTCAAGGCCCAGGCGTGCTTCCACGGCTTCGGCAGCGTCAAGGCAGAGGTCCTCGCGAAAGCGCTGACCCGTGAGCAGCACACCGATCGGCAAACCCGTAGCATCATCCCGACCGGCAGGCACGCAAGCGCTTGGCAGTCCGAGCAAGTTGGCTGGCACGACCGGTCGCATCAACTCCGCCGTGGCTATCGCTCCCTCTGGCGTTGCCGCGTCAAAACCGTTCACGAACGGGAGTTGGGTCCACGTCGGTGTCAGAATCAACGGGTGCACGGCAAGGAACTCTGACCAGGCGCGGGCGATGCCGTCACGGCTCGCGAACAACTGCGACATGGCGGCCGTGTCGGCAAGGGGCGGCACGATACTGATGACGGCGGTATTGAAGGCCAAGGAGTCGGCGCCAAGCAGCAGCGACAACTGGCTCCAGACCGATGCGAAATCGCCCATGAGAAACCGGGCATAGACGACGACGGCCTCCTCAAAGCGGGGCGGACAAGCCTCCACAATGGCGTAGCCAGCGTCTGAAAGCACGTCGGCGGCCCGACGCACGACAGCGGATATCACCGGGTCGACGCTACCGCCAGGTGGAGCCGGCACCACCGCCACACGGATCGGCCTGGAAAGTGTCTGACCCACGAGGGGCGCATCGATCGACCACGGGTCACGAGGATGCGCGCCCATCAGAACCTGTAGTCCCAAGCGTACGTCAGCAATTCGCCGTGCCATCGGTCCCTGGGCCATCATCAACTGTACTGCAAGCAGGCGGTCCTGGACCGGCATGATGCCGGCGTCCGGGACCCTTCCTGCGGAGGGCTTGATCGACGCGATCCCGCAGGCATTCGCGGGGTTGCGCAGCGAACCTCCGATGTCGTTTCCAAGACCAATGGGGCTCATGCCGGTGGCCAGCGCCACCGCCTCGCCCCCGCTCGAACCGCCCGCAGTTCGTGCTCGGTTCCAAGGGTTGCGGGTGAGACCGTGCAGCGAACTGTCGGTATGCACGCGAAGTCCCATGTCAGGCAGGTTCGTACGACCGATCGGTATGCCCCCCGCTGAGCGCATTCTTTCAACCACTGGCGCGTCGAGCGGCACTACGGCCTGCGCCAGAGCGGTCACGCCCCAGGTAGTGGGCAGGCCCGCCATGTCGATGTTCTCCTTCACCGTGAAGGGCACACCGTGCAAGGGCCCGAGGGGCCCACCGGCTGCGGTCTTGCGATCCGCTTCGAGCGCAGCCGCGCGCGCCTCAGTGGCAAGCACGCGCACCACGGCATTCACCCTGGGGTTGACCGCCTCGATCCGGGCCAGATGCGCCTCAACCACCTCTGCTGAAGAAACATTCTTGCTAACGATGAGTCTTGCCAACTCGCACGCTGATTTTCGCCACAGTTCATTCATGGACTACTCCTGCAATTTGTTTGATAATTTTTGAGTCGAGTAGACCTGTTTTTCCCGATATACAGGCGGTGCCACATTATCTCAACCATGTATCCGTTGGCCCCAGCCCCTTACATTGCAGGTCATCATATCATAATGATCGAGGGAATAACATTATTGATAACCAATCGAAATCATGCATTTTCGTCGGGCTTAGAGATTTGTGTATTTCATGAAGGAATCCATTTAGGCACTGTGACCCATTCTTTAGAAATACGCAACATTTTTTCCACCTC
>CAIQQN010000193.1 GCA_903873975.1 uncultured Anaerolineales bacterium
CCGCAGCACCGTGCGGACGCGCACCACCAGTTCGCGCGGGCTGAACGGTTTGGTCATGTAATCATCCGCCCCCAGCTCAAGGCCAATGAGCTTATCCGTCTCCTCGATCCGGGCTGTCAGCATGATGATGGGCACGTTGCTTTCACGTCGCAGGGAACGGCAGAAGTCGAGCCCGTCCATGCCGGGCAGCATCAGGTCGAGTACCACCAGGTCGGGCTTCTGGGAGCGCGCCAATGCCAGCCCCTGCAGCCCGTCCCCGGCGGTGATGATATCAAAGCCGGCGGCATGCAAATAGTCGCTGCAGATCTCGACAATCTTGGGTTCGTCGTCTATGACGAGAATTTTCTTGGCCATTGCTTTTTCTTATTATGGCGCAGATGGATGATTCATGCAAGAAAGAGCGGCTTGCTAGCTGAGGCGGCTATCGCGTAGCACATAGTACCCGAAGGGTATCCCTGTGGGACAGGCCACCACAAGCCGAGGGGGCGTCCAGCCCCCATTGGTAGTCCCAGCGACTCTTGTCACTGGGATCGACCACTTCGGGCTCTTGATAGCCCGAAGCATCCATCTTCTCTCGGAAGTTATGCATTGGCACCCGGTGGTGTGGCCGGCACGGCCGGAGTCATCACTTTCCTGGCCGGGATCAGGGCGAGGATGATGACCGCCACCGCCAGGACCAGGCGCAGGATACCCAGGCCCAGGCTCAAGCCGTTCAAGGCTCCTGCAAATCCAAGCAGGATCATTGGGAGGAAACTGGCCAGCGCCAGAAGGAGGTAGAGGACGGCCATGACGATGCCGAGTATCTGTCCCCAGCGCTTGGGGATGAACATACCCACTGCCGCGGCCAGAGCGACCAGCAGTGCGATGGCGTAGACGATCGTCCCGGTGATGCCGCTCAAGAAGCTGAGACTGAGCAGGCTGCTGCCGCTTCCACCAAACTGCCGGGGGTAGGTCGAGTTGCCTTGGCCGGGAAAGCCCTGCCCCTGCATGCCGGTTCCCGGGGTGGGGAAAGCGTTCTGCCCGCCCGGCAGGTTCTGACCATTGAACTGCCGGACGGTGCCGGTGCGGCCCGCCACACCCGAAACACGCAGGAGCGGTGTGGCCATGAACAGCAGGGCCAGCACCAGGAGCAGGATGGCCGCGATGGGCAATAGTTTGGTATTGAGTTTTCTTTCTTTATTGGGTTTTGCATCAAGTGCAGACATTTTTACCTCTCATAAGATCATTCGTATCGTAATGCTTCCACCGGCTCAAGGCCGGCCGCCCGCCGGGCCGGATAGATACCGAAGAACAGGCCCACCGCAGCCGAGAAAAGCGTGGCCAAAAGAATGGCATTCAGGCTGACCGCCGGGGTCAGGGAGGTACCGCTGGCTGAAGCCACCTGCCCGATGATCAGTGCGATCAACCAGCCGAGCAAAATGCCAATTATCCCGCCCAACAGGCTCAGGAACAAGGACTCTATCAGGAATTGGATCAAGATATCCCGGTTGCGGGCACCCACAGCCTTGCGCAGGCCAATTTCACGGGTTCGTTCGGTCACCGAGACCAGCATGATGTTCATGATGCCGATCCCGCCGACGAGCAGGGAGATGGCTGCGATCCCTCCCAGGAAGATGGTCAGCACGCCGATGATCGAAGAGGCGGTCGATGCCAGATCCTGTTGATTGAACACGGAAAAATCTTCCTTGCCCACCGCCACGCGGTGGCGCAGACGCATGATATTGGAAATCTGCGTGCTTGCCTCCGAAACTGTGTTGGCGCTGGTGGCCTGGACGTAGATCGAGTCCACTGTGGTGCCGGCGCGCCGGATGACGCGGTCACGGGCGGTGGTGAGCGGGATGATGGCCTGGTTATCGGCGCTCCCCAGCGAAGTGCCGCCTTTCGATTTCAAGATGCCGATGATCGTGAACGACTGGCCGTTGATGCGGATCGTCTGTCCCGTCAGGTTGGTGGTCTGGCCAAAAAGCGTCGTTGCCAGGTCTGGACCGATGACGGCCACGCGGGCATGGATGTTCACCTGCTGGTCGTTGAAAATGGCGCCTTCGGAGACCTGTTCGTCGCGCATGGAAAAGTAATCGGAGGTCACACCATAGATGGTGGTCGTGGTGGTTTGCCCGTTGGCTGCAGCAGAAATATTGCCGCCCTGCAAAATGGGGGCAACTGCCTGGACAGCCGGAGCCTGGAAGGGGTCCATCAGCGCCTGGGCATCGGCCATCGTCAATGCTCGTACATTCCGGGCGACCGCGAAACCGCCGCCTCCTGCGAATCTTGTTTCGGATCCCGCGGAAAGGAACAGGAGGTTAGTGCCGATGGAATTGATGGAGGATGTGATGGAATTCTGCGCACCCTGCCCGATGGACAGCATGGCGATCACTGCCGCCACGCCAATCACGATGCCCAGGATGGTCAAACCACTGCGCAGCTTATTGGCGTTCAGGCTGGTGAGTGTTCCCTGAAGAACTCGCTTGATTTTCATTGAATATTCTCCTCGAGCAGGCCATCCCGAATCCTGATCGTGCGTTGGGCCTGGGAAGCGATTCTTTGGTCATGAGTGATGATGAGCAGGGTGGTGTTGCGTTCGCGGTTAAGCTTGAACAGCAGATCCATGATCTCCTGGCCCACCTTGGAGTCCAGGTTGCCGGTCGGTTCGTCGGCCATCAGGATGGCCGGTTCATTGACCAGCGCCCGGGCGACAGCCACGCGCTGCTGTTCCCCGCCGGAGAGTTCGGCCGGCCGGTGTTTCATGCGGCTTTCCAGGCCAACCGCCCGCAAGGCAGCCACTGCCCGCTCCCGGCCGTCGTTCGCCTGGTCGGAATAGCTCATCGGCAGTTCTACATTGGCAAGCGCCGATGTACGCTGCAGCAGGTTAAAGGATTGGAACACGAAACCGATCTTACGATTTCGGATACTGGCCAGTTGGTCATCGGTCAGACCTGCCACCTCTTCGCCGTCCAGGATGTATTCACCACCGGATGGCCTGTCCAGACAGCCGAGGATGCTCATCAAGGTGGATTTCCCGGATCCGGAGGGTCCCATGATCGCGACCGCCTCACCGCGTTTGACATCCAAGGAGATGCCTCGCAACGCCTGTACTTCCACTTCACCCATGCGGTAGATTTTTGTCAGGCCCTCGGCCTGGATCACTGTATCTTCCATTTGAGCCTCCTGGCCTAAGGGGTCACTACCCGACTGCCGCCACCGCCACCGCCGACGATCCCGCCCAGTCCGCCAAATCCGAACCCGCCGCCACCGGTGGTGGAGGTGCTGGCGAAACTGAGTACGATCGTATCACCCTCCTTCAGGGTGCTGTTGACGATTTGGGTGGTGGAATCCGAGACAGCGCCGACTGTGACCGGCACCGTGGTCGTCGTGCCATTTTGGACCAGATAAACATACTGCTGGCCGTTGGTATCGGTGAAGATGGATGTGCTGGGAACCAGCAAGGCGTTATCCACCTGGTTGGTGACAATGGTGACGTTGGCTGCCATACCCGGTTTGATCTGGGCATCGGCATCGGTAACCTGGACGGTGACCGAAAAGTTCGTGCTGTTTTGGGCCACTGTCCCGGCCAGGTCCGCCTTGGTGACCTTGCCGTTATAAGTTTTATTGGGAATGGCGTCAAAGGTGATCGTGGCAGGCTGCCCAGCCTGGATGCCGTTGATGTCAACCTCGGCGACCTGAACGGCCACCACCAGGTCGGAAAGATTGTCAATCCGGAAGGCCTGCGTACCCGTCGAGACAATTGCACCGGTGATCGCATTTGCCTGGGTGATCGTTCCATTGAAAGGAGCGGTGAGCTTGGTTGTATCCAGGTTATCCTGTGCGGTCTGGACGGCCAACTGGGCCTGCTTGAGCTTAAGCAAAGCTGTCCCGGTGGCGTCTGCGGGCACATCTCCACCGGTTAAAGCTGCCAGGTAGATTTTATCCTGCGCCAGCGTGGCATTGGCCAGGTCCAAGTTCGCCTGGGCCGCATCGAGCTGTCGCTGGGTCGGTTTCTGCGAATAGGCACTGTAATTAGATTCAGCAGTGTTGTATGCTTGCTGGGCGTTATAGAGAGCCTGGTAGGCCTGCGCCTCATTTGTGTCGTTAATATATTCCCCGACATTCAAATTATCATAGATTGTCTGGGCCCTTTCCAAATTGGCCTTGGCAATGACATATTTGGCATAATAATCCTGGATGAGGGCATCGTTTTTCCAATACTGCAGGTTGTTTACCCCATATTGAGCATTGATTACATTTGCCTCTGCCGTGGTGACAGCTAGTTTGGCATTTGCAATCGCTTCAGGGGAAGTCAGCTGGGCCAGATTCTCCTGGGCGGTGACAAGGTTGGATTCCAGGGTATTCTGGGTTTGGGAATCTCGGAGCATGGTGGCCAGGACATCCCCGTCCTTGACCTGGTTACCAATCTGCGCAAGCACCTGGTCCACCTGCCCGCTGGTCTGCCAGGCCAGGTTGGCCGATTGGGTGGATGCCACAGTTCCCGTGCCTTCCACTGTGGATGTAAGTGTGCCGAGTTGGACGGTCGTCGTCTGAAAAGCGGCTGTGCTGCTGGTGTTTTGACTGCGAATGCTGGCGACGACAAGCACCAACGCAATGATTACCACTACCGAAACCCCTACGATAATCCATGTCTTCTGTTTTTTGCTCATTTCAAGTCTCCTTTGTTATATTCCATAATAGATTGGGATAAAAGATACCTCACAGATATGGAGAAATTGTGGAGAAAAGATAGCAAAATGTGGAGATTTCCAGCAAGGTGGGTTATGCCTGCCCGCGCGGGTGTGCATCCCCCGTGAAGGTTTACCTCGACAAGCAAGCGGAAGCCCGATTTTTTATATGAAGAGACCGGGTTTCTCGATTGAATCTTTGGTATCATATATATTATGGAAGCAAGCAGTCTCATTCCGATTATCTCGCTCCACTGCCGCGTGCGGGCGGAACTGGTGGATTCGTCCGGGGAGGTCGAACAGCGCGAGTTCACGCTTGTCACGGGGAAGCAGGCTGATTTCAAGAGCGGCCTGCTGGATGAGAACACCCCTCTGGGCCGCGCCCTGGTGGGCCACCACGCCGGGGAGGTTGTCCCGTATGCGGTGGGGGATTTGCGGGAGGTGAGGATTCTGACGGTGGCGAGCGAGGTCGGAGTCATCCCTTCGGATGCCGCCAAGAAACGACGGGCGGCTGTCCAGAAGGCTGCCGCGCAGTCTGAGATCACCAACCAGATGATTTTTTCCACCGCCAGTGGAAGTAAATGGGGCGATTACGATGTGGATGTGGATAAATTACTGAAAGACGAGGAGTAGGTCACGCTATTTATGACCACAGCTACAGCATAAATCCCGATTTTTTGGGGGATGTGTTTGCGGTCCAGGCAGTGCTGGGACTGGATGTGCCGGTGGCTGGAGGCTACACCTTGGGGCAGATCGTCCCCGGTGGCGAAGGGACAACGCAGTTTTTCAACCAGCAAGTAGTGGCGGTGGCCTTCGGGGAGCCGGAAGAGAAGGAAAAATAAAACAGAAGCACCCGACCGGTCACTTTGTCTCCAATTGCTTCCGATAGAAGCGATAGCGCTTGTATATCTTGGCGCCCATGCGGTGAGCCAGCGGGAAGGTGTCCGGGTTATCCTCGCCGGTCAGGGACAAGTCAGCCCACTGGTAGCCCATGGCAGCCGCGCGGCGGGCCATCTCGTCGAACAGGAGCACGCCGGCGCCCATGTCCCATTGTTCGGGCACCACGGCGACGCTTTTCACCGCCAGGCATTTCGGCTTGAGACGGGAATATTTCAGCAACCGCAGGTAATCCCAGGGATAGCGCAGGCCGTTGAGGTGGATGAGCACCTCGTTCATATTGGGCACCCCGGGGAACCAGCCGACCACCCTGCCGTCCACTTCGGCGAAGAGAACCAGATCGGGGTCAATGATATCGAGCACCGGCAGGATCATGGCCTCGATATCATTGCGCGTGTAGGGGGTGAAGTCGGCAAAGTGTGCCAGGCCGCGGTTTTGCAACTCCACGATGTTGTCTATCTCGCTGTCAATATCCTCCAGGTTGCCGCTGCGCACGGTGATTTTCTTGCGCTGGCGGATCTTCTCAGCCAGCCTCATCATATGCTGGATCTCAGGGGTGTTCAAATTGACTTCGATGGCGTAGGCCAGGAGATCTTCACCGTTTTTCTGAAAACCATACCGCTCGAAGAACCCCTGGTAATACGGCGGGTTATGCCCACAGTATGAGGTTGGCGGACGGTCGCGGCCCTCGATGAGGATGCCGCGTGAATCTTCCCGGTCCAGGTTGTAAGTCCCGTAGAGGCTGACAAGAGCATGTTCACCTGCCCAAACCGTTGCCCGGTCAAAAAGCGCCTCGGCCACGGCGTAGTCGTCCACGCATTCGAAGAAGCCGACCATGCACTCGCCGAAGCCTCTGGCGCGGGTGTTGTTCCTGTCCTCGGCACAGACGATGGTGCCCCCCGGTTTGCCATTCTGCCAGGCGATGAACAACTCGGCGTAGCCATTCTTGAAGAACGAGCCGCGCTGAGGGTCTATTGTTTTGGAACGCTCCGACAGGAGCGGCGGGACCCACAGAGGGTCACCCGTGTAGATATGCCAGGGAAAGGTCAGGAAGTGCCGCTTCGCGCGGGCTGTGTGAACGGGTAAAACCTGGATGTTGGTCATGGAAGCGTCTCCTCGTTGAGGTTAACCCTGTTAAACCATCATCAGCAAGATGGCAGCCAGAGCGGTCAGGATGCCGAAGAACTGCAACCGGTTGATGCGTTCACGCAGCAGCAGCCAGGCCAGTATTACAGTGGAACCGGGATAGAGTGAGGCCAGTACGGCGGCCACGTCCATGCGCCCGGTCTGCCCGGCCAGGATGTACAGTCCGTTGCCGGTGACATCGAGCAGGCCGTTCAAGAGGATGAATGGCCAGACATTGCCTTGTGGCAGGAATCGTTTCCGCCCGATGAGCGTGTAAAGAAGCATGGTCAGGGTCCCGGCGGTGCGCGCGGCGATCATAGGCCAGAGCAAGTGGTCCCGACTGCCTCGTTCAACCAGGACGAAGTAAACTCCGAAGGCGGCTCCGGCGATCAGGGGCAGAGCCAGGTCGGCCAGCCGCACCCGCAGGCTTTTTGGACCTCCGTCTGGCTGAGAGATAAACCAGATGGCAACCAGCGCCAGGGCAAACCCGGCAAACGTCCACACGCCCGGAAACTTCTCCAGCACTGAGCCGACAATGACCGGCAGGATGGTGGCCGTCAAAGCCGAGACCGGCGCGGCGATGGTCATCTGGCCTTTGGTCAGGGATTGGAAGAAGAGCAGCAAGCCGAGGACGCCCATTGCACCGGCGATGGTGCACATCAGCCAGGCGCTCCAGGAGAGCGGTGGTTCGCCAAAAAAAAATGCTGCGACCAGCAGGAGGATCAGCCCGAACGCTTCACCGAAAAGGACAGCCTGGTAGGCTTTAGCTTTTCGGCTGGCCAGTCCGCCGCAGAAATCAGCCGCTCCCCAGCTCAGGGCGGAGGAGAGTCCGAAGAGAATGGAAAGCAAGAGAGACCCTTTCTTGGAACTTCAGTTTGAATTGATGGAGATCAACACATCCAGGTGAATCATATCCTACCCGCGGCGCGCGCCCGCGCCAGCACACCCTGGGCGGCCTTGACCAGCGGCATGTCAATCATTTTCCCATCCAGCGCAAATGCGCCCCGGCCTCCTTGCTGGTGGGACTCGAAGGCCTCGACCAGCCGGCTTGCCTTTGCAATCGAATCATCGTCGGGCGTGAACGCCTCCTGCACCGGCCCGACCTGCGCCGGGTGGATGACCTGTTTGCCGGTGAAGCCCAATTGTGCTCCAAATGCGGCTGCGCGGCGCACCATTTCCAGGTCCCGGAAATCAATTGTCACCATATCGATCGCCTGCAGGCCGAAGGCCCTGGCGTTCATCACCACCAGTGACCGGGCGGTGAACACCTCCCAGGCCTCTATTGTGCGGAGCGCGCCGATGCTCACGGCATAATCCTCTGCCCCGAAGATGAGGGCGTCCAAGCGGTCATGGGAGGCGATTTCTTTCAGGGCGAGCATGCCCTTTGCTGATTCCACATCCACGATCAAGCGGATCGAATTGACCGGCCAGCCGTGTGCCAGTTCCGCAGCCTCGATTTTCCCGCTGGCCCAGTGGATCTGCTCGAGCGATTCCACTTTTGGCACGACAATCCCATCAGGGCGGGAGGGCAAAACAGCTTCGATATCCTCCATCTCCAGCCCCGAGCCGACAGCGTTGATGCGTGCCAGTTTCTCGGAACGGCCAAACGTCAGCTCGCGCAGCGCGGCCGCAATGATCCGGCGCGCTTCGGTTTTATGGTTCAGCGCCACGCCGTCTTCCATGTCCATGCAGATGCAGTCCACATCCAGCGTCAAGGCTTTTTCGATTTTGTGCCGGTCATCACCGGGCATGTAGAGCAAGGCTCGTCGGGCGCGCATAGTTCCTCCGGTTGGGTCAATTATCCCATAAACCGTTGCGAATTTGCTGTACTTGCTCCAGTTCTCTTCTGGGACACATCTCCGGGAACTCGAAGGTCTCAGTTTGTGATAAGATTCGGCCTATGAATATTTCCAAAATTACCGATAATCTCTTTATTGGTGACACCCCGGGCAGGGATGAATATGATGCTCTGCGGGACCTGGGTGTGCGCCTGATCATCAACATGCGCTTTGACAGGCGCCCTGCCATTGACCTACATCAGCCGCCGCTCGAGTTCCTCTGGCTGCGGACGTTTGACAACCCGGTACTGCCCATCCCCATCCGATCTTTGATGCGCGGGGTCCATGCCGCG
>CAIQQN010000194.1 GCA_903873975.1 uncultured Anaerolineales bacterium
GAGCCCTCTCATGGCAATAACATTGCGCATGATCTCTGATGTGCCCCCACCCATATTCAAGCTGACACACTCCTGATAAGAGCTTTCAAACCTCCCCTTCAGGGGAGACCACTTGGAGCCTGCCTTAACCTGACCGTATAGGCCTAATATCCGAGAACCGGCATACGCTAGGCGTTGCCCTAGTTCGCTGCCGTAAACCTTCCCAGCACAACCTGCAATAGCAGCCGGGATAACAAATGCCTCTCCTTTACCCTGAAGCCAGGCTACTTTGTAGGAGAGGGCAAGACCCACCTCAACCTCGATGACCACTTGTGCCAGGAGGCTGCGCACCACAGGCTGGTCTGAAAGTCGCTGGCCATCGCGTTTCGTTTCCTTGCAGAATTCTATAAGCTCCTCCAGGTTTCGCTTGGCTTCCGCCATGAACCCGATACTTGACCTCTCGAAGTTCATCGTCATCAGACTGACATACCATCCCCTGTTCTCATCGCCCACCATGTTTTCCTTGGGCACCTTGACATCATCGAAGAACATTTCATTAAACATATATGTGCCATTCATGGCTCTCACCGGGCGGAGCTTGATGCCCGGGGTCTTCATATCTACCAGGAAGAACGAGAGGCCGCGGTGGCGGGGCTGCTCGGGGTCTGTCCTCGCCAGCATGAAGCACCACCGGGCGCGATGTGCGCCGCTGGTCCATGCCTTCTGTCCGTTAACCACGTAGTAGTCGCCATCCCTGACAGCCTTTGTCTTCAGGGAAGCAAGGTCGGAGCCGGCATTGGGCTCGCTCCATCCCTGACACCACATCATCTCACCGTGGGCTATAGGGGGCAGATGTTGCTGCTTCTGCTCCTCGTTGCCCGACGCTAGTAGCGTGGGAGCCAGCATCCCCAGACCCTGGTAATCGATACCTGGAGCCCTGTAGTAAGCCTTGGCCTCATTAAACAGGAGTTGCTCTATAATAGGGGCGGCTTGCCCGCCATATTCTCGGGGCCAGGGTCGGGAGAGCCATCCTTTTTCACCGAGCCTTCTTGCCATGTGGCAATGGAAGTCCCATGCCTCATCGTTATCATAGATATTTTCTGCCCCCAGAGTTGGCGCCTTCTTCATCTCCTCTCTGAAGAAATTCTCGAATTCCTTCTTCAACGCTTGTTGCTCAGGAGTGAGACGGAAATCCAATATGACCACCCCTTTCTAAGCCTTTGTTTACTCAAAGCCCAACAATGCAGACGCTGACTGTGGGTGCTAGGGGCTCGTGTCCCATATTGTGAGCAAGTCCCAACTTGGGATTCTTTATTTGACGTTTGCCTGCCCTGCCCTGAAGCTGAAGATAAAGCTCGTAAAGCATTCTTATCCCTGATGCACCGATGGGATGGCCGAAGCACTTCAGGCCACCATCTGGCTGCACTGGCAGGCTGCCATTGAGTTCAAATATCCCAGCATCAATATCCTCTTTAACCTTTCCCCTGGGGCTGAACTGTAGGTCCTCCATGGTGACTGCTTCAGGTATGGAGAAGCAATCATGCACCTCTGCCATGCTTATCTCTTTTCGAGGGTTTTTAATTCCAGCTTCTTTATAAGCGGCCATGCCGGCGCGGTATCCTTCTTCTACATGGGTGAAATCGTAGTCTGTAGTTACGCGGCCGGAGGTGGGACTGGCACATATCTGCAGAGCCTTGATATATACTGGGTCCGGGCGGAACTTTTTAGCCAGATCGGCGCGTGTTATGATGACTGCAGCACCTCCATCGGAAACACCGCAACAATCGAACAAGCCCAGAGGCCAGGCGATGATGGGAGCATTCAGCACTCGCTCCACGGTTAGCACATTCCTCAAATGTGCCTTGGGATTCAATGAGCCGTTATAATGGCTCTTCACGGATATTTTAGCCAGCATGGTCTTGCCTTCCTGAGGACTCAAACCGTAGCGGTGGAAGTACTTAGTTGCCATCATGGCAAACATGCCCGGCATAGTTGCTACGGCATGGGTATGAGTGACATTATCCATGCCCGGCAAACCACTCATACCCTCATCCTTGATTTTCTCAAAACCAACGGCAAGAACGATATCGTAAATGCCCGCAGCTACAGCATAGGAGGCATTTCGCACAGCATCGTGCCCGGAAGCACAGGCATTCACCACGTGCGTAATCGGAATGTACTTCAGCCTCAGAGGCTCGCTGACAGAGCGTCCTCCGTGACCGCTGAAAATGCTGCCCGCCCATGCAGCCTCGATATCTTTGACTTCGATACGGGCATCTGCGCAGGCTTCGTTAACTGCTTCAACAATGAGGTCGCTGGGCCCTTTGCCCCACAACTCGCCAAACCGGGTGCAGCCCATGCCTACAATAGCAACCCGGTCTTTGATGCTACCTGACA
>CAIQQN010000195.1 GCA_903873975.1 uncultured Anaerolineales bacterium
GATGTGAGCCGCGAGTATGCGGCTGTCCACGAAGCCAACCTGTTGAAAATCCCCGTAATTGCCTTGGTGGATACGAACTGTGACCCCAACAACGTGGACTTTGTTATTCCTTCCAATGACGACGCGATCCGCGCTATCAAACTGCTGGTGGCTAAAATGGCAGATGCCGTTGAAGAAGGTAAGGCGTTGCGTAAGGATGAGGAACTCGAGGCGGAAGCTGCTGAGGCCCGGATTGCCGAAGCCGCGACAGACTCGCTCAAGAGACCCGTATATGCAATAGATGAAGAAGAACTCAAGGACGATGAATTGCTGGGTGAATCCACTCTGGCCAAGCTTACCCCTGTTCCCGATCTAGAAGAAGTTACGGTGGATAAAGTTTTGGTGGAAGAAACTGCGGCGGAAGAGGCCGTGCTGGATGATGTTGCTGGAAAAGAAGAGAAGGAATAATATCTGAGGTACAGGCATGGAAATTACAACTGAAATGATCAAAGAACTGCGCGAAGCTACCAAAGCCGGTGTGCTTGACTGCCGTAAAGCCTTGCAATCTTCCAATGGCGATTATCAGAAGGCAGTGGACTTCCTGCGAGAAAAAGGCATGGCCACCGCAGCCAAGCGTGCCAGTCGCCAGGCTTCGAACGGTATAGTGGAACTTTATTCGCATGGCAATGGCCGTGTGGGTGTGATGGTGGAAGTAAATTGCGAAACCGACTTTGTGGCTCGCGCGGAGCAATTCCGCAAGTTTGCCCATGAGGTGGCTCTGCAGGTAGCTGCAGCGGCACCGAAGTATGTAAAAGAGGAAGATATTCCGGCGGACGTGCTTGAACATGAAGCCGGGATTGCCAAGGCACGTGCTCTTGAGGAAGGGAAACCCCAAGCCATGTTGGAAAAAATTGCCCAGGGTCGTGTTGAAAAATTCAAGGACGAGGTGGTGTTGATGCGCCAGGCTTATATCCGCGACGACAAGGTTACTTTGGGGAAGCTCCTGCTCGAGCAAATTGCCGCACTCGGAGAGAACATTGTGATCCGGCGCTTTGCTCGTTGGGAACTGGGTGAGGTGAGCGAGTAATTGGAAAGGCCAACCATTCGGTTGGCTTTTTTCTTGAAGATTATGAGAGGAAATATAATGGAAAATCTAAAATACAAACGTATTTTACTCAAACTAAGCGGTGAAAGCCTCGCAAGCCCGAACGGTTTTGGGATTGACCCGGAGCAAGCCGAGGCAATTGCCGAGCGCGTCAAAGCCGTCTGCAAGATGGATGTAGAAGTGGCGATTGTCATCGGGGCAGGTAACCTGTGGCGCGGCAAACAGGGCCTGGACCGCGGCATGGACCGTGCCACTGCTGATTACATGGGTATGCTGGCAACAGTGATGAATGCAATGGCTTTAATGGATGCCCTGGAACGGACAGGCGTCTACACCCGTGTCCAATCAGCAATTGAAATGCGGGCAGTGGCCGAACCGTACATTCGGAGGCGTGCCATACGCCACTTGGAAAAAGGACGCGTGGTCATCTTCGGTGCGGGGACCGGGAATCCGTTCTTCTCCACCGATACGGCGGCAGCCTTACGGGCGGTCGAGATTGACGCCAGCGTGCTGATTAAAGCGACCAAAGTGGATGGCGTCTACGATGCCGACCCGCAAAAGCATCCTGGCGCCATAAAATTCGATACTCTCAGCTATATTGACGTGCTCAACCGCCGCCTGGAAGTTATGGACAGCACTGCCATTTCTCTGTGCATGGAAAACAACCTGCCCATCCTGGTTGTAAACCTTTGGGACCCTTCTGCCCTCGAACGTGCCTTGCGCGGTGAAAAAGTAGGTACGCTGGTTGCAACTTAGAGCATCGATTTTGAGAGTCTACTGACACATTTTGACGGGGTCGTCCGGTGATAATCCTTGGCGACCCTGTTTTCTTTCTCCCTATTACGGAGATTTCCAAAGCCTCTATTTTTATTGGCGTTTTTTCCGGTTTTAAGGTATCCTTATGGAAGACAAATATGTTCATCCCAGGAGGCCGACGTGATAAAAGATATCCTTAAAGAAGCTGAAATGCGTATGCACGCCGCAATCCAGAATCTGGATGATGACTTGGCTGGCATCCGCACTGGCCGCGCCAACCCGGCATTGGTGGAAAAACTGTCCATCGAATACTATGGCACACCAACGCCACTCATGCAACTGGCGTCCATATCGGTGCCTGAGCCGCGCGGCCTCCTCATCAAGCCCTTTGATCCTTCCTCGTTGAAGGGCATCGAACGGGCAATCCTTTCTTCGGATCTGGGCCTTACTCCCAACAACGATGGAAAACAAATCCGTCTGAACCTGCCAGCTCTCACCGAAGAACGCCGTCACGAACTGGTCAAGGTTGTTCACAGCCGACTGGAAGAATCTCGCATCGCGGTCCGTAACGTGCGACGTGACCTCCACAACGATATGCGCGATCTCGAAAAGGAGAAACTTATCTCCGAAGATGACCTGAAGCGCGGCGAAGAAGAACTCCAGAAGATCACTGACCATAATATCGAAGAAATTAATAAGCATGGCTTGCATAAAGAACAGGAGATCATGGAGGTGTAGTGACGGTCTAAATCGTCACTACCACGTTTATGGCAAAGAACAAGGCGGTCTCCCGGTCGCGAGTCCCCACTCATGTTGCAATCATCATGGACGGAAATGGGCGCTGGGCGATTTCGCGCGGCCTGCCCCGTTTGGCAGGCCACCGCGCTGGTACTGAAAATTTGCGTCGTATCATTACCGCCTGCATCGAGTTTGGCGTTAAATATCTCACCATCTACGCCTTTTCCACCGAGAACTGGGGCCGCCCGCGTGAAGAAGTTGACGGGCTTATGCGCATCCTCGAGGATGTGATTGATAAGGAACTCGCCGAACTGAACAAGGAGGGGGTGCAATTACGTCACATCGGGCGCTTGGAACGGCTGGATCCGAAACTCCAGGAAAAGGTCCTGGAAGCCATTGATCTGACTAAAAACAACAACCGCCTGGTTTTGAATGTCGCCTTTAACTATGGTGGGCGTGACGAAATAATCTGCGCCATCCAACGCATTATTAACGATGGCGTCAAACCTGAAGAGGTGAACTCCGCCTTGGTCAGTCGTTACATGTTCACGGCTGGCGTCCCGGATCCGGACCTGATCATCCGCACTTCGGGCGAGTTGCGCGTCTCAAATTTTCTGATCTGGCAGGGAGCTTATTCCGAGTGGTATGTCACGTCGGTTTACTGGCCTGATTTCGATAAAGAAGAGCTCCGAAAAGCATTCGATACATTTGCCAAGCGTGACCGCCGCTACGGTGGTTTATCCCAGACGGATGAGGAATAATCTTTTCATGTTGATTAAACGCGTACTCGCTGCCCTTGCCCTGGCGGCCATCGGCATCCCGGCCATGATAATGGGGGGGCTTTTTTATTTTGTCTTGATTACGCTCCTGCTGGGGATCGCCGCCTGGGAATATGGACAGATCTTCCATACCGCTGGCTACAACGCCTCCACACCGCTCCTGGTGGGAGGCGTTGTGTTGCTTGCTGCCTTCAGGGGATTCTTCCCGAACCTCGCACCTGCTGCTTTGACCCTGCTCATCCTCACAGCCATGACCTGGCATCTGCTTGATTACGAAAAGGGTCGCGACCTGGCTGCCACTGACTTCGCCATCACTGTAGCAGGGATCGTCTACCTGGGTTGGATAGGGACCTACCTCATTGACATCCGCAATTTGACTGATGGAATCTGGTGGCTGGCACTCGTCTTGCCAGCCGTCTGGTTTGCAGATACAGCGGCTTATTTTATTGGCAGTCGTTTTGGGAAACACCAGCTCAGTCCGCGGCTCAGCCCGAAAAAGACCTGGGAAGGCTATTGGGGCGGGATCTTCTTTGGGACGATTGGTACGGCAGGATTGGCTGTTTTATGGCACAGACTCGGAGGTCCTGCAGTGACCTGGTGGCAGGGGGCTGCGCTGGGGGCGGCGCTTTCCATCCTGACCACGCTGGGCGACCTGGGCGAGTCCATGTTCAAACGACAAGCAGGAGTCAAAGATGCTAGTAACATCATCCCTGGGCACGGTGGGGTGCTGGACCGCATCGATTCCTGGCTGTGGGCGGGCGCATTGGGTTATCTGCTCATCGTTTGGTTCTTACTCTAAGAAAAGCTTTCCAGGAGTCTTTATATGATTACTGAACCGACACGTAATCTGGCCCTCGAGCTGGTGCGCGTGACCGAGGCAGCGGCGCTGTCTGCCGGTCGCTACATGGGGCGTGGCAATAAAAATGCAGCCGATCATGCTGCCGTGGAAGCCATGCGACTCATATTAAATACCATCTCCATGAACGCGGTCATTGTTATCGGCGAAGGGGAGAAAGACCAGGCCCCGATGTTGTTCAACGGTGAACATGTTGGCAACGGTAAAGGTGCGGAGATGGACATAGCAGTGGATCCAATCGATGGCACACGCCCACTTGCCAATGGAACCTGGAGTGCCCTCTCGATCGTAGCCCTCGCACCGCGCGGGACGATGTTCGACCCTGGCCCATTCGTTTATATGGACAAGATTGCAGTTGGGCCGCAAGCCAAAGGTAAAGTGGATATTCTTGCACCGGTGAAACACAACCTCACTGCAATTGCAAAAGCAGGTGGCAAATCTGTTGAAGATGTGACGGTGGCCATTCTCGACCGCCCGCGCCACGAACAACTGGTTGCCGAAGTACGACGCGCGGGAGCGCGCATTCGCCTGATCCCAGACGGGGATGTGGCTGGTGCGTTAATGACCTCCTGGCCTGATTCCGGGATCGATGCCCTGTTGGGCGTAGGTGGCACCCCCGAGGGAGTGCTCTCCGCCTGTGCTCTACGCGCTATGGGAGGCGAGATCCAGGGAAAACTCTATGCCCGCAACGATGACGAACTTCGTCGTGGACGCGAAATGGGCTACGATTTTAAAAAAGTACTGACCATGAACGATTTAGTCTCGACGGAGGATGTCTTCTTCGCTGCCACAGGAGTTACCGACGGTGAATTTCTGGATGGTGTGAAGTACTTTGGTTCGGGGGCGCGCACCGACAGTCTGGTGGTGCGTGGTCAGACCGGTACTGTCCGTCAGATTATCGCCACCCATCGCTGGGACAAACTTAACAAGTTCAGCGCCATCAAGTATTAGGCGGAATCACGTTCATACGGTGTGTCAGGATATACCATTCTGTATCCTTGCCAGACAATCCACTCTCGAATATACTCTCTCCGGAGGAAAGATAACCCATGGCTAAACAACGCATCTTACTGGTAGATGATCACGAAGTTGTTCGATTGGGGTTGAAATCGCTCCTGGAGCGCCATCCGCAGTTTGACGTGGTTGGCGAGGCGTCTTCGGCGCGCGAGGCAATGGAAATTGTAAATAGTGCACACCCGGATGTGGTGGTGATGGATATCCGCTTGCCGGGCACTTCTGGCATCGAGGCCTGCGAGGAAATTACCGGGCGTTTTCCAGAGATCAAGGTTATCATGTTGACCTCCTATGCCGAAGATGAGATGCTTTTCTCAGCCATCCGTGCTGGGGCTTCAGGATATATCCTGAAGCAAATTGGCGGTGAGGATCTGGTCCGGGCGCTTGAAGCGGTTGGTCGTGGCGAGGCCATGCTCGACCCAACGGTGACCCAGCGGGTCTTCCAGGAAGTGCGCCGGGCGGTGAAAGAAGAGGAAGCCTCAGCTTTTGCCCATCTCAGTCAGCAGGAGAAACATGTCCTGCTGCTCGTATCGGAAGGCAAGACCAACCGTGAGATCGCCAAAGCGCTCTTCCTCGGCGAAGGGACGGTGCGCAACTATGTCAGTAGTATTCTCTCCAAATTGGGTGTCAATAACCGCGCCGAGGCGGCTGCCTATGCAGTGGGGCATAACCTGCGTGAGTACATTGCAATGTAGTTTACGCGGGCTTGCAGGTTGACAAAATCTTAGTTTCGGATAAAATACAACCCGCACGCCGAAGTGGCGGAACTGGCAGACGCGCTAGGTTCAGGGCTTAGTGGCCTTACGGTCGTGAGGGTTCAAGTCCCTCCTTCGGCATAGGAAACCCGCGGAAACGCGGGTTTTTGGTTTTGATCCCCATCGCGATGGATGACTCTTTTTCTCCGCCGGCACCTGCGTCAGGGCAATGTATGGATTCTGTGGTAAAAATACCTTATGGATCGCCTAAATCTTTTTCCCGATACTACTACGATAGAACACGGCTCTCTGACCATCGGAGGTTGCGATCTGACGAACCTGGCGGACCAATTTTGCACACCACTCTATCTCTACGACCGCGCCACGCTGGATAACGCTGTCGATGCTTATCAGACTGCTTTGGCTGAATTTTATCCCGGCGTGAGCGGTCTCACATATGCTGGCAAAGCCTTTCTATGCCTTGCCATAGCCGAGTGGACACAGCAACACAATATGTGGTTGGATTGCACCGGGCTGGGTGAAATTGCTATCGCCGTCGCGGCAGGTGTACCACGAGAGCGGTTGCTCGCCCACGGCGTAAACAAGTCAATGGAGGACCTAGAAGCGGCTTGCGAACACGCCGGGGTCCTCGTGGTGGATAATCTGACTGAACTCCAGCATCTGGTCGAAATATCCCGACATCGGAGCATGCCGGATCTGTGGCTGCGGTTCCAACCTGGGCTGGCAGTGGAGACCCATGCTTACACTCAGACCGGCCACGCTGGCAGCAAGTTTGGTATGGATGCCCTACAAATCCTCCAGGCTGCTCAACTCTGTCGGGAACATGCCCTGACCCTCACCGGTCTCCATTTCCATCAAGGTTCCCAATTTCGCGATCCCACTCCGCTGGCCCGGGGGATTGACCGTGCCCTTGACTTGGTACAGAAAATTGGCTTTGGTGCTGGCTGGACACTAAGCCCTGGCGGCGGTTGGGGTGTGGCTTACCATGAGGATGAATTACCCCAGCCTGACCTGGCTGATTACGCCCGCCTCGTTGCCGGGACCCTTGTTCGGGGCTGCAAGGAACGAGGGCTCTCCCTGCCCCGTCTGCACCTGGAGCCAGGGCGCGGCCTGGTGGCGCGGGCGGGTGTGGCACTATACCGGGTGGGGGCGGTAAAACAGATTGGTGACAGGGTGTGGGCGTTGCTGGATGGTGGCATGGCAGATAACCCGCGTCCGGCGTTGTACGGGTCACGGTATTCAGCGCTGCCTGTGCGGGATCCGGAACGGCCGGCGAAGGAACCGGTCTGGTTCGCCGGGCCGTATTGCGAGAGTGGGGATGTATTGATAGAAGAGCTGCTCTTCCCGGAGTTACGGGAAGGAGACTTGGTGGCTGTCCCGGTCAGCGGGGCATACCAACTGAGCATGTCCAGCAATTACAATGGCGGTCGCCGCCCTGCTGTCGTTTGGCTGGACCATGGACATGTGCAGGTCATCCAGGCGCGTGAACTGGCAGAGGACCTTTTCCGTCGCGACCACCGGCTTGTCAAACCGGCTGGGACGGTGTAAGATATTATTATGACGTTCAAGTGGCGTAATATTCTAATTATCATTGGTCTCCTCCTGGCGGTAATTTTACTGGTGGATTTCAACCGCCGCATGGAGGAACTGGATCGCCTGACTGCGCAGTTGAATGCGGTAAGTGCTGAGGCAACTGCGGTAATACAGACACAGACTGCCCTGGCTGGTCAGGTAGCTTATGCTACTTCTGATTTGGCGGTGGATGAGTGGGCCTATGGAAATAAAATGGTGCGCCCAGACGAACATCCTGTGGAGGTGGTGCCAGGCGCAAATCTCACTCCAACGCCAGAACCAACGCCTATGCCGCAAGCAGAGGAACTGCCCAACTGGCGCATCTGGTGGGAATTGTTTTTCGGAGGCAGTCCTTAAATTTTCAGCCCGGACACAAGCCCGGGCTTTTTCTTACATATGTCGGGCAACACCCTTAGCACAGGCGATTCCTGTTTCGGGCAGAAGGGCGAAAAATTCCTCATTATTATTAACAGATGCCAGCATGGCATAACAACCTTGTGATTGTAAGCGCCATACTTTGTAGGAATGATGACTGGCTATCCAGCAAAGGATGGATTACACATCCCCAAAGCGGTTCAGACGTGCTACAGTAGCGTTAACGATTAGTGCTCAGCCCAACGGAGGCGTTATGTTCCAGACGTTTGACCAGGCTCTAAAGTATGTCAAAGATTATCATGTCGAGATGGTGGACTTGAAATTCTGTGACTTGTGGGGACGCTGGCACCACCTCACCATCCCGGCAAAACAATTCGTCCCGGACTTGATGGAAAAAGGTATTGGTTTCGACGGTTCAGCGGTGGGATTGAAATCTGTTAAAGCCGGCGATATGGTGCTCGTTCCGGACCTCGGTACGGCCTTTATGGACCCTTTCTGGGATATGCCAACCCTGTCGTTCCTCTGCACCACCCTGGAAGCTGACACACACGCCATCTTCGAGAACGACCCGCGCAATATTGCCATTCGTGCCGAAGAGTACCTTAAGTTCACAGCTATAGCCGACGAAAGCCGCTGGGGACCGGAATATGAGTTCTATATTTTTGACAGTGTTTCCTACGAAAATGGTGTGAACCGCGCCAGCTATGCCATCTCCTCTGGTGAGGCCGATTGGAACAGCGCCGCCGGTGGGCACGGACATTATATCCCGTTGCATGGCGGTTACCATGCCATTCCCCCAAAAGATTCTCTTTATAAGCTCCGCACGGAAATCGTCAGGAACCTGGAAGCAATGGGAGTTCCGGTCAAATATCACCACCACGAAGTTGGTGGCCCGGGTCAGTCGGAGATTGAAACTCCGATGATGGGTCTCGTCCCTGCGGGGGACGCCACCATGATCATCAAATATGTCACCAAGATGATAGCCCATGCTCACGGCCAGACCGCTACCTTCATGCCCAAGCCGCTCTTCGGCGAGGCCGGCAGCGGGATGCACTTCCACCAGCACTTATTCAAAAAGAATAAGAATGTCTTTTATGATGCCAAGGGGTACGGCTGTCTCTCGCAGGAGGCGCTCTACTACATCGGCGGCCTCCTTACGCATGGCCCGGCACTCCTGGCACTGACCAACCCCAGCACCAATTCCTATCGCCGGCTTATTCCCGGCTTCGAAGCACCGGTCAACGCCTTTTTCTCGCTAGGAAATCGCAGTGCCGCGGTACGTATCCCCAAGTATGCCAACCAGCCTGATACCGCCCGCGTGGAGTTTCGCCCACCCGATGCCACCTGTAACGTCTACCTGGCGCTGGCCGGGATGCTGATGGCTGGTCTGGATGGCGTCCGCAATAAAATTGATCCCACCACGGCTGGGTTTGGTCCGATTGATCAGAATGTCTTCGCCTGGACAGATGAGCAGCGCTCCCAGATCAAAGCACTGCCATCTTCGCTTGATGAGGCCTTGCGCGCCCTGGAAGCGGATCATGAATTCCTGACTGCAGGCGGCGTCTTCACGGAAGAACTTCTCAAGCAGTGGGTAGATTTCAAACGCAATCAGGAATACTATGCAGTCCGCAATCGCCCGCATCCATATGAGATGAGCCTGTATTTTGACGTATGATCAGACGATTATTGAATTACAGTGCATGATTCTTATACTAAAATTCGGAAAGTTAACATGGGGAATGAAGCAGGCAAATAAACAACCCTCTCGAATACCCCGGGAGGGCTGACTCAATACCAGCCAATGCTATTTAGTTGCTGTAATCGTTCGGTAGATCACCCGGATAACATCTATGCTTCCGCCGATGATTGAAAGCCAGAGGACCCCCCGCACAGACTGGGTGATCAAGGTCATCAGAACCCGGGCTCCTTCTGCGTCACCAAGAACGGTAACCAAAGCGGGAGTGGTGACACCAATCAATGAAGGGCCAGCCAGCATTACAGCTGCAATAACGATGCCGATCACCTTCAAACCGATCGAGTTGATGCGTGTCACCGTATTCCAATGGCCAATGCGCAGTAGTATGATGTTCAGGACGATAGTCAGCACCCAGACCAATGTCAGAAAAGGAACGTAGCGGAAGAAGGCTTCGGAGAGCAAAGGGATGACGGTTACGGACGACCAGTTGCCATTTTCGAAAACACTATTCAAGCGGGGGGTGAAGCCGATGCTCAGTCGGTAGAAATTGAAGATGACGGTCGCTGCAAAACAACCAATAATTTCCACAATGGTTTCACCCATTTTGACCTGGTTTGGGGAAGATACTTTGGTGAGCGAACGCGGATCCCATTCCTTTTCTTTCGGCAATCCTTTGACCTCCACCTTCTTGCCGGCACGATAGAGGGCCCATTCCAGGATGGCGAATATAAGCACGATATTGCCAAGGGCAGTCATTACGGAAGCTCCAAAATTGGCAACGGCTTTAATGAATATTTCAAAAGCGTTCTGCGGGCGACCAACCATTTGATAAATGGCAACCCCCAAACCGATGGCGGCCAGGATGCCAATCACCATCAGTACGATGCGCAGCACCTGCATAAAGATGGGGTATAGTTGCGGGCCGATCACGTAGCGTTCCCCTTGATAGGTGGCAGCGACTTTCTCGGGCGCGCCATATGCTTTCAGGACATCGAGCGTCATCTCTTCATCTATGGGTTTGCCGGTCTTCTGGCTGCGTTCTTCAAGCATATCCTGCAGGATCGAGCGGATTTCTGCCTCGATATCGGTATGTGTCTTCCTGGGAAGGCGGCGTCCAATCTCAAAAACGTAGGTATCAATCAGGTTTGTACTCATTTTGATTCTCCTTCCAACTTACAACATCTTTTTCATCATGGATACAATGGCGATCCATTCTTGTTTCAATCTGGGCAGGAGGTTCCTGCCTTCAGCGCTGAGAACGTAATAGCGGCGCGGACGGTCGGCTTCGATGCGCCAGTTGGATTGGAGCAATCCCTGACTCTCCAACCGGCGGAGCAGGGGGTAGAGCGTGCCCTGGTCGATCTCCAGGCCGAGTTCTTTTAATCCATTAATGAGCGAGTATCCATACTGCTCTTTGTCCAACTGACTCAAAACAGCCAGTACGATCACACCGCGCCGCAGTTCAAGGATTACATTTTCAAAGGATTCGTTTGTCATAGCATCACCATTGACGACAGTATACTGTATAATAAACAGTAAGTCAAGATTTTTAGTATTATGAAAAAAGCGACAGAGATTGCTCCCTACCGCTTTGTGCTGTTTCTAGCGATCATTGATCTATATTCCGGGGTTCCGGCGGGCGTAGAAAAGCCAACGCCCGATGGCCTCTTCGGCCAGTGCAATCATTAAAACCAGGAATACGCTTCCCCTACCGGCGCTGGATGGCCAGATGGACAGGGCCACTGCGCCAAGCAAGCCTGCCAGGAGCAGGCCAGCTCTCCACTTACTGAGCTTAATGTTTACAGGATTCGCGGTGGATATGGTGACTTGACTGGCTGCTGAAAAAGTCATGATGCCAGCCAGAGCGATCCAAACCATGACGCCAACAGGGGCGTCCCGGGGGAAAAGTGTGCCGGTCAGCAAACATCCCAAAACTACCGTGGAGATACTGAATTCGAGCAGTGTGCGACCTGCATTCCATGCGGGCACACTGCGGAGTTGGTAGACTCGCTGCATAGCATAAAGCGCAGCCAACCCGCAAAACGCCGTGAGTGCGGCGAGGCTTGCCCACACAGAGAAGGCACCGATCCGGAACAGCTTCAGCCCCGTGAGGATCACCCAACATCCCGCAAATCCGGATGTGAAAAGGATCTCACGGCTCAACCACGACTTGCGCATGTGGTTCAGCGCCCGCCAGGCATTTTTAGGAGTTCCAAGGTGAAAAAAGGAAACAAGCAAGGCAACCGTGATTGCCGCGCCGACAGCCAATAACGGAATAAAGGTGATCCGCCCGGCAACCTGTTTGTCGCTGAGCCCCAAATAAATCATGAAGATTGTCCCGAATGCGCCAATCGCCATTTGCGCAAACAGGGTGAAAAAAATGAGTGGAATTTCGTCCCTGGCAGTTGCACGGGGAAGTGCCGGAGATGTTTCTTCTCGATTGCTTACGTGTGTACCCTCTCCGACCTGTTTTGCCCCGGGGTGGGGCTTGATGACAAGATGCGGTTCTGTCCGTGAAAGTGTGGGCAATGGGAATGGGTGCTCTGCTCCTGGAATTTCCCATAACACGAGTCCTTTTTCTTCTAACCCCTGATCACTGATTTCTACCAGTTCCAAACACCGGAGCGGACAGGCAGCCACGCAGGCTGGCGGAAGGCCGATATCGAGATTGTCATAGCAAAGGTTGCACTTGGTCATGTACCCTGCAGATTTGTCAACCTGCGGCGCGTCGTAGGGACAGGCCCAGGCGCAGTATCCACAGCCGATGCATTTCTGTGGGCTTATCAGGACAATACCATCTGGCCGCACCTCATAGGCATCCACGGGGCAGACGCCTGCGCACTTGGGATGGACGCAATGGTTGCAGGCGATGGATAGATTGTAAGCAAAGACTGTGCTTGTCCAAGCCTCACCGGTATGGATCCACTCGCCACCGCTGACCTCGTAGACGCGCCGCCAGAGCACGCCAAGCGGCAGATTGTTCTTATCTTTACAGGCAACCTGGCAGGCTTTGCAGCCGGAGCACGAACTTGCATCAAAAACAAAAGCGTAACTACTCATTTGTGGGTTTAGGGTAACCCTCGCCGTTCAATAAATGCTGAAACGTTTGTCTTCTCGACTTCAACCATGATCGTGTGCTGTGCTGTACCAAATGCGAATGGCGTCCACCTGTGGGATGTCAAAACATTGACATTGCCGCCGAGATCCACGCCATCCTTATCCGGCTCGTACCACGCCCCTTGCGGAATGTCCACCACGCCGGGCATGATGCGCGGGGTGACGCGGCAGGGAAGCACCAGCGTACCCCGCCCGTTGTAGACTTTGACTTCATCGCCATCTTTAATTCTGCGAGCGGCGGCGTCCATCGGGTTGATAAAAACCCGCTGGGGGAAAGCCTCCTCCAGCCAGTCGTTGTTATCATGCGTGGAGTGGACGCGGTGCAGGGTGTGGTGTCCGATGGCTTGTAAGGGGTAAGCGCCCTGAGTGGAGCCGTCCGATCTTGATTGCGTTGTCGAAGACTGGGGGGGGTTCGACTGCGTTTCCTCTCCGGGGACGTGGTCACTCTGCTCAGCCGGTTGATTGTCGAACGGGCTTTCCCACTCCTGAATATATTTCGGTACGGCGGGAATTTCCGCCGGGTTGCCCAGATCATACAACTGCTTGGAGAAAATCTCAATCTTTCCACTGGGTGTCATTAAAGGGAAATTCTCCGGGTCACGGCGAAAGTCCGCGAAGGCGATAGCGGGCTGGGTGGCGGGGCGAGTCCATGCGCCCAGGTTCTGCTCGATAAACTCTTCCAGGGTTGGTAGTTCGGGAAAACGGATTCGCCGGAATTCATCCAAACAATAATTAACCCACTCCTTCTCGTCGCGTCTTTCGGTAAAGGCTTCGCCAACGCCCAGCCGCTCCGCCAGTTCAGCGCAGATGCGATAGTCGCTTTTACATTCGCCGGGCGGCTCGACCAGTTTGGGCTGGAGAATGATCTCGTCGCCGTACTTCCAGCCGTCCTCCACGCCCCAAGTCTCGAACTGAGTACAGGCAGGCAGGATGATATCCGCAAAGCGTGCGCTGGAGGTCAGGAAGTTGTCCTGCACGACGATGAACTCCACCTTCGTTTCATCTCGAAGAATGTCCGCAGTACGATTGATGTCGGCGTGCTGGTTGATGAGACAATTTGTTGCCACAGCGTAGATCAACTTGATGTCATTGTCGAGTCGTTCAGTGCCGCGCACACCATCAGCGGCTGTCATGCTCTTGCCACGAAGACAGGCTTCGGTCCAGAGAAAGACCGGGATTTCCGCCTTAACGGGATTCTCCCCAGTGGGGAAAACCGTCCACAGACCGCCGCCATCCGGAGCCTGTAATCCCAAACCACTGGCCCACCCACCCGGTACGCCTACGTTGCCGGTGATCGCAGCCAGCACACAGCCCGCCCTCACCACCTGCTCGCCGTAGGCGCGCCGCTGCATCCCGTAACCCTGATAGAGCACAGATGGCTTGCTGGTGGCGTACTCCCTTGCAATCCTGGCGATGGTCCCTGAAGGGACGGCAGTGATGGACTCAGCCCACTGTGGGGTCTTGGGCAGACCATCGCGTGCTCCCAGGATGTAATCGCTGTAACTCTCTGCGCCCTCCACAGGCATCTGACCAGCGTCGAAACCAACGCAGTGTGTGCGTACAAAATCGGCATCGTACAGCCCCTCGGTGAGCATCACGTAGGCCATGGCACTCATCATGGCTGCATCGGTACCCGGGCGGATGGGGATCCACTCGTCAGCCAGCGCTGCCGCGCTCAAGGAGTGACGCGGGTCAATGCAGACCACGCGCGCCCCGGCCTCGTGCGCCAGTTTGACAAAATAGTCGCTGTTAGTGCCGTCGCGCATCTCAGCCGGGTTCCAGCCCCACATGAGGATATATTTGGCGTTCAACCAGTCCTGGCGCTGATTGCCGGTGACGAGCGTACCATAGACGGTGGGCGTGGCCAGGTTGGTGGCGGCCCATGAGTACGAATTGTAGATGCCCAGGCAGCCGCCGAACAGGTTCATCAGGCGGCGGGCCACATGCGAGCCGTTGAGCTGGTTGTAGCTGCCCGTACCATAGGGAACGAATAATGCGGATGAGCCATACTGGTGCTTGACCCGTTCGAACCGGGCTGCGATGGTATCGAGCGCCTCGTCCCACGAAATGGGACGAAACTCTCCGTTCCCGCGCCTGCCAGCCCGTTTAAGGGGTGTCAGTAACCGGTCGGGATGGTACTGGCGCCGTAAATAGGCCCATCCGCGCACACAAGCGCGCAGTTGGGGCGCGGCCAGCGTATCCGGGCGGTCGTCCGTGTCAAGACGGGTGATCTTGCCGCCCTGGACATGGGCGATGAGCAGGCAGCGCCCGCCGCAGTTGTGAGCCGGGCAGCCGACGCGGATCAGCTTTTCAGGGGAGGTTGAGGAACGAAATTTCTGGCGAGAAAAGAGGCTCATAGCCTTAGTGTAGAGGAGTTGAACTGCGGTGGGTAGTGAAGGAAGTAATTAGTTTTCGTTTACTTCAATTCCTCATATTTCATCCGTCGCCAATCACTGACAGTATTCCAGTGTGTAATAGATGAACTCCATTGTTTCCTCCAACCTATCAAATTTCTTTCCCTCCCGCCACTCCGCCGCTTCTTCGATCAACCTGCCCCATGGATCCCCCAGCGCAGCCTGCGCCCATCGAGCTGCCTCGGGCTTGGATGCAATGCGATTATGCTCCAGTACATACAGCGACCGGTACATGGTCAGAATGGCATAAACTTGGCACTCGCTGTTCTCGAAGCGTTCCGGGGATGGGAATGGCGGCGACCACCATTCGCGCAGGCTGCCCCGCACAGCTTCCCGCAAATCATCCGCACTGACCGGGTCGATCATGGGCTTCAGCGGCGGCCCGGCGACAATGATGCCCTTCTCACGCAGGATCCAGCGCTGAATGATCCAGTCGCTGCCAAGTGTTTCCAGGGTAAAGTGCCCGTCCACACCCAGCCAGGGGATCGGAATATGAGCCGGGTCGTGACGGCGGAGATCGTTTTTCGGGATGTACGCACCTTCCAGTCTTTGCGACCAAGCCCATCCGCTGGCGAAGAGACGAGTATGCATGTCCTTCAGGGCAGTGAAGGCCTCCTTGGAAAGATGACCGCCCGTGACGACGAGGAAATCGATGTCACTGGTCTGCAGGTTGAAATCGCCATAAGCCAGCGAACCATGGAGGTACAGACCGGTGAAGTCACCGCCGAGGGTTGCCTGTACGCTAGCCAGAAATTCCGCCAGAAGGGTATTTACTGCGGGGTAGGAAGTAGGAGGGAATGGATTTGTCATATCGGATGTGCAGAATTCGCAATTTCCAGCGTATAGCGAATAAAATCCAGCGTCCCATTCATATCAACCGGTTGTACTTTCGCCTGCGGGTTATGCCGTCCAACCCAGGCGCGTTCGATCAAGCTCACCCAGGGCTCACCCAATGTCTCCTGCGCCCAGCTGGCGGAAACCTTTTTAGAGACGACGGCGCCATATTCGAGCGTATAGAGCGTGCGGCATAATGTCAGGACGGTACAAGATTGCAAACCGGAGTACTTTATCTGGGCAGGTTGTTCGAGGAGTGGCGCCACCGATTTCTGCAGGGTGGCCAGGGTCGCCTGCTTCAACTCGTCAGGGGGACTGGGGCGATCAGCGTTTCAGGGTCAGGTCCGGTCAGGGTGATCCCTTTTTCCAGGAGGGCGAGGCGAAGAAGAACCCATCCTCCCCACCAGGCGCGGCTGAGGTTGTCACCCTCGATTTGCATCTTTTGAAGACGTTCGCCCTGGCCGCGGTCAATGTGCAGGTGGAGGGCGCGAATCGGGTCGTAGTGCTGCAGTGCGTATTGCGGAATATAGGAACCTTCCAATTGAGTGGCGCACCAGGAATCGAGCGTTGCAATGCGTGCGTGCATGGCTTGCAACCTCGAAAAGAGCGTTTCTGAGAGTTCCTCCATCGTAACGACAATAAAATCCACATCGCTGTCCAGGCCGAAACCGCCTTAGGCCAGTGAGCCATATAGATACATGCCGATAAAGCGATCACCCAGAATCGCTTGCACGTCCGGTAACAATTCATTCAGAACCGCATTAACTTCCAGGTAGGGGGTAGGAGACATGTTTTGGTTTGACATGAGTTCATCCTTCTTCATGTCCTAATTCTGCCATCCTCCACGGCCCACATCTCCGTTGCGAACTGCTTAATGAAATAGCGATCGTGGACTACCGCCAGTACGGTACCGGAATATTTGGCGAGGGCCTGTTCGAAGCGCGAACGAGAGGGGATGTCGAGATGGTTGATAGGTTCGTCCAACAACAGGAAGGTGCAGCCCTGCGCCACCAGCAGGGCCAGTTCCAAGCGGGAGCGTTCGCCATAACTAAGACTTCCCGTTAGGCGTAACGGGTCATCGCCGCTGAACAGGTAGAAGTGCAGGAAGTGGCGCGCCTCGGTCTGGTTGAAGACCCCGGCGGACTGAATGATTTCCAGCGGACTTTTTGACAGGTCGAGGTGTTCCTGTTCCTGGGTCATGTAGCCGAGTTTGGCAGACGGACCCAACCGTACGGACCCGGCAACTGGCTCCAGTTTCCCTGCGATGGTGCGTAATAGGGTCGTTTTTCCGCACCCGTTCGGACCCGTCAGCGCCACCCGTTCCCCGCCGCGGACATCTAGGCGGAGCCCAGTCAATAGCGGTTCATGACCTGGATAGCCGATGGACAGGTTCTCGGTCACCAGTATTTCCCGGCTGACATGGTCCGGAGCGGCAAAGTCGAGTTTGATCTGCCAGGAGGGACGCGGGCGCTCGACGAGTTCGTCCGATTCGAGGAAGCGTTCCAGTTTCTTTTCCCGGGACAATGCCTTTTTGGCAACTTTCTTGGCATAGCGCCGCACGCCCGGTTCCCGCGAAGTGGTGGTAAGTTCAACATTCAGAGACTGTTGTTTGGTGCGGACGATATCCTGCCGCATATGGCGAATTTCAGCCTGCTGGTTGTTATAGGTCTGCAACTGATGCTCCCGCTCGGACAATTTTTTGTCAACATAGTCGCTGTAATTGCCAGGGTAGAGTCGCAACCCATGCGTAGATGGGTCGAGTTCAAGGATGGACGAGACGGTGTTGTCGAGAAAGGTGCGGTCATGGGAGACGATAAGGGCCGCGCCATGGAAATGCTGGAGCCAGGCTTCCAGCCATTCAAGCATGGCGATGTCGAGGTGGTTGGTGGGTTCGTCGAGCAGCAGCAGGTGCGGGGATTGGAGGTATAGCCGTGCCAGCAGGAGGCGCGTTTTCTGCCCGCCGCTCAGTTCGCCGATGGGGTGGTCAGGGGCAATGTCTGCCAGGCCGAGTGGGGAGAGGATGTCTGCGGGTTGAAGGCCGAAGGTCGAAAGTCTGGTGAGGGCTTCATCGTATTGGGTCTGGAGGTTCTTATCGGTGGGATTTTCGGTCAGGGCAGCGGCAAATCCAACGAGCGCAGACTCCGGATCCGGCGTGAGGGTGGACGTATACGCTTCGGCGAGAGTCAACGCCGTGTCGAGCTCAAAACCCTGGGACAGGTATCCGATCCGCAGGCCGGGGCGCGTATGCGACACTGTCCCGGAATCAGGCAATTCCTGACCGGTCAGGATGCGCAAAAGCGTGGTCTTGCCGCAGCCGTTTGGTCCGATCAGGCCTAGGCGGTCGCCAGCTAAGATGTTTAATGTTATATCCTGGAGTACGGTGTGGAGGCCGTAGGCCTTGGTGATGTGATGTGCAGAGAGCATAGGTGATCCTGTAACCCCTGACGGGGTGCTTCGCGAAAAACAAAACCGGGGGCATACGCCCCCGGCCGGAATCAAAACCAGCGGGTTGGGTTGCCCGGAATAGCGTTGGTTTTTTACAGGATGTTTGTCATTCCTTGGGCTCCTGAATCAGTACACTAGGGAAATTATAACATAATGAATTACTGTTTTTTGCAGAAATACGTGAACTGTGAACGATAAAAATGTTAACTACAGCAATTTGGGTTCAAACTTTTGTGTAGTACCCTGTGATTAGCCTAAGGATTTTTCCGTCTCCGATGGATTATAACCAGACAATCGTACATTCATGATTTTTTTCAGCAAATCAAACCAAAAAGGGGCTCCCTGACTGGTAGCCAGTGCTGTAATTAAGAGGCCAATTAGCTTCATGAACCACCCGGCCGCGTTGTCGGGAAAGGGGGTATTGATCACCTCGTAGCACCGCCCTGAAATCCAAATCCCGAAAAGATCCTTTTCTGAACGAGGAAGAAGTGTACAACCAGTTGCAGATTGTTCCTGAAGATCCTGGAGTGTTAGGGCTGGACCTGTCCAACCGATTGGAAGGTTTATGGTTGACAAATCTTGTTGGAGGGTCAGAAATTGCTCAGTTGTGGATGAAGAAGAAATTGTTCCTAAGTTAGAGAAAACCTGACTGATATTGCTCAGTACACTTTCCCGCAAAGCTGGTTCATCCCATAGGCGATGGACCAGGTTGATGGTATCAACATTCCCTAGGAGTGCCAGTACCAGGCTGATCGAAAAGATGGCAATCTGACTGCGGCGTTTATACCACCCTGTCAGGCGTTCCATGTTGCTGTCGAACCACTCCTCGATGTTGTGCCGGATGAGTTCCAATTCGTTTTCTTTTTGCCAGATAGTCTGCGGCATACTATTCAAAATGGCATACATGGTTTGCTTTAGTTGGGGATGTGTAATGCTAAGCGCAATAACACCTGCCTGGATCCTGTTGATTACGCTGTTTTCGGATGAATCAGGCTGATAAGCTAATTTTGTGAGGGCTGTGTTGATTTGAATTTTCTGATCCCGGACATCATAAAGAGAATTTTCAATGAAGATTTTTATTTTTGGCATATCCTTTTCAAGCAACCCAAGTTCAATGTTGACATTGCCAAGGATTTCATTAACTGTATCTTCTCCTGATTCACAAACGATCGCTTTCCGGGTCATGCCGAGAATCAAACCAATCCGGCTTTGAGCCTCTTTCCTTTGCTTTTTTGGAAATCCGTTACAGTGACTATAGAGTTTATACAACTGTAACTGAAGAAGGGAAGCCTCAGTCCCGCTAGCAGATAATAAATCGATCATTGCCTGAGAAAACTGGTCACTCGAAATGTAGGAAGGTCTACGTTTTCCATCCTTGTCGCTAAATAAACTCCGAATCAAAGGATGGTTATAGAATTGATCCACCAGGACGAAATCTGTTAACATTTTCCCTATGGTCGTATGAAGCATATTGGCACGCCACTGCAACTTGTTCGAAAACCATTCCTGGATGTTCATGGCTGCCAGGCTTAATATTGTCCATGTAAAAATTAGACCGATCAGGATATTTAATATAGTGGCAAATGACATTTTGACTACCTCGCCATCGAGTTGTTGAGCAGATCAAGTAAGTTGTTATTCTCAGTCTCTGCGCCCGCGGAAAAGAAATCTTTTTCTGGTCCTACATCCGTTTTATTTTCTTCAATGAGAGCCTGGAATCGTTGGTCTGCTCGAATTTGATCCAGGTCAGGGTCGGACATTATCCATTCGATTGAGGTATCTTTGTTCTTTAGAGCAAGAAGTAGAAATTCAATAGAGAGTTCATGATCACCACAAATGGCGTAAAAACAGGCTCTGTTATAAGCACTTTCGTTGGCTATTTTAGGCATAGCTATGCTGATATGTTGGTTTGCCTTAGCTTCCATCCCTATCCTTCGATAAATACCGGCTAACGCACTGTGAGCCAGAACGTAATCCGGGTTGATACGGAGGACATCCAGAAATGCTTGAATGGCTTTATCATCTTGCTTCTCGACAGCATAAAGCAATCCCAGATAGTAATAATATACATCCTTGGACGGAACAAGATTGATTGCTTGTTGATATGCAGCAATTGCATCCTGGAATCGCCCGAGAGATTTGTATAATTTACCCAGGGTATCCCAGGCTCGATCATTCAAGGGGTTGGAACGTGTGATATTCTCGTAAATATGGATTTTGGATAAAATGTCTTCCAAAGCAGGCTCGTTTTTCTCTTTAATAGGCTGTTTATTATCGTTTTGTTCCAATACCCTGTCGTCGGTTGAGATATTCTGATTTCCATCGTCACGCGGGGATGATTTAATAGGATGGTTTTCAGTGACAGCGGAGTTAATTCCATCTTGATCCACTAAGGTATTACTTGATGCTGATTTCATTTTACGGGGATCTTTTGTGAGCAGGGAAAACCGATCAATCGCTTGCTCCTTCTTGTTATCAACATCTAGGTCGGTTCCATTTTGCTTTTTCTCTAAAGATTCAGGAGGTGTGAATTCACTTGGGGCTTCGTCATCATTTTTCTCCTGTGCTTTTGCTGTATTCATTTCAGCCTTAATTGGATCGTTTACTACATGTTGTCGAATTGGGATTCTTGAGTTCGTTTTACCGTCTGCATTCGGTGATTTAATGGGGAGTGCGGCAAACATTTCAAAGTTAATGGCTTTTTCATAAGCTGCCATCGCATTTTCTGAATCCTTTAAAGCCAGATACGTATCTCCAAGTTTATTCCATATGAGTGTCTGTGTGTGTGCATCTTCAATCAGGGGAATGCATTTTCGATATAATGATACGGCTTTTCCAAATTCACCTTTCCGTTGATATACAAAAGCCAGATTGCAGTATGCCCATCCCGATTCCGGGTTAATATCAATTGCCCTTGAAAATGCAGTAACTGCATCATCGAGAGCGCCTAATTTAATATGGACCTTGCCAAGTTCAATCCAAAGCAACTCTTCGCCCATTCTGGCCTCAGCACATCTAACTTCTGGCTAAATTGTCCAATAAAGAGAATCGCGTCCTCATCAAAAGATTGTTGGAAACCGGAACAATCTCTGTCGCTTTTCGATATGCATCTCTGGCTAGAACATAATCATGAATACGACGATATGCATTTCCTAGCCGATACAAGGACAAGGCACGATCATCCGGTTTTTCCAATAAATCGATGCTTTTCTTGTATAACTGGATGGCAATTTGATGTTTTCCCAATTGCTGGTAGAGGATTCCCAGATTAATGTAAGGAAATCCATTTTTTGGATCGAGTGTGATGGCCGTCTTATAAGCATCAATTGCTTCGTCGAACATTCTTTTACGCGTATAAGAATTGCCTAGTTCATTCCAATCGGAAGCCGTTCGTGATGTGTTTGCATCTACCGGTTTTTCATTCACTTCTGGTGGTGAAGAAGTATTATTCTCATGTGGTGTAAGAATTTCCGGCTCTTTATTGATACCGCTTGCTTCATTTGGGTCAACATCGTAGCGCTGGGCAGCTGGTATATTTACACTGTCAGCGAGAATTCTTATTTCTGCTTGTTCATCATCCCCTTCCCAAATTTCCGGATTCTCCGGTTGATTTGCTGATGATTTACCACGCATTTTTCCAATCTGGTAATGAGCCAAAGCCAGGTTTTTTATATAAGGCCACTTCGAATCATTGGCCAACTCAATTGCTTTGGTGTATGCATTGATAGCTTCATTGAAAGCTCCTGCTTTCAGGAGAGAATTTCCTTGTTCATTCCACTCTCTGGCGGTAGTATTATCATATTCTCTATTTGATTCGTTCATGGTTTCTGCTCTTTCGGTTGCATCGGCGAATGATGGGTTATCGGTTGAAATGCTCTTGCTTGGATATTCCTCTGCTATCGGCTGAACCTGTTGTGCAAAGGGATTAAGATTTCCTCCAGCTGGTTCATTCAGATCCTCCAGCGGATGAAGCATCTCATTGTTGACCAAACCCTCATTCTGGGACAATAAGTCTGCTTGTTTGTAAGCTTCTGCTGCTTTCTCTCTTTCGTTGAGTTTACTGTATGATATCCCGAGATGACGCCAGAGTGTTTCCTGGTCTTTTTTGGCTTCAAATAATGGAATACTCTGTCGAAAATCCATTGCCGCTTCGAAATAATCCCCTAGTTGATAATATGCAAATGCCATGCTGCTATAGGCCCAACCCAGGTCCGGCTGTAAACTAATCGCTCGCTTGTAAGCAGAAATACCTTTTTCATAATTTTTTTCAACCAAATACGCATTACCTAATTCATTCCAGATCAATGCGTTTGAGTCGTCAATCTCAATGGCGTTCTCGCAATCGTTGATTGCCTCGACAGTTTTGGTTTCCTTGAGATGAGCCTTACTTAATATCAACCAAGCTTGTATAAGTTGAACGTCAAGTGTAGTTGCTTTTTTACAGGCGTTAATTGCCAGATCGTATTTTCCCAAATTCAGATAACATTGGCCGATTCCAACCAAAGAATCCTTATAATCCGGTGCGATAGTTAAAGAACGTTTAAATGCCAGAATAGCATTTTGGTATTGATTAAGTTTAATAAAAATATTTCCCAGGTCGAACCAGCTCATAAAATCATTGGGAGCAATCATTAGAGCTTTCTTACACGCGAGGAGTGCTTCCTCGCTGCCGTCCCCGTTGCTTAAAAGGCGCTTGAGAACACTCCAATTAATTCCCGTTTTTGGGGAAAACATACTTGACTGGAGATAGGCAGAGATTGCCTCTTCCAGGTTTCCCAAGCTGGTTTGAACAAGAGCAATGGCATTTTGGCACTGGGCTTTTAATTTATTATCTTGATGTAATTCTGCAATTTCCTGCGATGCCTTAAGCAACTTTAAGGCAACTGTCGAATTGCCATTACGCCAGCAGAGAATACCTAAAGTTAACACATGATTCGAATACTGGATGCCCAATTCAGGTGTTTCAATTATCCTGAGGAGTTCATTTGGTGAGGAAGGGAGTGGAATCTTATCTAAGTTATTGAGTTCACCATCTTTCCATACCGATTCCAGTACTTCCAGAAGATTACCTATAGCTTGGGGCGTTTCAGTAAAATCTACAACACGGTGACGTAGAATCCAACATTCTGTTGCATTTGTCACAAAGTTGTTAACTTCGTCTTCAAGCAGCCAAAAAACTGCTCGGATGGAGTTATCAATAAAATATTCACGTTGTTTGTTTATTTCCTTGATTATATTGCTGCCATTTTGTCTGCACTCCCATTTCAAACCATCTATGAAAAAGACAGCGTTGGAAGAATCTTGCACTCGATCAATTAGTGAAAGGAGGCCAGGATTTGTAGTGTCCTGCGCGTGGAAAGGAAAAATGGTCTGCCCAAGGTTACTCAGCCGCTGCTCCAACTCTCTTTCTGCATTAATCCGGATATATTCAGACTGATAAATAGCAAATAGCACAGATGGACGTTGCCACTTGATGGCTAATTCAATCTCATGGAACAGGAGCTCTATCTGTTCAACAAATGAGGAATTCTGCATTTGTTCTACTGTTTCTTTTTTATTGCTCATTTAACAAGCTCCTTAAAACCGGATGAATATCGCACCAGTTTTCAGTGTCTCGATATTCCAGTATCGCGAGGAGTTGAAGCAATGGTCTGAGTCGTTCGTTATATTCCAAACGGTTGTATTCATGGATCTTTCTTAAATAGGTCAGGTCGTTTCTATCTAGGATTCGCCGATATTCATTACGGATTTCGGTCGCTGCCCATTCAATATCCGTCATTTCAATTTGGTTCGCATCGCGCCGCCTGGCCCGACCAATGGATGAGCGCATGATACGTGCCATTTCCCGGAACACTCCACCGCTATAGGTAATCGCATCTTCAAGTGCTTGAGGATTGATTAATCTGGAGTCCATCCTTACCTCGACAAACCTTTGAAGCGTTTTGTAACCCTCCACGATATGTCGTTCAGGATCCCGGGGAGGGTGCAGGTTGATGTTTGGTAGAAATATGGATTGATCCCTGATTGCATCAAAGTCCTTACTATAAAAAAGGGCACTTGATACGGTATAAACGATAGCGCAATTCGGTTGGATCATTATTTCTCGCTGATCATGGAAGATGGTAGTAGCTTTATCTACATCGGGTTTATCCATGTCATCTATTAGCAACAGCGGGATGCGCTTTTCGTTTTTTTGTATAGTTGACGAAATCATGTTAATAACATCTATTAAACCTTTTATATCTTTTTCAAATACCTGGCGTAATTCAACACGGGTTTTTGGTTCCAGCTTCATTTTCATCCCGGCATTGACGAAGAAGGCATCGATATTTCCTCCCAACTCATAAGAAGATTGACCTGATAATACAGTATCAACTTCTTGTTCGACCTTTCCTCGCCACCCGTTCAATTGCCTGATCAGGTTATCCGGGATTTCGCCGCCTGATTGTCGATAGGTTCTAAACATTCGACTTCCGATGGCTAAAAGAACATCACGATAATCAATATCTACGATGTCGGTTTCATCTCTGATACTGAAATTGATAGGCCAGAATTTTTTCTGGATATCGGTATGCGTAAGTATATGAAGCAACTCGGTTGTTTTGCCGCAACCTCGATGGCCAGAGAAATAGAATTTTGGTGGTCGATAAAACGGGGCCAGCAAAGCATCTACCAATTCGATGATTGGATTTCTTGGCCGGTCAATATAAAAAGGATTGGGATTCCCATTTATGGATGGGGCAAGGGGCAGATCCAGCTCAAAATTGAGCCATGCCCGGTCATAATCTTTAGCTATAACATACTCATGAGTAATCATCTATATCACAAGTTTTATCCAGGTAGATTATCAAGGTAGGACAAAGCGAATTGGCTTTAGAATCCAGGTTCGAAAAGAACAGTTAAGTCATGCTCAGATAACTTCGATTACACCATCCTGCTGGACTTTCAACCTGAGCCCAACCTTCCTTTTGTGCCAGGATTTTCACGCGCTGACCGTATGTCAGGCCTCCGATAATTGGATAGGTAACCCCTGGACCGCCCCTTACATTCAAACCACTTGTATTGCATACGCCATAGATTTCAGGTGTGGTCGCCTGAGAAGTAGTGCCTGATGAGGGTATGTCCGAGGGAACGTCTTGTTGAGGCTTGTTCGAGAGAACGTCTTGTTGAGGCATGTCCGAGAGAACATCTTGTTGAGGGGTGTTCGAGAGAACGTCTTGTTGAGGCGTGTCCGATGGAGCACCTTGTTGAAACGAGAGGTAGGCCTCGCTACTCCATCCAGCCGGACTCTCGATCTGGGCCCATCCATCCTGGCGTTTTATTACTTTGACAATTTGCCCAATTGAGAGACTAGCTACTATTGGGTAAGAAATCCCTGGACCACTCCGAACATTGAGCGCATTAATAGTGCAAGTGGCATAAAGTACATCGTCCTTTGTGGGAGTAGCCATACAGGCAGAGGCTGTCGAATCGGAAGGGGCAGGTGTACTGGAAGGGGCGGGTAAACTGGATAGGGCGGGTATACTGGAAGGGGTGGGTATACTGGAAGAGGCGGGTGAACCGGAAGGGGCAGGTGTTATGGAAGGGGCAAGTGTGACTCTTCCCATATCGGCGATTCTTTGCTCAAGAGTACTAACGCGTTTGTTCAACTCGGCTTTGGTAGCAGATAAGGATTGGCTCGTATTACTTGCCTGCTGTTCAATCTTGATAACTCGTTCGATAACGCCCTTTACAAAGGGAGGAGTACCTTGGGATAAAGAAGCAACGGAATCTTCAACCGCGAGCAATCTTTTTTCGAGAGTAGCATAAAGGTCGTTAGGATCATGGTTTTGAGATAATCCAATAAATTCCAGCAATTCGTTCAATGTGCCATTAAACCGATCCATATCCATTGAAAGACTCTCGGATCCAAAAGCCTCTCCAGGCCCCTTCGCTGTAAACTGCCAGAAATTCCACATTTTCCAGGGCGACGGTAAAAGCGGTGAACTTGAGGTCGAATAGTGGGCAACCCATAATGGAAATTGGAGCCAATATCCTTGATTGGTTTGTTCTCCATATTCAACCCAGAACCCATACCCCGTGTACAACATGGGCTTTTTTATTTTTGCATCGTCGAACAATTCTGTTCGTTTTATTAATTGATCCAGGCAATTACGGAGAAATCCAAGGGCAGTGGTTGTATTATTATCTGTTATGCGTTGTTCATAATCAATTGTAGGAGGCATTTCTCCCGGATCATCCCGAAGAAGATCAGCAAAATAATTGGCTTGATCGATGGCGGGTTTTGTATAATCTAAATAATGATATGCTCCTCGTAATAATCCGGCATCCTTTGCTTTTTGCCAGTTTAATTTGAATTGAAGGTCGGTGAAAGTAGCTTGGGATGCCTTAATGAAAACGAAAGTTGCCCCGGCTTGCTTTGCTTTTTCTGCATTCCAATTGCCATCCCACTTTGAAATGTCAATTCCAAGTATGGTCATAACGGATCTCCATAAATTATTTCTTTAGCTGTCAATCGTTACAATTTTTGCTTGGACACTCTAGACCACAGCAATAAATAAACTAGCAAAACGGTCATTGTTTGCATCCGGATGTTGCAGGATTTGAATCTGTTTCTTCCAGAATCTCGGAGCCCATAGTTCAGAATATTCTCCTTGACCAATGGCGATGATATCTTGTTCAATCCCGGCGAATTCCAAGAGATTCTTTGGGATGTTGATTTGATTTTCATTATCCATATTTAGTTCAATGGCATTGCCAAGTAAAAACCTTAAGAGTGAGCGGGCCAGGGGATCAGTAATGCTTAATGAACTTATGTAACGAAGCATATTCTGGAATTCTTCACTTGGGAGTAACAACAAGTTTCGATCGAATCCCATAGTTAAGAAAGCCCCCTCTTTAAACGCCTCACAATAATTGGGAGGAAGAGTCAATTGCCCAGTTTTATCGATAGCAAGTTCAGATTGCCCAATTAACATATCTTATGTCTCTTATTTAAATTACCTTTGAAAAGTTACCATCATTTTCGCCTCTTTTATCAAAGCGGGAAAGCCAAAAAAGGCGCTGATTAGTTATTAGAACTATCCCAATATGTTTTAGATTAATTCAAATTAATGGGTCATATTTCATAGATGGTCTACTCCAATTAATAACCAAGAAAGGTAGTAAAAGAACCATTGCGCTTCAGTGTTTCTGTCCTGCAGGGCGTGATGGTTGAAGAAGAAACGACCAAAACTGAAATGACATTCAAAGAACTGGATATATAAAAGAAAACCTCTTGTGAGAATTAAGCACAGGAGGTGATTAATAGATTTAAAAACGATACAATTGAAAACAGGACAGACATCCTGCCAACGCAGGTGCCTATCCTGTTTGCGCACTCGGGGTTATTCTTTTTACATCTTGCTCAAAGGGTGCATTTCTATCCGGGCTTTTTTTCTTCTGACCATTAAAATACATAACAATCCATGAATTCAATTATTCGTTGATATCCCTTTTTTCAGCGCATATAAAGCTGCCTGAGTACGATTGGCTAACTGTAACTTGTTCAAAATACTACTAACATATTTTGCTACTGTGCTCTCTTGGACAAATAGCTTTTGAGCGATCTCCTGGTTGCTCAGACCATTGGCGATATTACGCAAAGTATCTAATTCTCGGGGTGTCAAAGGATCCGTGGTAAACATTAATTCAGGAGGATTATTTATATCACGAATGACGCGTATCGCAATTGAAGGATATATGGAGGCCTCCCCTGCAGCAACATCATGGATCCCCTGCAATAATTGCTCGTGTGTCGCATCCTTTAACATATAACCTTCTGCTCCCAACTTGATCGCCTGGTAGACACGGTCGTTGTCCGCGAAGCTGGTAAGAATCAAAACATGGGCTTCAGGCATTATTTCCTTTATTTTGGGAATTGTCTGGAGACCATCCTGTCGGGGCATGACTAAATCAAGCAGTACCACGTCCGGTTTTGTTTGCTTTAATAGCTCTATGGCTTCTATTCCATCTTTTGCTTGTCCTACAACCTCGATGTCTTTTTGATAAGAGAGGATAGCTGCAACTCCTTCTCTTACGACCGCTTGATCTTCAACTAAGAGAACGCGAATTTTTTTCATGGGAAATCCCTTTCCTAGTTATTGAGGCACGGTAACGGATATTTTCGTACCATGATTGATGGAGGAGGTTATTTTTAACTTGCCTCCAATTTGATCGGCGCGCGCATACATGTTCTGAATTCCCAATCCACCTCTCTCTATGTTTTTAGGATCAAAACCGCTGCCGTCGTCGTTGATTTCAAGGTAAATGGAGTGCTTCCTTTGCTTTAATTTCACAAGAATGGATTTCGCTTGCGTATGCTTTAGAATATTGTTCAAGGCCTCTTGTAATATATAGTATAAAGCCCTTTCTTTTTCTGCTGATAAGGAAATCTCATTATCACAAAGTAGCCTGGCACGTATCCCAGATCGACCTTCCACAGACGCGATTCTTTGTTGTATGACCGAAACCAGGCCTTCGCGTTCGAGGTCAACCGGTTCTAGCTCATAAAGGAATAATCGCATTTCTCTGAGTGCTTGACGCGCATTTTCACTGATGCGAGCCATTTGATCACTAGTGTTTTGGATCGCTCCTGTTTCCAGCCCGATTTGGATAGCCTCTGTCAGGGTTACCATTCCATAAAGTTTTTGAGTTATGGAGTCGTGAAGGTCGCGAATGAGGCGTTGTCTTTCTGTGAGAGCAATTTCGGTTTTTTTGTTCTTCTCAGTATTAAGAAAGGATGCCAATTCATCTGAAACAACATTAAGACGGGTAATCTCATCTGAACTAAATCCGGGTGCACGAGTACGTGCAAATATAAGGACACCTAAGATTTGATCACGAAACAATAATGGAAAACATGCAATTGACAGAAATTCGGAGTCTTGAGAGAACTCCACCAAGCGAGGGTCCTGCTTGCCGTCAAGTATTAATAGGGGTTGTTTATTTTCATTCATCCAGTTAAACACATCCAGCGTGCTGTGCAACCTGGAGAGAGTATCGCCCTTTTGCATGAGTGTACCGAACTTGGCTGCCAGGGTATATTTGGGGCTTTTGGAAAGTGAAGTTTCAACCAAGAAGAAGGCACCATGCTGGATGTTAAATGTGTATGCAATTTGAAATAAAGCATTTTGGAAAAGTTCATCCTCGTTTTTTGAAGTGCTGATGGAGTTAAAGAGTGAACGAAGAAAAACGAACATTTCATCCCTGGTTCTCTGGCGAAGTTCGGTGACATTCCTTTGATCAGTTGTATCCCTCAGGATGATTGTTTTTGCAATATCCTCACCTTTGCTGTTTTGCAATGTGGAAAGACGGATATTAAAATACCGCCACTTGCCATTAAAATTTACGCTGCCTTTATATTCGAATTCCCTGGTCTTGGTGTTTTGGGAGAGGCTATTCCAGTTGGTTAAAAAGCTTTCTATGGGTTCACCATAAGCGCTTTTGAAAGTGATACCGATTATTTTCTCGGCAGCCGTGTTTAAATAAACGATTTGATCTTTTTGATTGATGACAATAACACCATCATCGAAGCTGTCAAGAATTTTACCTTGGGTGACATAAGCCTTATTAAAGATGCCGTATTTGGATCTGAAAAGGATAAAAGTAACTCCGATGATAGCAGAAACGCCGAGCAAGATGACAACCAAAATTCCAATAGGGTTCATTAAATCTCCTGCATCAATAATAATTATGCCATAACTGGTGCATACGATGCGAAACAGTTAGCTCATGAATGAGAACTTCATACCGTCAATGCGAGTCAGCCAAAGATTGTTTGAAAAGATGCTGGCGGTATTGCAGAAAGAGATGCACATTTTGATGGACTACTGAAACAGGGACGAGATGGTCGATTTCTGATGACGCTGATGAACTGGCGTGAGTTTCACGCGCCCGGCAGGAAAGCCCTGCAACAGAGCAGTACAACGATCGGAGTGTTGTTGAATTAGGTTCTGTCCGCCACCGGAAAGTCAACGCTAAACAAGGTGTCCGCACTTAGTAATCCCAATTCATCTTTAATTTTGTCTGAATTTTTCACAGGTAATTTCTTAATGATGCGGGCAGCCGCACCTGGGCGCTTCATACTAAGATATACTTCCGCTAAAAAAAGGGAAAGGTCTGTATTATCGGGTGTAATACGTCGGGCTTTCTGGAAATATCCGATAGCATCATCATAACATCCAAGAGCA
>CAIQQN010000196.1 GCA_903873975.1 uncultured Anaerolineales bacterium
GAGAGATAGCTTGCCGGTATCGTTCGTCATACGTGGAATTCTTGAGCGGGAAACCCTGAAAGACGCCGTCAAATTCCTTCACACGGTCAAACACGCTTCCGGGCAGAATTACATCCTCGGCGGGCCGGAAGAAGTGTTCAGCTTTGAATGTTCTGCCAATCGGATCAGCCCATATGTCCCTTTTAAAAATGCACATATTGTTTATCACACGAACCACCCGCTCGCCAACGATGATTATAGCGATGAGTACCGCACGTGGTTGGTCACGCACGACCGAAGCGAGATCCAAAAGAGTGATACCGGAGTTCGCTTTCAATCGTTGGAAAAGAGGCTGAAGGGCAACCTCGATGCACTTGATGTTGATGATTTCCAATCCGCCCTGAGATCGACCGACTCAGAGAAAAATCCAATTTGCGTACCCTACCGAAATGCGAGCGAAACTTTTACATTCGGCTCAACGATCATGATCCTGTCAAAGAAGCCTGAAATATGGATTACGGCAGGGCCGCCTGATTCAAAGGAATACATGGCCTTTGCATTTTCTCCCGGCTCCTAGCCGAGGCGGCTACAAGCCGCCATCGGCTGTTTCGGCGCCACGAGGCGCCGAAGCTTCGTTTCAAGGCACACCCCGCGGATGTGCTTTACGCGGGGACCGGCGGTAGAGTTCTGCTCTCCACGTTCCGATTCTCTGCGTCGGAACGTGGAGATGGTATGTAATAACAACTGGCGAGGGGAATCCTCACCCCTCCGCCATCTTCCGGATCTCTTCTGCCACCTGCATGCGCCGGGCGTACGCTTCGCCTTCGTCCCGTAAAACATCGAATTCGGCCGTCACCACCAGCGCGGGCGCCAGCCCGCGTAAGTCGTCTGCGAGCAGCGGCGAGACCCGCGGGTCGAGCCGGTCTTTGGGGTCGGGCGTGTATTGCTCCAGGAACCATTCCATGTCGCGGGTTGGCAGTCCGAGCGATTTCTCGCTAAACTCCGTCCTCCGTCCTCTGCCCCCCGTCCAATCCTCACTCCGCAACCGGGAAGGAAACCACCACCTGCAATCCACCCTCCGGAAGGCTTCGGGCGCTGATCCGTCCCTCCTGCCCCTCCACCAGCAGCTTGGCGATTGCCAATCCCAGGCCCGCTCCGCCCGAGACGCGCGAACGCGATTTCTCCCCGCGCCAGAAACGGTTGAAAATGAACGGCAGGTCTGCTTCCGGGATGCCGGGGCCGTTATCACTGATGCTGATCGTAACCTCATCCACCGCCCGGGCAATCTCCACCCATATGCGCCCGCCCTCGGGCACATAGCGCAAGGCGTTTGAGATCAGGTTGCCGATCACCTGTTCGGTGCGCAGCGGATCGGCGACGATCGGGGCCTTTTCCAGGGTTGTCACCAGGTCCAGCTTGATCTTCTTCTCGTCGGCCTCGGCCTGGAACATGCTAATCGAACGCCGGGCAATCTCGATCACATCCAGTTCGTGTTTCTCGAAGGCCAGTTGGTGGCTCTCGGCCAGGGTCAGCAGGCGCAGGTCTTCCACCAGCCGCTCGAGCAGGTAAGCTTCCTCCAGGGCCGGGCCGACGGAATTCTCGTCTGCCGGATAGACCCCATCCATGATCCCTTCCAGGCGGCCGCGCATGACCGTCAGCGGCGTGCGCAGTTCGTGGGCAATGTCGGCCAGCATGTCACGCCGCTCGCGGTCATTGCGTTCCAGGGCGTCCGCCATCTTGTTAAAACTGTCGCTCAGATCGCGCAAGTCGTCCGATCCCTTCGCAGGGACGCGGGTCTGCAAATGGCCTCCGGCAATCTCCTCGGCCGCCGCGATGACTTCGGCCAGCGGAGTAACCACCCGGCGCGTGAGCAGCAGGCCGATCAGGGTGGCAAAAACGGCCAGGATGAGAGACAGCAGGATGATTGGCGTGAGGAAACTATAAGTGAAGCGCCTTTCCGACGGCTGGGTATTTTGTCCCAGGACGAGTTTTCCAACCACTTGTCCTTGCACCATGATGGGAACGACATTCTCTCCGCTGGCTGGCTGGTAGGTCAGTGTCAGAGCCGGATCAACCGGCTGTCCATGCTCCAGGACAATGTGGTTTTGTGCATCCAGGAGCAGCGAGGATTGCCATTGTGAGGACTCGATGTAGAGGGTATTGTCAAAGGCAGCCGTCACGCCATTCCAATTGCCTCGGGCGATGTAGTAGGTCTCGAGGCGGGCCATGATCGGCAGCCGGTAGAGCGGGTTGGATTGCGAAGGATTGGCCAGCACCAGGGCTGTGGCCAGCAGCGTGAACAGGATGAGGAAGGCCACCGAGATGATGAATGCGCGCAGCAGCAGCAGGAACAGGCGGTTGCGGATCGAGCGGACGCTGTTGGAATGAGTCATGGATCAGCCTGCGAATTTGTATCCAACGCCGTGGACGGTGATGATGTAATCCCCCGGTTCGAGTTTCCGGCGCAGGTTGCGGATGTGCGAGTCGATGGCGCGTTCGTAACTTTCGAACGCCACGCCGCGCACAGCGTTGAGCAATTGGGCGCGCGTGAAAATGCGCCCGGGCTGGCTCATCAAGGTTGCCAGGAGTTCGAACTCGGTCATGGTGAGTACCACGCTCCGGTCCGGCAGGTTGACCTGGTAGCGGGTCCGGTCCAGGGTAAGGTCACCCGCCCGGATTACTTCGCTGGACGAATCCCCGATTGATCGCCGCAGCACCGTGCGGACGCGCACCACCAGTTCGCGCGGGCTGAACGGTTTGGTCATGTAATCATCCGCCCCGAGCTCAAGGCCGATGAGCTTATCCGTCTCCTCGATCCGCGCCGTCAGCATGATGATGGGCACGTTGCTTTCCCGTCGCAGGGAACGGCAGAAGTCGAGCCCGTCCATGCCGGGCAGCATCAGGTCGAGTAC
>CAIQQN010000197.1 GCA_903873975.1 uncultured Anaerolineales bacterium
CCAAATCCATTGGTCTGTCTCGATGTCCGCCGTCAAACTGGTTGCAGGCTGGATGGCCTGCGCAATCCTTGGCATCGCACAACTTAGCAAAAACCCTGGTGAAGAGACTGAGGCATCCTGGCCCCAGGGACGACTATTCCGTCTTTTTACCGCCGGGATCATCGTGGCTGCCACCTTTGCTCTTTCCTTGCGCGCCTCTGGTTGGTTGGGACTCAGCCTGCCGATCGCCTGGGGCAGTCTGCTCCTGATTGGAATGGGATTACTTCAACTCGGCATCAGCGCACACCCTTTCCGGGTGATCCTCGGCCTGTTGACGGTCCTGGCCGGGTTCGAAATACTTTACGCGGCGGTTGAAAGTTCCGCCCTGGTTGCAGCCTTGTTGGCCACCGTCAATCTTAGCCTGGCGTTGACCGGCGCCTACTTCCTGAATCTGCCCCAGGAGGAAAAACCATGAGCACACCATTTCTATGGATTTTTCTCCCGCTCATCCTGGCAGGCATCCTCATGCTTTTACGCAATCAGAAAGTGATCGCCCTGATCGCCTGTATATTCACCCTTTTCCTAACTCTGGCTGCCTGGTTGATGCCAATCGACACCGCCATGACATTTGGGAATTGGTCTTTCAAACTTACATCTTCCTTCGAAATATTGGGACGGCATCTGGTCCTGGGCTCCGCAGACCGGTCTTTGCTGGCCCTGATCTACGGGTCGGCAACCGTCTGGTTTGCTGGCGCTCCCGCAGCAAGGACAGCCCGCCGCCTGACCTCTCTGGGCTTGGTGATCACCGCCCTTTTGGTAGCCGCGCTGGCAGTTGAACCATTCCTGTATGCTGCTCTGTTAATCGAAATGGCTGTGCTAATTTCCGTCCCGCTACTCTCAGCGCCAGGACAAAAACCCGGCAAAGGATTGATCCGCTTTTTGATTTTCCAAACTCTCGCCATGCCTTTCATTCTCTTCTCCGGCTGGTTATTGGCCGGGATCGAGGCCAACCCTGGTAACCTAGGATTGGTGCAACAAGCAGCCATCCTGATCGGCCTGGGCTTTTCATTCCTGCTGGCAGTTTTCCCTTTCTACAGCTGGATTCCCTTATTGACGGAAGAAACGACACCCTACACGGTCGGTTTCATTCTGTGGATGTTCCCCACCGTGACCATATTTTTTGGGTTGGGATTTTTGGATCACTACACCTGGTTGCGCGATGCGCCCGCCCTGGGGAGCATTATGACGACGGTTGGCATTCTCATGGTGGTCAGCGGCGGCTTCCTGGCAGCCTTCCAACGGCACCTGGGACGCATCATGGGATATGCTGTCATCATGGAGACGGGCTTCTCCATCCTGACCCTCAGTCTGGGGGGAACAGCAGGACTGAATATTTTCTTCATGCTCTTCATTCCTCGGACCCTCAGCCTGGTTGTTTGGGCACTCGCCTTGACCATCCTGAAAGAGCATTCACCTACGCTGATCCTGAACGACATCAAAGGCCTGGGACGCACCTGGCCTTTCGCGACTTTGGGGCTGGTGCTGGCAAACCTGGCATTGGCTGGAATGCCTTTACTGGCCGGATTTCCCCCCCATCAGGCCATCTGGGAGGGGCTGGCGTCCACATCTCTACCTGTAGTCTTCTGGGTGCTGATCGGTAACTTCGGTCTTTTCTTCAGCGCCGTCCGCGTAATGTTGGCTTTTACTGCGGCGCCCGAAGGAGCTCAATGGGAATCTCGTGAAACGGGTGCGCAGCGCATCCTGCTTGCCATCGGCTTCCTGGCTCTGCTCCTGCTGGGATTATTCCCACAATGGGTACTGCCGTTGTGGACAAAACTTCCGGCAATTTTTATACACCTGGGACAATAGATCAATTTCATAATCATTTCTAGCAGGTAGGCTCCACAATAACTTTAAGGCAATCTCCAGAGATGCAGAGAACCCAAGTTTAGGAATTATTCGAGAAGCAGTATAATAAAAAAGACGAATCTAGATTAGAAATTTACTCCCGCGCTGCCGGAGGAGATAGATGGAATTTGAACAAATCATCAAACGCCTGGACTGGCTGGACGAAGAGCATCGTAAAGATCAAAGCACCATTGACGCTCTTACGCAACGTGCGGGCCACCTTGAAGGTGACCTGAAAGCCGCCAACAAAAAAATCAAGGAACTCACCACCCAGTTGTCACACCTATCCACGGCGAATGCCCGCATCGAACAATATGACACTGCCCTGGCCAAGCAACGCACGGATATTATCAAATATATTGACGAACTGGATGAAAAACGCCAGGATCAGCTGCCAGAAATTGAGAAACGCTGCCAAATCCAGTTTGATGGCATTACCAAGTCGGTCGTTGAACTGCATAAAATAAAAGAACCCATCGCCGAAATTAAGCGTGAACTCAAGGCCCACGCCGAGGAAGAGGCGCAGCGCAGCAAGCTTAGCGCTGATTGGGAAATGCGCATGCAGGCCATGGTCAAGACCGTTGAAAATATCCAGCGTGCGCAAAAAGCCACCGAAGAACCACGCCGCCAAGACGCCAAACGTCTGGCCGATCTTCAAGGAGAACTCAGCGCAGCGCGCAAACGCCTGGACGAATCGCGCGAGAAGATCGACCTGTTTACCGACAGCATCCGCCGTATTGAGACCCGTCTCAATGAAATCCTCGTCAATGAGGCGGAACGCCGTCAGGCCCAGGCCAATTTCATCGAAACGCAGAACCTGTCCCAGATAGAGCGCGAGCGCACCTGGAAGGAATGGGAAGAACGTGTGAACGCCCTGCACAAGCTGTCTGAAACCATGGACCGCAACCTGCAGGATTGGGAATTGACCCAGCGCACGATTAAACGCGCCCAGGAAACATACGAAGAAATTGTCCAGAAATTCGAGCGCCGCATCAACGAGATCACTGAGATGCAGCGCCTGGCCGAAGACCGTTTCCGCCAGGAATGGGTCACTTTTAAAGCCGACGACCAGAAACGTTGGACCAGTTTCACCCTCTCCCAGGACGAAACCCATAAAGAGACCCGCGGTGGCATGGCAAAAATCGAAGAGCGACTTACCGCCCTGGAAGACCTGACCCAGACCCAGCAGGATGTAATCCAGCAAACCAAGGAAGCCAATGAGCAGTTATTCCAAGGAATGCTCGCCCAATTACATGAACTGCTCTCCGCTTACGAGCGGATCATGAGCACCAAATAATCCTCATGGGCACAGCGTCGCTGTGCCCATGCGAAATTGAGGAACCATGCACGTTATCGGCACCGCCGGGCATGTTGACCACGGCAAATCCACCCTCGTCGCGGCGCTCACCGGCACCCACCCCGACCGCCTGAAAGAAGAACAAGAACGCGAAATGACCATTGACATCGGTTTCGCCTCGTTGATTTTGCCAGACGGCGAGGAAATCGGTATCGTGGACGTTCCCGGTCACCGCGATTTCATTGAGAATATGCTGGCCGGTGTGGGAGGAATAGACGCAGCACTGCTGGTTATCGCTGCCGACGAAGGGATCATGCCTCAGACGCGCGAGCACCTTGCCATCCTCGATCTGCTCCAAATCCAGGCTGGCATCGTTGTGCTGACCAAGATCGACCTGGTTGATGACCCCACCTGGCTGGATTTGGTGGAAGAGGATATCCGCAACGTGCTGCATGGCACAGCATTACAGGACGCTCCTGTCCTGCGCGTTTCCTCGCGCACCCGGGCCGGTCTCCCGGAGCTCCTGCAGGCCGTGAGCCTGCTCCTGCAAAGCGTACCTAAACGCCCCGACCTGGGCCGCCCGCGCCTGCCCGTGGACCGGGTCTTCTCCATCGCCGGGTTCGGCACGGTCGTCACCGGAACGCTCTCGGACGGGAAACTTGCTGCCGGTGACGAAGTGGAACTCCTGCCATCCGGCCTGCACGGGCGCATCCGCGGCCTCCAGACACATAAACAGAAAGAAGAGACGGCGGTCCCTGGAAGCCGCACTGCGGTAAACATTTCCGGCCTGGATGTGGAGCAAATCCAGCGCGGTGAGGTGGTGACACGTCCCGGCCAGTACCGGGCCACCCAGCGCCTCGACCTCACCTTCCGCCTCCTCCCGGATGTTTCTGCCTCCCTGCGGCATCACTCCGAAGTCAAACTTTTCATCGGCACCTCCGAGACCATGGCTTACGTGCGCCTGCTAGGCGCGGAAACCCTGAACCCCGGCGAAACTGGCTGGCTGCAACTCGAACTGCGCACACCCGTTGTGGCCGTGCGCAGTGACCGGTACATCCTGCGCCGCCCGTCCCCCGGCGAAACACTCGGCGGCGGCAGCGTGGTGGACCCGCAACCGAAGAGGCGTCACAAACGATTCGACAAGGCGGTGCTCAAGACGCTGGAGGCAATGGCACAAGGCTCCCCCGCCGAAGTGCTCCTGCAGGCTGCCCTCGCTCTCGGACCAGCACCGGTCAAGGATGTGATCGCCCGTTCCCGGCTGGAAGGTTCCACAGCTGAATTGGCCTTGAAGGAACTGCTTGACAGCGGTCAACTGGTCAGCCTGGAAGATGTGGCGATTGCTGCTTCGCAGTGGTCCGCGCTAAAAGAGTCTGTAGTAACGGTTTTAGGAATTTATCACGAAACCTACCCCCTGCGGCGCGGCATGCCGCGCGAAGA
>CAIQQN010000198.1 GCA_903873975.1 uncultured Anaerolineales bacterium
TGTATGAAAATACGAATTTTGCCATCATGGCAAATTATGGCGGTAACATTTTAGAGGCAGCGAATACCTTGCGTGGATTTACCCGTTTCATGATGGATTTAGGAAAAGGAGGAGCATTTGTCGAAGATTTAATTGGGGGGATTGTTGAGACTCAGTTATCAAATTTATCTCTCTATCTGGAAGCTGTCGGTAAATACGTGCAGATTATTCAATTTGGAGATGATTTAGGCATGCAAGACCGGCCGATAATGTCCCGTAATATGTATCAAAAATACTTGATGCCCGGACATCAAAAGCTATTCCAACACGTTCATCACAACTCCAACTGCGCCGTTTTTCTCCATTCCTGTGGCAGCATCTACCCCCTCATCCCGGATCTGATCGCGGCTGGCATTGATATTCTCAACCCAGTGCAAACCAGCGCGAAAAACATGGATCCAAAACAGTTGAAGGATGAATTTGGGAATCAAATAACCTTCTGGGGAGGTGGTTGCGACACTCAACGCGTACTTCCATTCGCAACGCCGGACGAGGTTGCTCAACATGTCAGGGAGCGCGTAGAAATCTTCGCTCCTGGCGGTGGATTTGTGTTCAACTCAATCCATAATATACAGGCAGACGTGCCGCCAGAAAATATCGTCTCCATGTTTGATACAGCCCTTGAATTTGGCAATGCTTCCTGAATATGAGAGTCGATGGGAAACATTATTGCGGAGGAGAATGCAGAATTTTAAAGATGAGGCAAAGTCCATGCAAAAGTAACCAGTATAACTTGGTGAGATTAAGAGCAATCAAGGAGGATGCCCATGAAAAAACTACTGCCCCTTTTTATCGTTTTAGTATTAGTCTCCGCCTGTGCGCCTGTACAAAACGTTGCCCATGTGCAGCGGAACGTGTTTTATGCAGGCAGTGATGGCGGTTTGAAAACCGCCCTCTCGCTGGCGGGATATTCGCTGGTGGACGACCCTGCACAAGCGGATGTGTTCGTACTAAATGGTCAGATTCCTCAAGGGGTGGCGGAACAGGTTAGGGGTGGCAAGGGGTTGGTGCTGATTTTGGAAAAGGATATGACCCAAAGCGATGTTCAAGACCTGTTGGGACAGCCAGTAACGCTCACGTATGCAGAAAACGCTATCAGCCTGACAAATGCCAAAGGCGCACACGATGTACTTTTGACTGAAATCGTCTGGAATGGGGCGCCCCAAGTGCGGGAGAGAGTCACGGTAACGGGATTGGGTTCCGGGTCGCGGGAACTGGTATCAGCGTTTGAAGATCCTGAAGGAATTTTGTACCAGGTGTCGGGGAATCAGTTCCTCTTGACGGCGTCACTTTCGGACGCGGCCAATCCCCAGATCCAGGAATGGGGTTATTTCAACTATTTGATCTATCACCTGGTGGAACGGGCGGCGGGCGCAACACCGATGTCGTTTGCCGATTATCCCGCCTCTCCGGTACCGCACGCGGCTGACCGTACAGCGCTTTTCCTCTTCCTCGGTGCAGAACTGGTCTTTTTCTACAGTGCGTTCGCGGTGGTCCGTCGCTGGAGTCTGAAACATCCCGAGGCGCTTGATTCGCTGGTCGCGGATAAAAGCAAATTCGAGAAGCAAGAGGCGCACACCGATTGGGAGAAGGTGGGCTTCCATCGGCCGCTTTCGGGTTTATTGGTGGGTATGGGCTTCGGCATCCTCCTGTTCATCCCGCTGATCATTTACCAGAACCTGATTTTGCCGCAGTTCATCCTGCCATCGGCGCAGGCGCTGGGGATGTGGGGGCGCGTGACGCAGTTCTTCATCCTGACCTGGTCGGTTTGGGACGCTGGCACAGCCATGGCTTCAATGAAGTTCCTGAGCCAGTACCGCGTCTCTGATCCCAAGCGCGGTTTCAAGTTTATGCAGGTATTTGTGTGGTGGCAGGCGCTATCCGGTGCGATCCAAGTTGCTTTGGTGGTAGTCGCTACGAGCGCCGGCCTGGTTCATACGCCTTATGCGTTGTTCACATGGGTCATTATAGCCCATTCGCTGATTCAGATTCCTGGTTTCGATCAGGTGATCCGGAACACACTTAATGCTTTGCAGCGCAATGACTATTCCCGTTACATTGATGCGATCGGGACACTCATTTTTCCCATTACGACCCAATTGGTGTTTGTGCCGATTTTCTACGCATGGGGCAAGGCGCACCCGGCGCTCGGCGCTTCGATGGGCGGCGTACTGGGATTGGCTGCAGCGGCATACGCGCTGATATTGGGCGATTTTCTGCTCGGCCTGTGGCTCTACAAACGTATCGGCTATAAAGCCAGTGTCATCTTTATGGCGCATTTCGACTGGGGAATCATCAAAGAGGCCTTCCGCTTCGGCCTTCTCGAAATGCTTGGAGGCATTACGGTGGCGGCAGGTGGCGCGCTGGAAATCTGGGTGACGCAGAAAGGGTTGGTCAACTACTCCGAAACCTGGGGCAATTGGGTACTGGCGGGGAACTTCCTGCTGGCTTTTACGGTGGCAACCAACCTGTTCGATGGGGTCATGCCTGCCATTTCGGAAGCGCTATCCAGCGGATACAAAAAGCTCAGCCAGTATTACAGTGTCCAATCGTATAAATGGGGGGCAATCACCAGCGCGGTGATGGGGGCAGTTCTGCTTGTGGTCGCGCCACGGTTCATCACCGGCTCATCGGGGCCAGAATTCCAGCGCGCAGCAGTGATCGCCATCCCGCTGATGATATTTGGCTCAATTCAATTCCTGTCGTGGCTCGGCGATGCCATCTTTTTGGGCGCAAACCGTCCGTTCCTGCGAGCTGCCATGGTACTGTTGGAACAAACCGTCCGCATTGGGCTGTTGGTAGTGCTGCTGGCGAGATTCCAGATTACTGCGCTGATCATTGCCTATTTTGTGGGGATATTGGTGCGCGGTGTGGTGGCGTACTTCGTTGCCAATAAATTCTGCTTCCCGCAGCGTTTTTATTTCTGGCAATCGCTGGCTGCTCCCCTGATCGCAGCAGGAATCCACTACCTGTTTCTTACTCTGATCGCAAAGTTTGTTTGGACGGGCGACGACATTTCCAGCATTATCCTTTTCTTCATCGGCCTGGTTCCTGCCATGCCGTTCTTCTTTTTCTTCTACGCCCTGGCCGGCGGCTGGGACGATGCCGGTCTGGACGAAATGGCCGAAGCCAGCCGTCTGACAGGTATCCTGTATCCTGTGGTGAAAGTGGTTTACGTGCTCCCCAGCCGTTGGGGTGCGAAACTCAGCCCATTGCATAACCGTTTCCCCATCACCATGCGCGCAGCCGCGATGGAGGAGGCAAAATTGCTGACAGAAGAGCGTGTCAAATTGGTGAATGGATAAACGACCTTCGTTCTGACACTATGCGAGAAGTAGAAAGCTTGGATAAAGTAAAGGGAGACTATTGAATGAAAACCGTTCATGTTATTTCGCACACGCACTGGGACCGCGAATGGTACTTAACCTTTCAGCAATTCCGTTTAAAACTCGTCCACCTGATCGACAAACTCATAGATATCCTTGATGAAGACCCCGAATTCAAGCACTTTATGCTCGACGGCCAGACCATTGTGCTGGATGATTATCTCCAAGTACGACCCGAAATGGAAGAAATCTTACGGCAGCAAATTCAAAATGGGCGCATCCTGATTGGACCCTGGCATATCCTACCAGATATGTTCTTGGTCAGCCCGGAGGCGCATATCCGTAATTTACTGGAAGGCGCCCGTACCACTCGCAAGTTTGGCCCTAAAATGCCAGTCGGCTACATCCCAGACTCCTTTGGGCATCCCGGCCAGATTCCTCAGATCCTGAGAGGGTTTGGCATTGAAGTGGCCTCCCTGGAGCGCGGCGTCAGCGATCTGCCCGCAGAACTCTGGTGGGAATCCCCGGATGGGTCCAAAGTTTTATTGGCTTATCTGCGAGGCGGATACGGCAATGGAGCCAATTTGCCCGTCCATGATTCGGAGCAATTTACCCAACTGATCGCTACTGTCCGGGACTCGCTGGCTGCTCATTCTGCCGTCAGTGATTACCTGGTCATGCTCGGCACCGATCACATGGAACCTTCCCCGCATACGTCGGCTGCAATGGCATACGCGAACGAACACCTGCCTGATACGCAAGTAATCCATTCCACCATGCCCGGTTACATCCAGAGCATTTCGAGCCAGATTTCGAATCTGGAAACCCCCCTTCCCACGATTCGCGGCGAGCTACGGGCATGCAGTCGCTATAATTTGCTCCCCAATGTGCTCTCTGCGCGCATGTGGATCAAGCAGCGCAATCATTACAGCCAAACCCTGCTGGAAAAATGGGCGGAGCCATTCAGCGTCTTCGCCCAGGACATGCTCCAGCCTCCCCAACGTGACCGCTTCTCCCCCGAAGCGCTCTCATCCAACCGCATTCGCAACGTCGCGCCCATCATCCGGCAAGCCTGGCGCTTGCTGATGGAGAATCACCCGCACGATTCCATCTGCGGGTGTTCCATAGATCAAGTGCATGACGAAATGAAACCGCGCTTTGATCAGGCTGATCAGATCGGTGAGGAAATTACTCTTCAGGCATTGCAAGCGCTTTCACGAGCTGCTGATACACAATATGACGACGCGATTTCAGCGATTGTCTTATTCAATCCTCTCGGAAATACGCATCACGATCTTGTGGAAATTGAACTCAATATTCCCGATGGGATTGCAGCCTATGAACTTATTGATGAAAATAAGATTGTAATCCCCCACGAATTTCTGGGGGCAAACAATGAAGAATTAGCCAACCTCCTGCTTGGAAAAAACAGCCTGCGAGATACTATTGGTGCGATTACCGAGGGGCGCGTCGCGGGAGCAGCAATCGTTCGTGTCAAAGTTTTCCGTCAGGGTCCTACTGTGACGATTGATGCAGTACTCGACGAACAGGGTCAATCGAATATTCCCGAATGGCATCAAGCTGAAGAAGATATCGCCAGATACGAAACTGACCCCACTGTTACACATTTCCATGTGATCGCTCATACACCGCAAGCTTCTAAAATCCGCTTCGTCAGTCCGGACATCCCGGGCTTTGGATGGCGTACAGTATGGGTGCGTGCCCTTGAGATTCCCGAAGCAGTCCCTACTACTAAAGTTAGCCCATTATTAAAACCATTGCTTCCCTTAGCCTTGCGGTTCGCCCAATCAGAATTTGGGGGAAAGGTACTCGCAAAACTGGCTGCAGGGGATGAAAAAAAACCCCCCTTTATTATTGAAAATGAGCATTTCCTGGTTGAGGCAAGTCGGGCGGATAGTACGTTAACTGTCACTGACAAACATACTCAAACTATTTTTACAGGCCTCAATCGCTTTGTGGATGGCGGCGATGCCGGAGATGAATACAACTATTCCCCTCCAACAGGAGATTCCCTTTACACACCCAAAGTTATTTCACTGAAAGTGTTCCGCCATCGGTTAATTCCGTCCCTTGAAATTGAGTATGTGCTACAAGTTCCCGCTCAATTATCCTTGGACAGGAATAGTCGATCTAAAAAGTTGGTCAAAATTCCAATTATCAGCCGGATTTCTTTGATGCCCGGTGTTCCCCGGATTGATATCCAGACCGAAATCAATAACCTGGCGAAAGACCATCGCCTGCGTGTGCATTTCCCTGCGCCATTCATTGTGCGAGAAGCAGATTATGACGGTCATTTCGAAGTAGTTCGGCGTCCCATCGGAGTACCGGAGAAGGGTGACAACTGGGTCGAAGATCCTCGCCCTGAAGTACCTCAACGCGCCTTTACGGATGTATCCAACGGGAAAATCGGATTGATGATTGCCAACCGCGGCTTGCCCGAGGTAGAGGTGATCAAAGTGGATGATGATGCTCACACCGAAATCGCGTTGACGCTATTGCGCAGCGTGGGTTGGCTCTCGCGGGATGATATGCCCATGCGCCAAGGGCACGCTGGTCCCGCATTTGAAACACCCGGCGGGCAAGTGCCTGGAAAAAGAACCTATGATTATGCCATCATCCCGCACAAAGGCAATTGGAGAGAAGCATATCAGCAAGCCTATGCTTTTGAAACATCCTTGCGGGTCATAAAAACGGGCTTACATGAAGGGGAGATTCCAGTCCAAGGAGCTTTCATTTCCCATTCCCCTGCTGAATTTATCATCAGCGCAGTCAAAGAGACTGAAAGTGGGAAGGGTTGGATAGTGCGGGGGTATAACATATCAGACGAAACAATCCAACTCAACTTAAGATCAATGCGTCGTTTTGCAAACATCATGCAGGTCAATTTGGCTGAGGAAGAAATAACTACTCTAAGCATGGGAGATGAAGGGGGAATAAGGATTCCTGTATCTGGACATGAAGTTGTTAGCATCATGTTTTCGAGACGTGCTCCATAGCAGATTTAAGCCTTTGTCTAGAATTGGGTTTTAGAAAATAATGTTACACCCAGGAATAAAAAAGATCACACGACCTTAAATATGGCATGTAATCTTATCTGTGGGCCCGGCAGGAGTCGGACCTGCGACCAAGCGATTATGAGCCACTTGGTTTCCTTTCCATAGCTTCTACACTTTTCTTTTACCCCCATATTTGGTTGTTTCGTTGTAGGCTACCGTACCAAATATGGGGGATTGCTTCTTTCATGGTGTTTTTTGGCCAAATTCCACTGCGACCCTACTGCGAAACGATTGTGAGCGGTTTCACGATCTGCTCGATATTTTCAGCTGCCGCATCCTGGGAATGAGCCATCACATGCCCGTAGATGTCGGTGGTGACAATCGCTTTCGAGTGCCCTGCCCTTCTCTGAACTGTGTTGATCGGTGTTCCCATATCCAAAAGCAGGGAGATCGAGGTATGACGCAGATCGTGGAAGCGGATGTCCGGCAAGTCGTTCTCATATAAAATTTGCTTGAACTTCTTGGAGACCTTGCTCTGGCTGGCGTAAGTGCCAATGCCGGTCGTGAAGATCATGCCATTCTCTTTCCAGCTGTCTCCAGCCAGGATCTTCTGGGCTTCCTGCCTTTTGCGGTGTGCTTCCAGCATAGCCAGGCCGATCTTGCCCAGCTTGATCTGGCGACGACCGGATTTTGTCTTGGTCGGGACAAGCACCGCACTGCTGCTGTATGCCTGTTGGAGCTGCCGCTCGACACGCAGAGTCCCTTTTTCCCAATCCACATCGTCCCACATCAAACCGAGCAATTCGCCCTTGCGCAGACCCGTGGTCAGGGCCAGGTAGAAAAGAGCTTCATAAGGATGACCTTTGGTTGCTTCCAGGAAAGTGCGCGCCTGGCTTTCGGTGAAGATGTGAAATTCCTTCGTCTCCACCTTGGGACGCTCGACGGCATCCATCGGGTTGTACCCGATCAACCTTTCCTTGACCGCCTGCTTGAGAGCGCAGTGCAGGGTCGAATGGACCAACTGGATGGTGCGGGAACCTTTGCCTTCCGCTTGCATCCGCAGGTACATCTGACGGATATGGGCTGGTTGGATGTTTTGAAGCCGCATTTTTCCAATCACGGGCAAAATGTCTTGTTCAGTATATCGACGGTAGTTGCGGGCCGTGTTCTGGCGGATGGAAAGGTCTTTGCCAGTGAGCCAACTCTGCATGTAACGTTCCAGGGTGAGCTGGGTGGCATCGAAGGTCATACCGTGCTCGATCTTGTTCGTGATCTCCCGGACCCAATCATGACACTCGCGCTGGGTCTTGGCGTACTTGGTGATGCGTTTACCGCTCAGGCTGACCTGGGCGCACCAGCGTCCATCCTTCCGCTTGTAGACGGTGCCTTCGTTGTTGCCTCGCTTTTTTGCCATGTTCATTCCTCCTTTCTGTGACTTCTAGGAGTCCAGTGGGGAGGAACGATTGGTGAAGCTTGTGCTATTCGGCTTTTAAGGTGCTGTGGTGACATCGTGATTATCTCTCTAAACTGGACATATAGCAATCTGAGTTTAGAGTCATTATACAGAACAGATGTTCTGGAGTCAAGCAAAGCAACTTTCCATATCTTCTATATGTTCTATACCTTATCCACTTTTGGAAATCGTGACCTAAATGTTAATAGCGAGAGCCGTTATTATCATTTAGGGCCGAATCTGCTAACAATGGGAACTGATATACCCATCCGCTTTACTCATGGCTACTTACCATTTAAAATTGTCGAATCAACTCTGGGACTTTCTGCAAAGGAAGGACTGAGATCTTCTTTTCAACCTGGTACGCATTTGCTCCGGGATAGACTACCCACAGATGAGACAAATCTAGATCATGCAGCGCCGTTTGCATCGAACGGGTGATCTCAGGCGCTTCGCTGAACTTCACTTCCATCCCGTAACGTTTCCCTTTATAGAAGAACAAATCCAGCTCTGCACTATTATGGATTCCCCAGAAGTATGCTTCTTTGGGACGGAGGATCTGCAGAACTTGTTCGATCACGTATCCTTCCCAGGAAGCGCCAACCTTGGGATGGCCTAATAAGGTATTCATATCACCTATGTTGAGCAAGCTGTGCAGGAGGCCGCTGTCGCGCAGATAGACCTTCGGTGACCGCACCTGGCGTTTGTTCATGTTTTCATACCAAGGCTGGAGTTGTCGCACCATAAAAGCCCCGGTAAGGACATCTAGATATCCGCGCACAGTTTTATCCGATAACCCCATTGCGCGGCTCAGTTCGGATGCATTCCAGGTTTGGGCGTGATAGTGTGCCAGCATCGTCCAGAAACGCCGCATGGCAGTGGCAGGGATCTGAATGCCGAGTTGTGGAATATCTTGTTCCAAGAAGGTGCGGATAAATCCTTCCCGCCAGGTCAGGCTGTCTGCTTCGTTTTCTGCAAGGAAGGAGCGAGGGAATCCTCCCCGCATCCAGAGCGATTCCCAATTCGAACTCCCGACCTCAGCCAGGTCAAATCCATTTAAATCCACAAACTCGATCCGTCCGGCGAGGGTTTCTGATGCATTCCGGATGATTTCAGGCGATGCGCTGCCAAGGATGATGAAACGCGCTTTTTGTCCCGGGCGGTCCACCAACACTCGCAAGGTTCCAAACAATTCCGGCATCAACTGGATCTCGTCCAGAATGACAATGCCTTCCAGGTTTCCGAGCACAAGTTCTGGGTTCTGGAGTCGGCGCTGATCCGGAATGGATTCCAGGTCAAAAAAAGTTGCCGGTTTGTTATCAGCAAACATGTGCGCAAGAGTGGTTTTCCCCGTTTGCCGCGGTCCCAATAAAGCGGTTATCGGGGAATGATGAACAGCTGTTTTCAATAGTTCGAGATAATCTGGGCGTTTGATCATGAGTTTATTATAGCATGAAATCTCGGAATTACATTCCGAGATTTCATAGCTCTTTGGGAATTAGCGTGATGAGGCAGGAAATAGGGGGTGTTGGGCGGGCGTAGCCCGCCCAACACCCCCACATCTTTCCCTATTTCACGGAAATTCCCAAAGACCCAAACCCTTTAAAAATCTCTGTGCTCTCCGTAATCTCTGTGGTGAGATTTTCTTGTTTTTTGTACAAGGATTTCATTACCAAGTGCCTAACAATAACGGGAATCTATAACGGGAAACTCAAAATGGAAACGCAGTTTACAAAAGGAGTTTCTTGTGGTAATATGAATGTCAATAATAAGTTTCATAACATCAGAGAAAGGATGATCATAATGAGTAAAAAGCTAAGCAATTTCGAGATCGGTGTATTTGCCTCAGGCGACCTGTTCGGGGGCGGAACAGCAGTAATATTCTCATTCTTTTACCTGATTTTCTTAACGGACGTTATGGGGTTGCAGCCTGCATACGCAGGGACAGTGGGTTTTATTATGAGTATTTTCAGCCTATTCGCCGTTCCGCTGATGGGATTTATTACCGACAACACCAGAAGCAGATTCGGCCGAAGAAGACCCTACTTCCTTGCTGGATTCTTCGGTATATTCGCATCTTTTTTCCTGATGTGGAATACGATTGCCTCTACAAATCAATTAATCCTGTTCGTATATGTTCTTTTCTGCCAACTGTTCTATACAACGATCAACATCATGATTTCAGTTCCTTACAATGCCATCAATGCGGAAATAAGCGAAGATCCAAAAGAAAGAAATCACGCAACCGGTGTAAGAATGATTATTTCGCAGGTCTCCAGCTTGATCTGCGCCCTACTTCCGCTTGAAATTGTAAAACTGTTCGCGAATCCCGCAAATGGCTACCGAGTGATGGCCCTGGTCTTCGGCCTGTTCTTTGCGGTACCGTTCCTGCTTATGTTCCTATTCAATAAAGAAGCTGTTCAGGTCACAACGGAACGTATGACATTCAAGCTTCAGGAATACATTAAGCCCTTGAAGATAAAACTTTTCAGAAATTTTGCGATTTTGAACATGTTGACCTTTGCAATCAACGCCATTATTTCAGCGATCCTGGCTTACTACATGAAGTATTATCTGCATAGATACAGCGAATTGACCTATATCCTGGGAACCATGTTGATCATTCAGACGGTGACCATTCCTTTGGTTGTCAAGATGACAGATTTAATTGGAAGGCCCAGGTCATACAGGTTATTTTCAACCGTGTCTTTAGCCGGGCTTGCTGTGCTTGCATTTGTTTCGCCTGCCACGCCAGGCTGGCTATTGTATGTAACGGCAGGAA